>DASZEU010000218.1:0-10468 GCA_035940535.1 Candidatus Angelobacter sp.
GAAGCCAGCAGCCCACGGCTTAATAGAACAAATACTTTCTCCATTTATTATCCGACCGGCCAATCATTCGCATGATGTGGCGGCTGGTGTGGAGGGTAAAGGGACGTGGCTCCTTGAGCAGCTTCATATCGGTCTCGCAGAGCATGTGGTTCCCTTTCCGGCGATTGCATGGATGGCAGCAGGCGACCAGGTTCTCCCAGGTAGACGAGCCACCGCGCGAACGCGGGATCACATGGTCCAGCGTCAAATCACCGGAAGCCAGCACTAGGCCGCAATATTGGCAGGTATTGCGGTCGCGCAGCAGGATGTTCTTGCGGGAAAGCGCCCGAGTCTGATGGGGGATGCGACGATACTCCAAAAGACGGATCACGGACGGCACACGCATTGTGATGCGGGCCGCATGCAAGGAATGTCCGTTCTCTTCCTCGGGCATGGCTAGGCCTTTCAGCACTAACACGATGGCCCGGCGAGCCGCACAGATGTTGATCGGCTCATAAGAGGCGTTCAGCACCAGGACAGGGGTTTGCATCAGCAGAGCTTTGCGACCCTTGGGTGCCTCTTGTGCTGGCTCAGCGTGGTGGCGTGATTTGTTTCTGCCTCTTTCCCTTTGTCCGGTATCGTGCATGGCCCTTTGTTCCTCCCAGTTTCAAGCGTGGGCTGGTTTCGCCCATATACCCTGCTCAGGC
Organism: Candidatus Angelobacter sp.; assembly: GCA_035940535.1. GTDB lineage: Bacteria > Acidobacteriota > Terriglobia > Terriglobales > Acidobacteriaceae > Angelobacter. The sequence continues at coordinate 687 of DASZEU010000218.1, forward strand.
AGGGATACTGACGCTTCTTTTATGGCTCGGGCTACCGTAGCCACAAAAACCTGTTTTGCTCCGACGCGCAGGAGCACGCGGACGCACTCGCCCGCGGTAGTGCCAGTAGTCATAACGTCATCCACCAGCAAAAGCGTCCGTCCACGGATGCGTTCCGGCTGGACCACCACAAAAGCGCCTCGCAAGTTAAGACGGCGCTGATGACGCGTCAAGCCTGTCTGGGATGCCGTATCGCGGGTGCGCACCAGAGAACTGGTACTCAATTCGATGCGGGCGGAACGCTGGCGGCGCACAAAAGCTGCGACAATCGCCTCCGCCTGATTAAAACCACGGTCCCGGCGCTTTCTTTTGGCTAGGGGAACTGGCACAACCAGCAACTCTGCCGGAAGAGGCGTTCCTTGCAGCGCCTGCTCTACAAACTGGCCCAATAACGGCGCCGCCGACTTAACTTGTTGGTACTTAAAAAGATGAATTAAATCGCGCAGTGGACCTTCATAAGCACCGAAGGCAACGGCCTTTTTAAAGGGTGGAGGCACCCTCCGGCAAAGACCACATCGAGGATCCGCTTCCAGGTAACCGCTGATGAGTTTTTCCCCGCACAAAGCGCACAGAATCCCTGATAAGGGAATCATACGCTGCACACAAGAATCGCAAACGGGAAGCGCGGAAATTGCCGTGAGCGGCGACTGGCAAAGACGGCAATCAGAAGGAAACAAGACAGAAAATAGACTCTCTGCCGCGGACTTAATCGCCCGTTGCGCCCGATTTAGGTCACCGCTACTGCTGAAGACGGCCTCCTTCGAGGAACCATGCCGGGTTGCTGCTCGTGTAAGTATAGCCGTGTTAAGGAACTGGAAGCAACCAAGGATTGATCGTATTCAAGACATTGGTGTCAATCAAAAAGCCGTTCATTCAAGCTCAGTCAGAAATTTTGGCTCATCGGCGCTCTGATCTACCAATCTGGCGCTACACCGAATTTGTGTCCGATAGCCTCACTGTGCTAACTTGCGACAATTTCAAAAGCAACGCCCTGATTGGAGGAAACTGTGGCCGAATCATCTGGAACGGAAGCGGCTGAGGCAAAATTTCAGCCTTATGTACCGCCGGGAGAAAACAGACCTGAGCTAACGGCGCGAGCCCTGATATTGGGTGGAATTTTTGGGCTGGTGTTTGGCGCGGTTACTGTTTATGTGGGCCTGCGCGCCGGTCTCACCGTAGCAGCGTCGATTCCGATCTCAGTGCTTTCCATCAGCATCTTGCGGGCCTTCGGGAAGGCCAGCATCCTGGAAAACAACATTGTTCAAACTACCGGATCAGCGGGCGAATCAGTGGCTGGCGGCGTGATCTTTACCTTACCGGCGCTGATCTTCCTGGGCTTTCCCCTTGCCCACGAGTACTGGCGCATTTTTTTGCTGGCCCTAATCGGCGGGTGGCTCGGCGTCTTTTTTATGATTCCCTTGCGCCGGCAGCTTATCGTGAAAGAACACGGCAACCTGCTCTATCCTGAAGGCACCGCTTGTGCCGATGTACTTGTTGCGGGAGATCGCGGCGGATCATTTGCCAGCCGCGTATTCATGGGGCTGGGCCTGGGCAGCCTGTACACTCTTTTTCAGAATGAGAATCTTTTTGCTCTTTGGCCGCACCAGCCGGATTATCAGCCCCGCGGCTACCCGGGAAGTGCTGTCCGGGCCGATACAACGACTGAATATTTGGGTGTAGGTTACATCATTGGACCACGCATTGCCGGAGTGATCTTCGCTGGTGGTGTTTTCGCCTGGCTTGTGGTGATGCCGGCCATCAAGTTCTTTGGCGGATATCTTACGACTCCTCTGTATCCCGCGCAAAAGCTTATCTCGGGCATGTCGGTTGATGAGATCTATCGCGCCTACATTCGTCCTATGGGCGCAGGAGCAGTGGCGGCCGCCGGATTGATCACATTAATTAAGACGATTCCCACCATCGTGAATGCACTGCGCGCAGGCGCTGCCGATTTGAAGAAGGGAGCAGCCGCAGCCTTGGGAACGCGCCGCACCGACAACGATCTCAGCATGAAGCACGCACTTGCCGGTACCGTTCTGGTGCTGCTCATGATGATTGCCTTCCTGATCTTCAAACCGGTCCCCGGCACCTCTCCCAGCGCGATCGCTAATATTTCCTCGGCAATATTTGTCGTTATTTTCGGGTTCTTGTTTGTAACCGTATCCTCACGCATCACCGGATTGATTGGAACTTCTTCGAACCCCATTTCAGGGATGGCCATCGCCACCATGATGGCGACCTGCCTCGCGTTCCTTCTGGTGGGATGGACCTCGAATGCTTACAAGGCCCTGGTGATTTCGATTGGAGGCGTAGTTTGCATCGCTTCGGCCAATGCTGGCAACACCTCCCAGGACTTGAAAACTGGATTTCTGGTAGGCGCGACGCCACGGAAACAACAAATTGCCTTGCTCATTGGCGTGTTGGTTTCTGTCGCCGCGATCGGCGGTACCCTTCTCTTAATGAACAACGGCCTGGAACAGATTCGTCCCTTCGGGCCCACTAAGCTGGATTTGAGCAACCTTGAACCGGGCGTTCGCGAAGTGGGCGCAGAAAGCAATCCTCTTTTGGAAAGAACGACGATCAAGATTGTTGATGATAAAGGGAATGCGTTGCGCGAGGAAGATCCTAAACAATACAAGCTCATCAGCGCACTTGGGGCTCAGCATCTGGCGAATGGGCAATATCTTTACAATCCCTCCACTGGAAACGTCGAGCGCCAGTGGATCCAGGGTATCGGCAGCGACAAGGCAGGTGCGCCGCAAGCCAATCTCATGGCCACCGTCGTGAGTGGAATCATTGATCACAGGCTGCCCTGGAACCTTGTGTTGATTGGCGTTTTCATCGTTGTCGGTATCGAGCTGCTGGGCATCCGCTCGCTCTCGTTTGCGGTTGGCTTCTATCTTTCGATTGCCACAACACTGGCGATCTTCAGCGGCGGAGTTGTCCGATGGCTAGTAGACCGCGCCGCAGCAAAAGCGGGAGAAACAAAGGACGATAGTGATGTTAGCCCCGGCTCTCTCTATGCTTCAGGATTGATTGCGGCCGGTGGTGTAGTCGGCCTTCTAGGTATTGTCGTCAAGCTGTTGGAGAATGCCCCGCAGGGCAAATGGTACAAGTTGAAGGAAGGCGCCTTGCTACTTACAGAGCGTTTCCCGTTGATCGGTCACAGCAATCTGGTAGCGGTAGTAATGTTTGTCCTGCTGGGCGCTTCGCTATATTACTTTGCCCGTAAGCCGATTGGCCGTAGCGCCAAATAGGATGAGGTAAATTGCAGTTTGCCAAAGAATAAACTTTTTGGCATGAGCTTCGTCTAAATCTATAAGATCGTCGTGACAGGTTTCGAAGCTCTACATTTTCGAGAAAGCCTTCGCCTTGGAATGGACTAATAGTGATTATGCAGACCGCATTTAAATCATCGTACCGAATTACCCTGGCGCTAATTCTTGGCGCATTTGTGGGCATTGCCCACGCCCAGACATTCGAAGTCAAAGCGCACACCCTCACGAACGGGATGAAAATTCTGGTGCAAGAAGACCACAATATCCCAAACGTCGCCCTGTATACCTTTTATCGCATTGGATCGCGCAATGAGCACCCCGGTACCACCGGCCTCTCCCATTTTTTTGAGCACATGATGTTCAATGGCGCAAAGAAATACGGCCCGGGTGAATTTGACCGGGTCATGGAAGGAGCAGGCGGATCCAACAATGCATATACCAACAGGGATGTCACGGTTTATCAAGACTGGTTCCCGCGCAATGCTCTCGACACAATCTTCGATCTGGAAGCCGATCGCATCGAGAACCTCAGCCTGGATCCGAAAATGATTGCCTCGGAACGAGGAGTAGTAGCCTCGGAGCGGCGAACCTCAGTGGATTCAAGAAATCCCGGGATTCTCGATGAACAGCTTTGGGCCACCGCCTTCATCGCCCATCCCTATCAATGGCCGGTCGTAGGCTGGATGGTGGACATTGAAAATTGGACAATGGACGACCTGAAGCATCACTTTGAGATGGGCTACTCACCTAGCAACGCCACCCTGGTTGTGGTGGGCGATGTCTCTGCCGACGAAATTTTTCAACTGGCCGCCAAGAAGCTGGAACCCATTGCCTCTCACGCGCCGCCGCCCAAGGTAACAACCCGCGAGCCGGAACAATTAGGCGAGCGGCGCATAACGGTGAAGAAGTTTGCCCAATTGCCCCTAGTCATGATGGCCTACCACGTGCCCGAGTGCGCTTCGCCCGAGTATTATGCTCTCGACCTTCTGCAAACCATCTTGCTTTTCGGGCAGAGTTCGCGCATGTACCAGCGAATCGTCGATAAAGACCAGCTTGCCATCAACATCAACGGAGGATCGGACTTTTCGTTCGATCCGACGCTGTTTACCATCACCGCGCAACCCAAAGCCGGCATTGATCCGCAAGCGGTTGAAAAGGCCGTGTATGCGGAATTGGAGCGAGTGAAGAACGAACAGGTCACTGACCAGGAACTGCAAAAGGCCAAGAATATCGCCCAGGCCACTTTCTATCGCCAGATGGATACCATCAACGGACGGGCCAATACGCTAGGCGCCTATGAGGTATTTTTTGGTGACTATCACAAACTCTTCACCGCCGTCGACAACTACAACCGGGTAACCAAGGAAGATATTCAAAAAGTGGCCCAGAAATATTTTAGAGAGAAAAACCGCACCGTGGCGACTTTGATTCCGGAGAAGGAAGAGCCAGCCAGCAGCAGTAAATCAGAATGATTGGATAGATGATGGACAAGATACCAATGAAGCGACTTCTGCAAGTTATTGTTCCCGCAATGCTGACTCCAATCGTCCTGGCGCTCGTATTGGCTGGCTCGGCAGCCGCCCAGGCAGGCAGCCTGAAGCTGCCACCCTACAAGAAAACCCGTCTGAAGAATGGCATGACGATCCTGCTCATGGAGCGGCATACCGTGCCCTTGGTGGATTTCGAAGTAGTGGTGCGCGCAGGCTCAGCCGCGGACGCCCCCGGCAAAGAAGGCCAGGCATGGATGACTGCCAACCTGTTGCGCAAGGGCGCCAAGGCGCACACCGCCGACCAGTTTTCTTCGGAGTTGGACTTTATCGGTGGAGGGTTCTCCGCACGCGTCGTGCAAGATTATTCGAGCGTCTCTGCCGAATTCGTCAAGAAGGACATCGGCAAAGGGCTGGATTTGCTGGCAGACGCCCTATTGAATCCGACCTTTCCGCAGGATGAATTCTCCAAGCTGCTGAAACAGCGCGTAGACGGGCTCAAGTCATCGAAAGATCAGGCGCAATCTGTGATCGGCGCATATTTCAATGCTTACCTCTATGGCCATCATCCTTACGGACGGCCGATCACCGGCGATGAAAAGTCCCTCGCTGGACTTACCCGCGAGGACGTACAAAAGTTCTATCAGACCTACTATAGCCCGGGAAACATCATCCTGGCCGTGGCTGGAGACTTCTCCACCGCAGAGATGGAGAAGATGCTCTCCGAAAAATTTGGGACATGGCCGGCCCACCAAGTCCCAGCCATCCCGGTGGCCGAAGTAGCGCCAGTGACCGGCAAGAGACTGCTGCTGATCGACAAGCCTGATTCAACCCAAACCTACTTTCGCCTCGGCAATATTGGCGTCACCCGTACCAACCCTGATCGCGTCTATCTTGAGGTGGTGAATACGCTCTTTGGCGGCCGGTTTACCTCCATGCTTAACTCCGAGCTGCGAATTAAATCCGGCCTCACCTACGGCGCTGGCTCTTCTTTTGACCAGCGCAAGCGTCCTGGTCCATTCTATATTGCTACCTACACCAAGAACGCCACGACCTCCCAAGCCATCGACAAAACCCTCGAAGTACTCCAGCGACTGCACGAGAAAGGTATAAGCGAGGAAGAGTTGAAGTCGGTGAAGAATTTCATTCTGGGCCAGTTCCCGCCCACCATCGAGACCTCCGGACAGCTTGCCAACCTGCTCGGAGAGTTGGAGTTCTACGGCCTAGACGAACGGGAGATCAACGACTTCACCACCAAAATCAACGCCATGACCATGGCCGACGCCCAACGCGTTATCAAGCAATACTATCCGCTCGATAATCTGGTTATCGTGCTGATAGGAAAGGCCAGCGAGATTGGCGAATTAGCGAAGAAATATGCTCCCAAGATTGATACGCTTTCAATTTCAGCGCCTGGCTTTGGAAACTGAGGCCTGTTAGAAATCAGCGGCAACATTTCCTACTGCCCGGAACTAGACTCGGCGTAGCGCCGGAAGAAGCTGTCTTGCTTCCACCGCGGGCGCTCATCGCCATTGGCCACCCGCACCATCATGGCGCGAATGATCTCTTCGTATTTGGCAGCCGCTCCCAGGTCCACTGGCTGGTCGAGATCATCGGAAGGCGCGTGATAGCGCTTGGTCAGCCAGTCTTTAAAGATTTTCTGTTCTGGTGAATCTTTGGCATAGCTTACGCTCATGGCCAGGGCAGGTATGCCGTGGCGAATGAAGTTGTACTGGTCGCTCCGAATGAATGAATTCCTTTGCGGCTCAGGGTCTGGACTCGCCTGGACTCCCACCGACTGGGCTACAGCACGGGCCATGTCTCCCAGGTCCGAGTCGGTCAGGCCCAGCACCCGCAGAATCTTAAGCGGCACAATAGGCAGGAACATATCTATATTGATGTTGGCGACCATGGACTCCGGCTTCACCGTAGGATGGGCTGTGAAATATCTTGATCCCAACAGGCCTTTTTCTTCAGCGGTAACAAAGACGAATAGTAAAGACCGCCGCAATTTCTCCGGAGACTTTTTCAGAGAGGCAGCAACATCCAGCAGGACACCGCTGCCGGAGCCGTTGTCCATCGCTCCGTTGTAGATGCGGTCGCCATTGATAGGCTCGCCAATCCCAACGTGGTCAAGATGGGCCGAGAGTACGACATACTCATCTTTCAGCGCAGGATCACTGCCCGGCAGTTTGGCAACCAGGTTGGAAGATTGAATCTTCTTCTTGGCAACGCTGGCTTTGGCCTTTAAGGAAACAGTCAGTGGGAAACGCGGCAACTGTTTGCGATCTTTGGCTACGGCCAGAATCTCGGTAAAGCTGTGGCCGGAGCCTTGAAAAAGTTTTTCTGCTTTTTCCGGGTTGATGGTTACTGCCAGCTTCTCGCCGGCGGTTTCATTGAATTCAGCGCCCACCAGCGACATATTGGGATGAGTGCGATTCAAAGAAATTCGCGACCAGGGGATATCCATGGAATTCGGATTGAGAATGGTAATGACGCCGATGGCTCCCGCCTTTTGCAATGCCTTCCAGCGTTCACCTGCTGATGAATAATGTGACGATAGATCTCCCGGAATTTCTACTGGCGAGCCGGCAAACACTACGGCAATTTTACCTTTGAGATCGAGTCCGGCCAGATCATCGTAATTTTTCTCGGGAATGGTGAGGCCGTAGCCGGTAAAGACGAGCTGTCCTTCTACAGCTGGAGCAAGGTCAATCCGGGTGTTAAAGATGGCATCGTCGCCCAAGATGAGTGGTTCGACTTGGCCGTTGCGCACCAAGGCCAGACTGGAATCCTTCTCCACGATTTCGCGCCACTCAAATTCAATAGGCTGATAAAATCCGTTGACTCCCGCGGGCTGCAAGCCGCTGCTCTTGAGTTGATCGACCACGTAAGCCTGCGCTTTCTTAAGGCCAGGGCTGCCGGTTTCGCGACCTTCCATATTGTCCGCAGCCAGAACCTTTACGTGGTTCCACCAGGTCGTTCCGTCAAAATGATTGGCCTGCTGCGAATATCCAGGCAGGCACACGATTACGCTGAAAACAAGCGCCAGAGTTGCATTTTTCATGGGAGAGGACACTCCGTACTATTCTGAAACAGCAAATGATAACAGGTTCCGTTGCGATGAAGGCAGCCAAGAATATGCCGAAGGAGGATCAATTTTCTAGCGACGGGCAATTGATCCGGAAATGACCCGCAGTTGAATGAAGGAGAAGGGCATCCAACATGCCACCCTTCTCCTTGATTTGTGCTTGGCATCTATTACATCGTTTTTATGGATACTCGGTCGCTTCCTCAGATAACCCGATGCACCAACGATCGAATATCCGGCCCCCCGGCGTGCGCCGGTTGTGCAGCGATGGGGTGTGGGTGACCCCGATTGCTACTTATTACTACCTCCAGGAATTGACCTGTTACTACCCCCAGAAGTTGCCTTGTTAGTAGCTTCGGGAGTCGGTTTGGCATCTTTTCCGGATGCAGATGTTGGCGAGGATTTTGGCTGCACAGATGCTCCGCCTGAAGGCGGGGGTGGACCAATCGGGCAAGTAGCATTGGATTGGCCCGTCATGAAAGTGTTGAAATCACTTGGCGTCACGCCAACACCATGACCTACAAGCAAGAAATATCCCAAGATGTCATCCTTGTGCCAAAATCCCGGGTTGTCATTCAAGAACAAGATTGGAACGATGCTGCTCGCGTCATGGAGATAAACAACCGTGGGTGGAAATGACCTGACTTGGTTATTCTTGACCACGAGCGGCATCAGGTTGTACAGGGTGCCGCCAGGAAAAGCGTTGGGGAAAGCCGGGCAGGCGGGCATATCAACCTGTACGAAAACATCGAAGAAGCTGGAGGCGGGAAAATCCGACATCCCACCGGGACCAGATTGTGATTGCACCTCACCAGGGCTGATCTTGGCCGGTGGCCATGAAGGGCCGCCGGACGAGTTGTACCATTGGCCGGCCCTCACGGCAGCTCCGCCGCCCATCAGGTGAAGGGACTCGACCTCGGTGTGGACCTCATGGGTACCCGAACCGGAGGTGCAACCAGACACGCCGCCACAGGGGAAGCCTGGTGGCGGGATCAGCATGCTTTCACTCACATTGCTTACCTGGATTGCTTGAAAGGGTTGTCCGACAGGCACTCCGCCAAGATCGGCGCCACTGCCGTCGCCGCCAGGAATAGACGAACTCCGTCCAATCACGGTTTGTTGATCGAACATTTGTGGGCCGGAAAGGATGTTGGTGGTTGGATCAAAACCGGGACACACGATGGGCGGGTTGGGCGGATTAGGATGGGAGAAGAGGTTCACGAACTGCGGCATGATTTGAATCTTGAAACTGGCAAGCGAGTTTGTATTGTCATTACCTTGTGGTGGAAACAACTGGGCATACGCCGAAACTGCGGAAAGAGCTAAGGCGCAGCAAAGAGTTGCAACCAAACGTTTGGAAATCATTCGAAATATCCTCCTGTGCTTCTCCAGATCGGGGAAGATTAAATATGCTTAAGGAAACCACGATTGTGTTAACCGAGAGATGGTTTAGTCGATTAACCAGCGAGAATATATAGTTCCCAATATGGAACTTCTTCTCCCTGATTGCTTTTTGTTGCAGTCCTGGCGCTAAGAATTCGCTTATGCGGCTACTCGCGTTGCCTGCTGCTTATTTTGCAGGCCCTTGATTGCTTTGGATGGTTTATCGCGGATGCCGTTGGTCAGCGACAAGTTGGCAGCAATCGATAGAAGCACGGAAGCACTGGAGCTACCGAAAACGTCGATCCGCGTTGATCTGGAATCTGAGGTGTGAGGTTTGATCCTTACGTGGCGTGTTTATCAGCCGACTGCAAAGTCTGCGAGACGGTACGGGCATATTCTTTGAGCTTTGCCAGGGAAGCCTCAATGGCTGAGGCTTTGTCTTGCAATCCACGCTGCTTGGCTATGTTCCTGATCTGCTCGGCTTCCATGCTCACGCGGTCAAGG
>DASZEU010000219.1:0-11901 GCA_035940535.1 Candidatus Angelobacter sp.
AGCAAAATTGATTTTGACGTGTCACCCTGGCCCCGGCTGTCATTCCCGGAATTGATATTCTTCCCGGAATGCTTTGATTTTCGACGTGCTCACCCGATTGAAGGCGCGTTTCATGTGGAGGCTTCGGTAGATATCACCAGAAAGGACAAAGACTTCCCATGGGAAAAGCTGGATGGGAGGCCGCTGGTGTATTGCTCGCTCGGAAGTGTCATCACGTTCAAGTACCTTGCCTTGGTCAAGCGGTTTTTTCAGGTATTGCTGGAAGCGATGGCGGAGCGTCCTGATCTGCAAGCGGTGGTTGCGATAGGGAACTATCTGAAAGCGGAAGATCTTAGATGTCCGCCAAATGTGATTTTGACCGATGATGCTCCGCAGGTTGCCTTGCTGAAACGCGCGCGCTTGATGGTGGGCCATGCAGGCGGGGGAGGCGTTCGAGAAAGCATATTTTACGGCGTCCCCATGCTGTTGCTTCCCATGGGCTTTGATGCGCCGGGGAATGCTGCCCGGGCGGTTTATCACGGGCTGGCGTTGCGGGTTGATTTTCGGAAGGTTTCTGCCCAAGAATTAAAAATTGCGATGGCTGAGTTGCTGGACAACCCCTCATATTCAGAAGCGGCGAAACGCATGTCACAGAAGTTTGTGGAGCTTCAGGAGCAAGCGCCGAGTATTGCGATCATCGAGAATGCGCTCGCGGGTAAGGTGAACTTTTCATCAAGCGGAAGAACGTAGCAGAGCCACAACAAAAACCCTAAAACCCACCACGGAGACACAGCGTGGCAAGCCGCAGCCAAAAGCTCAACGCTGATGAACGCTGATTTGAACGGATTACCGCTGATGGGTAATATTCCGGCGCAAGCCGGACGTATGAAAATTGAGCGAGCCCATGTTTATTGGGCCTTGCGTAGAATTGCGGATCGGATTGTGCCCCAGTTGATTACTTGAATGGCATTTTCTTGCAGGGCAGATTTAAATTTCTGGCTGCGCATGATTTCAAGATCGCGTTGCCTCCAGGTGGCACCGTAGGCTGCGCGGCCTTGGTAGATGTCTTGCATCTCAGTGTCGTCAAATGCCGGGTGAACGATAAGCTCGCTCAGGCCTGGTTGGACATTCTGCAATGCGGAAATGTAATAGTCCTCCAGAGAGGATGGCGTGAGATCGCGGGTGGCTTGAAAAACGTCTTGAACGATCACGTCCTCTGCCGCTGCCGAATCATCAGGGGCACAAAAGGAATGCCAGTGTTCCGTAATCAGGAAGGGCAGGGCGAAACGCCTGGCGACTTTCACGTAGGCGGGAATGTACTCCGGCCTGGCGACTGAGAATGTATGGCTGTCGAGATGAGTGGGATTGACTCCGGATTCTATTGCCAACTTTATCTGGGCGGAGATTTCGTCATCAATTTCCTGCGGAGATGCGCGCAATCGATCATTTCTCGGCCAGAAGAATCCGTTTTCATCCACCATCTCTGGCCCATGATGCTTGTTCGAAACCGGGCCCCATTTGTAGCCTTGATGCTCACTGATGAGGGTTGAATGGATTCCAATATCGTATTCAGGATGCTGGGCCGTAATCCCAGCCGCTTCGGCAAACGCAGGGCAGGGAACCATCATGCTGGCAGAGCTGACCGCGCCTTCTTCCAGCGCAAGAAACGTAGCACGGTTTACTGAATGGCATAGGCCCAGATCGTCGGCATGGATGATCAGCAGCTTAGAATCGGGCGCCAGTTCCAGAATTTCTGCGGCCCTGGTGGAAGACACGCATTGAATATACATGAAATTTTTTTAAGAGTTTCGCTTGAGCGTGAGTAGCATTCCCAATATCATAGGTCGCTCGGAGATTTGGTTGTTGTTCATGGATGTCAATTACGATATCCAATCTCGTAGGGCTGGTTCGCAAGCGGGTGCAAGACCGTCCTGACGGTCTTGCTTATGTTTTTCTTGCCGGGCCAGACTTGCAGCCCTCCACCCTGAGTTATTGCCAATTGGATTTTCAGGCGCGAGTGATCGCAGCCTTTCTGCAAGGATCAGAACTTCAAGGTGAGCGGGTGTTGCTGCTTTATCCGCCTGGCTTGGAATTCATTGCAGCGTTCATGGGTTGCATTTATGCGGGTGCAATCGCTGTACCTGCTTATCCGCCACGGATGAACCGCAACGCGCTGCGAATTGTCTCGATTGTGGAAGACAGCCAGGCTGCGCTGGCTCTCTCCACGTCTGCAGTTGTTTCGCGCTGCAATGTTTTTACTGCACATACACCTGAACTGGGAAAATTGCGCTGGGTTGCTACAGATGATCTTCCGCCAGCGCAGGCTGCTGATTGGCGGAATTTTCTTCCTCGCGCAGAGGACCTAGCCTATCTGCAATACACGTCTGGCTCGACCGCTGCTCCCCGGGGCGTGATGGTTACACACGCCAACGTCTTGCACAACTCCGCTTCCATTGCGGCAGGATTTGAGCACACGCCGGAAAGCGTGTCGCTTTGCTGGCTACCTCATTTTCATGACATGGGGCTGATTGATGGAATCATTCAGCCGCTCTATTCGGGCTTTATCGGGTATCTCATGTCTCCGGCATCGTTTCTCCAGGAGCCGGCGCGATGGCTGGAAGCAATTTCGCGATACCGGGTGACACACTCCGGCGGACCTAATTTTGCATACAACCTGTGCACCGCAAAAGTACCGGCAGAGCAGCTTGAGGGGCTGGACCTGAGCAGTTGGCAAGTCGCTTATAACGGTGCTGAACCTGTTCACGCACTCACGATGGAGCAGTTTGCTAAACGGTTTGGGCCATGCGGATTTCATCGCAGCGCATTTTATCCGGCATACGGGCTGGCAGAAGCGACTTTGAAAGTATCGGGAGGAAGAAAAAGCAGTGGTCCTTCCTATTGCACAGTGAAAACGAGCGAACTGGAGCAGAATCGGATCAAAGTGACCCACGCGGATGATCCGGAAGGGCGAACCCTGGTTGGAGCAGGATGTTGTGCACACGATGTGAAGGCCGTTATCGTTACCCCAGAATCTCATGTTGAATGCGGCGCCGGTCAGGTTGGCGAGATCTGGGTTTCCGGCCCCGGTATTGCCGCAGGTTACTGGAACCGCCCGGAAGAGACCAGAGAGGTTTTTGCAGCGTTTATCAAGAGCAGTGGTGAAGGCCCCTTTCTTCGTACCGGTGATTTGGGGTTCATCCACCAAGGAGAAGTTTTTGTCACTGGACGCCTGAAAGACTTGATTATTATTCGCGGGCGCAATCACTATCCCCAGGACATTGAAACAACTGCACGGCTGGCCAATCGGATGCTTTCTGGCATGGCGGTCGCGGCTTTTTCGGTAACTGTAAGAACCGAAGAGAAATTGGTGATTGTGCAGGAGATTGATCCACGGCGATCGAATCTTTTCGCCAGAATCATCGAAGATATCCGGCGCTCGGTAGCTGAAGAACATGAGGTTCAGCCCTACGCGATAGTGCTCCTGAGACCTAGCGCCGTGCCCAGAACTTCCAGCGGGAAAGTACAACGCCATCTCTGCCGGCAAACATTTCTGGAGAGCAGTTTCAAAGCGTTGGCAGAATGGCGGGAAGCGAGTTCCAGCAGAGCCGGGAACCGTGAGGATGCGCCCCCGCCGGAATTGACTGCTGATTCGCTGCAACTTTGGTTGCAGGCCAAGTTTGCCGCTACGCTGAAGACAGATACTTCTGAAATCAAAATTCATCAGCCCATTCATCTACTGGGACTCGACTCGCTGATGGCCCTGGAGATTTCACATAGCGTTGAAATTGCGCTGGGCGCCAGCCTCTCACAAAGTGAGTTGCTTGAGGGTTGGAGTATTGCCAGCCTTGCAGACCACCTTCTGTCGCAATTGGATCGGGCTGCCTCAACAGGCTCAGCAACACCGGCTCTTCGCGGTGCTACCGTCGCAAATCGATATCCACTTTCTGAAGGCCAGAAGGCACTTTGGTTCTTGCAGCAGCTTGCGCCTGAGAGCCGCGCGTATCACATCACCCGGTCATTGCGCTTCAAGCATGAAGTAGATTCGGCAGTTCTCCAACGGGCCTTTCAGCGGCTTGTGGACCGTCATCCCTCATTGCGCACGGTGTTCTCTCTTGTGGATGGCAAGCCAGTGCAGTGTGTTCAGGAGCAAGCGGCTGTTTGTTGGGAACATCAGGATGCCTCCCAGTGGGACTCAGCAACACTACAGGAGCGAATGACCGCTGCAGCGAATCGATCGTTCGATCTGTCGAGCGGTCCACTGTTTCGCGCGTTGCTGTTCAGCCGGCCGGATGGCGATCATCTGTTGTTAGCGGTGCATCACATCGTGGCTGATCTGTGGTCTCTGGGATTGCTGCTGAATGAGTTCTCCGAAATCTACAGTGCGGAGATCAGAAATGTTTCTATGGAGCTGCATTCTCTTCCTATCCACTATGCGGACTATGTGAACTGGGAAGAGAGGTTCCTGGAGGCAGAAGAAGGGGATCGACATTGGCGCTATTGGCAGAAACAATTGCAAGGCGATCTGCCCAATTTGGAACTGCCTACCGACTCTCCGCGGCCGCCACTTCAGACATATCAAGGTGCAGTCAAGTTTTTACGGCTTGAAGCCGAACTGGTTTCTAAACTCAAGTCGGCGGCCCTGAACCATAACACCACGCTCTACACGCTGCTGCTTGCGCTGTTTGAAGCATTCCTGCACCGCTATACCGGCCAGGAAGATGTGCTGGTTGGAACACCCACTACGGGGCGCAACCGGCACGAGTTTGCGGGGATTGTCGGATACTTCGTGAATCCGGTCATCATGCGCATGGACTTTTCCGGTGACCCAAGTCTTGAGGAAATCATGATTCAGGCCCGCCGAGTGGCCTTGGAGGCGCTAGCGCACCAGGTTTTCCCGTTTGCAACCCTGGTTCAGCGCTTGCAGCCACAACGCGATTCCAGCCGTTCGCCTCTGTTTCAGGCGATGTTTGTATTGCAAAAAACTGGTCAACACTCCAACGAAGATCTTGGAGCGCTGGCGTTGGGCGCGCCCGGAGCGGAGATGCAACTTGGTGATCTGGTTTTGGAAGCAGTCCCCATGGAGCACACCGTGGCCCAGTTCGATCTGACGTTGGCCATGGCGGAAATCAGCGGGGCAATGGTGGCGTCTTTTGAATACAACACTGATCTGTTTGAAGATGCCACGATCCAGCGCATGATGCGTCATTTCGAGCGGCTGATGCGAGGGAGCATTGCTCATCCGGAACAACCAACCTCAGAGGTATCGCTGCTTACTGAGGAAGATTCCCGGCAGGTACTTACGGATTGGAACCAGACAAAGCGCAGGTGGCCTGCCTACAACACTGTGCTTGATTTGCTGGAAGCACAAGCGCAGAAGACGCCGCAACATCCTGCAGTTGTATTCGAAGGCAAATCCCTAAGCTACTGCGAGCTGCACCAGCGAGCCAACCAACTAGCCCATTTTCTACAGAAGCTAGGCGTGGGGCCGGAGGTTCGGGTAGGCGTCTGCATGGAGCGCAGCGAGCAGTTGGTTGTGGCGCTCTTGGCAATCATGAAAGCCGGAGGCGCTTATGTGCCATTCGATCCTGGTTATCCGACCGAGCGGCTGAACTACACGCTCAGTGATTCCCAGCCAGCCGTGGTGCTGGTGAACAAGGATTTGAAAGAGAAACTTCAGAGCGCGGAGAGGCGGCTGCTGTGCCTGGAAGAAGAATGGGATCTGATCTGTACCGAAAGTTCAGAACCAGTGGAAAGCAGGGTGGGCGGTGAGAACCTGGCCTATTTGATCTATACCTCGGGATCCACCGGCAAACCGAAAGGGGTGATGAACATTCATCGCGGGCTGCTGAACCGGTTGCAGTGGATGCAGGAAGAGTATTCGCTCGATGAGACGGACCGGGTATTGCAGAAGACGCCGTTTGGATTTGACGTTTCAGTGTGGGAGTTCTTTTGGCCGTTGATGTATGGAGCCAGTGTTGTAGTGGCGCGTCCAGAGGGCCACAAGGATAGTGGGTACCTGGTGCGAACTGTGCAGCAGGAGAGGATTACGACGGTTCACTTTGTGCCTTCGATGCTGGCGGTATTTTTACAGGAAGCGGAGGTCGAGAGATGCACGTCGCTGCGGCGGGTGATCTCAAGCGGAGAAGCGTTGCCTGCATCTGTGGTCGAGAACTTTCATCAGCGATTGCAAGCAGAGCTGCACAATCTATACGGGCCGACGGAAGCTTCTATCGATGTAAGTTCCTGGCCATGCGAGCGGCGGCAGCCGAGGAGGCCGGGTGTTCCCATCGGACGGCCGATTGCCAACACACAGCTCTACATTCTGAATTCCCATTTACAACCAGCGCCAGTGGGAGTGATGGGTGAGTTGTACATCGGGGGCGTGGGGTTGGCGCGCGGCTATTGGCGAAGAGCGGAGCTGACCGCGGAGAGGTTCATTCCCGATCCATTCTCCGGGGAGGCGGGCGAGCGGCTGTATCGCACTGGAGATCTGGCGCGCTGGCAAGCAGACGGACAGCTTGAATATGTGGGCCGAAGCGATGACCAGATCAAGCTGAGAGGATTCCGGATCGAGTTGGGCGAGATTGAAGCAGTGCTGGCAGAGCATCCTGCGGTGCGCGAATCGGTGGTCGTGGTTGGGGAAGACGCGTTGGGCGACCAGCGCCTGATTGCCTATTACACGGCAACGCAAACCGAACTGAACGCAGAAGAACTACGTGCACATTTGTCTGCCAAGTTGCCAGACTACATGGTTCCATCCGCTTTCGTGCGCCTGGAGTCGCTGCCACTCACAGCGCATGGCAAGTTGGATCGCAAGGCCTTGCCAGCTCCGAAGACCGAGAACCATGCGACAGGAATTTATGAAGCGCCACTGGGTGAGGCGGAAACCACCCTGGCTGCTATTTGGGCCGAGGTGCTGGGAGTGGAACGCGTTGGGCGGCGTGACAACTTCTTTCAGCATGGCGGTCACTCGCTGCTGGCCATGACTCTGATCGAGCGCATGCGGCTGAGCGGGCTGCCGGTCAACCTACAGGCGATTTTTACCACACGTACGCTGGCAGAACTTGCAGCAGTTGCAGGCAGCGAGATCAGCGTGACGGAGGTCCCACCGAACCTGATCCCGCCCGGCTGTGAAGCCATCACTCAGGAGATGCTGCCGCTGATTGCACTCAACTCCATCGACATCCATGCGATTGTGGACAGCATACCCGGTGGAGCAGCAAATGTGCAGGACATCTATCCGCTGGCGCCGCTACAGGAAGGGATCTTTTTCCATCATCGGATGAGCAGTGGAGGCGACGCATACTTGATTTTCGGCTTGTTACACTTCGACAGCCGGGAGCGCGTGGATCAATACCTGAATGCCATGCAGAAGGTGGTTGACCGGCACGACATCCTACGCACGTGTGTGCTGTGGGAGGGGCTTCCCCAGCCGGTGCAGGTTGTGCAACGCAGAGTGGCTTTGCCAGTTGAAGAAGTAGAGTTGGACCAAGGGGAAGATGAAGCAAACCAACAGTTGCATGACCGCTTTGATCCACGCAAATTCAAACTTGATATACGCAGGGCGCCGCTGCTAAGGGTTTATGTCGCCCATGATGCGGCAGATAAACGATGGTTGATGGTGAAGTTAGTCCATCACCTGGTAGGCGACAACACCTCCCTGCGATTGATTTTCCAGGAAATCCAGGCGCATCTTACAGGCCAGGTTGGGCAACTGCCGACTCCGTTCCCATTTCGGAACCAGGTGGCGCAGGCGCTATTGAGAACCAAAAGGGAAGAGCACGAAGCTTTTTTCCGGCGGATGTTAAGTGATGTTGATGAGCCGACCGCTCCATTTGGGTTATTCGAGGTGCATGGCGATGGGGCAGAGATCGAAGAAGCCCGTCTGCAACTTCATGCGGCTCTGTGTCAGCGTATTCGCACGGGCGCACGCAAACTGGCTGTGAACCCGGCCAGCCTATTCCATGTGGCTTGGGGACTGGTGCTGTCAAGAGTGTCGGGAGTAAAAAATGTAGTTTTTGGCACGGTGCTGTTCGGTCGGATGGAAAGTGGGAGTGGCGTCGGCAGCCGGCTGGGGTTGTTTATCAATACCTTGCCGATGCGCATTCCAATCGGAGCCGACAGTGCAGAGACCAGTATTCGGCGCACATACGCTCTCTTGACCGATTTGCTTCGCCATGAACACGCTTCGTTGGTACTGGCCCAACGCTGCAGTGCAGTTCCGGCACCCACACCTCTGTTTTCTGCGCTGTTGAACTATCGCCACAGAGAATCAAGGTCCGTTTGGGATGAAGGTGCGCACATTGCCGAAGGCATCCGATGGCTTCGTACCGAAGAACGTTCGAATTATCCCTTCACGCTCTCGATTGACGATCTCGGAGATGGCTTCGAGTTGACGGCGCAGACCCCAGGCTTTGTTGGCGCCAAGCGAGTGTGTAAGTTCATGAACACCGCGTTGACATCTCTGGTGGACGCACTGGAAACCATGCCGCAGAGGGCGATAGGCACTCTCGAAGTGCTGAGTCCGGCGGAGCGGCAGCAATTGCTGGTGGAGTGCAACAAGACGCAACGGGAATTCTCGCCGGGGTGGACTATCGTGCAGATGATCGAGCAGCAAGCCGCGCTTCAGCCCCAGGCGTTGGCAATAAGGGATCAGAAGCAGGAGTTGACCTACGGGGAGTTGAATCAACAGGCGAATCAGTGGGCGCACCGCTTGCGAAAAATGGGAGTACGGGCCGAGGCACGCGTTGGGATATGCATGGAGCGAGGCGCGGAGATGATAACCGCGCAATTGGGAGTGCTGAAAGCAGGAGGGGCCTATCTACCATTGGATCGGGAATATCCCGCTGAGCGGTTGAGGTATCAGATCTGCGATTCCTGCGCGAGCGTGGTAATTACTGAAACTATCCTTCGTGAGAAGCTGCATGATCTGGGACAAGTGCAGTTGTTATGCGCCGACCAGGAACGGAAGAATCTGAGCCGCGAATCATCAGAGAACCCGGCATGGAATGTAGAAAGAGAGCAACTGGCTTACGTGATCTACACCTCAGGATCAACAGGCAGGCCCAAAGGGGTAGAGATCGAACACCGTGGGCTGCAGAACCTGGTGCATTGGCACCTGCAAACATACGGAATCGAACTTGGAGACCGAGGCAGCCAAGTGGCGGGAATTGGATTTGACGCCTCGGTATGGGAAACCTGGCCCTATCTCGCAGCAGGAGCGAGCCTGGAGATTGCCGCAGATGATGAGCGAGGTTCTGCGAAAGAGTTGCGCGAATGGCTGACGGCAAAAGGCGTGACGATCAGCTTCTTGCCAACGCCATTAGCAGAAGCTGTGATGCGGCTGGGAGAGTGGAAGCCGGAGTGTTTAAAGCGGATATTGACCGGAGGTGACCGGCTGCAAGATAGGCCTCCAGCCCATTGGGTTGTAGAGGTCGTGAACCATTATGGACCCACAGAATGTACGGTGGTGGCCACCGCCGGAACTGTAGAGAAGACTGGAAGAAGCTCGCCCACCATAGGAAAGCCGATCAGCAACACGCGGGTGTATGTGCTGAGCAACGCCGAAGAGCTACAACCCGCTCCGGTGGGAGTTGCGGGCGAGCTATATATCGGAGGAGCAGGAGTGGCGCGCGGGTATGCCGGTAAGCCAGGCTTGACGGCAGAGCGATTTGTGCCCGATGCACTGAGTGGAGAGCCTGGGGCGCGGCTTTACCGCACAGGCGACCAGTGCCGGTGGAACGAAGCTGGTGAACTCGAATTTATTGGCCGCAAAGACCAGCAGATAAAGATTCGAGGATACCGGATCGAGACAGGTGAGATCGAAGGAATCCTGAAGGAACACCAGGAAGTAGGCGAAGCTGTAGTAGCGGTACAAGAAAAGGAGACCGGCGAGAAGGCCCTGATTGCTTATGTGGTGGCCGCGCAAGAGAAAAAGCTTGAGAGCGCGGAGTTGCGGCAGTATCTGCAAAACAAGCTTCCTGGCTACATGGTTCCCGCGGCATTCATGCAACTGGATGCTCTTCCTCTGACGGCTAGCGGAAAAGTGGACCGCCAGACGCTGAAGAAGTGGGAATTCATTTCCAGGAGCGATCAGCAGGATCCGCGAAGTGAAACTGAAATTCTGCTCGCTGAAATTTGGAAACAGCTACTGCGGCTGGAACGAGTTGGCATTCATGACAGCTTCTTTGAGTTGGGTGGTGATTCAATCATCAGCTTGCAAGTTGTTTCGCGCGCCCAGCAGCAGGGAATCAGGATTACTCCCCGACAGTTGTTCGAATTTCCCACGATAGCAGCGCTGGCTGAGGTGGCCGAACGCTTACAAGATCGAGAGAAGCCGGCTAAGGGCACAGCGGAAGGGGAAGTTCCGCTACAGGCGATGTGTCCGCTTTCGGCCACGCAGAAGGGAATACTATTTGAATGCCTCGCTTCCCCTGAGTCGGGCGTATATGTTCAACAACTGATTTGTACCGTGCGCGGCCATCTGGAAATTGAAGCGTTTCAGGAGGCCTGGCAGCAGGTTGTTGCGCGCCACTCGGTTTTACGCACGCTGTTCACTTCGGACCAGGACGATGAGCCTCTTCAGGTAGTGCGTCCGGGCGCGGTTGCGCCATTTGAGCTTCAAGATTGGCGCGGGCTTTCAGAGAGCGAGCAGCAGTCGCAGTTGCAATCTTTACTGACCGTGGATCGTGCTCGCGGATTCACGCTTTCCGAGGCTCCGCTGTTGCGTATCACGCTGTTGCAAATTGCTTCCGATGTTTGCAAGTTGCTATTGACGTTTCATCATTTGATCTTGGATGGATGGTCTTTGCCGCTGTTGTTCCAGGAAGTATTGGCACGCTATAGGGAGCAGACTCACGGAGAACCTTATCCGGGGTTGCCGATTGATTCCTACAGTGATTACATTCACTGGCTCCAGAAGCAGGATCTTTCTGCCGCGGAGAGATACTGGAGGCGCACGCTTCAGGGCTTTGGCGCTCCTACAAGCATTGAGATCGGTTCCGCAAACCATCTCAGAGACAGCAACGATATTTTCTTCGAGCAGCAAACGCAATTTTCATCCGAAGAAACGGCTGGTCTTCAATCGGCAGCGAAACAGAATGGACTGACTCTGAGCATCCTGGTGCAGGCTGCCTGGGCAATTCTGCTGAGCCGGTATAGCCGTGAACAGGACATCGTCTTTGGCCTGACCCTTTCCGGCCGTTCGGCCAACCTGGCCGGCATTGAAGCCATGATTGGCTTATTCATTAACACTTTGCCGGTGCGTACATGTATACAGCCGGAGCGACCAGTACTGCGCTGGCTCAAAGAACTCCAGGGGCGACAAATGGAGTTGAGTGAGTACGAGTGTAGTCCGCTTTCCCAAGTGCAGAAGTGGAGCGAGATGCCTGCGGGGACAAGGCTCTTTGAAAGCATTGTGGTTTTTGAGAACTACCCATTTGATACTGCGCTGCTGCAGAAAAATAATGGCCTCACCATTGAAGATGTTCAGGCAGTTGAAATTACGAATTATCCCTTGACCGTTACGGCATTGCCTCATGCCGATCTTAAGCTGCTGATGTCATATCACCGCAAGCGCTTCGACGATGCTGCGATCACGCGCATGTTGGGCCATGTGAAAACCATCCTGCTCAATGTAGCGGCGAATCCGCACCAGAGCATCTGCAATATTCCTTGGATTACGACAGACGAACGTTCGCAATTGCTTGTGGATTGGAACCAGACGGCCACTGAGAATCCTCCGCTACAGTGCGTTCATACCATGTTTGCCGAGCAGGCCAGGCGAAGCCATGAAAGTATTGCAATCACATTTGGTGCGCAACAAATTACGTTTGGCGAACTGGACCGCCGAGCGAATCAACTGGCCAACTATTTACGCCGTCAGGGAGTCAAGCAAGAGAGCTATGTAGGACTTTGTGTTCA
>DASZEU010000220.1:0-4574 GCA_035940535.1 Candidatus Angelobacter sp.
TTATTGCACCGTGACCTTGGCATTGGTTGTCCCAATCAGGCCGGTTCGGTTGTCCATAACGCCCAAGCGTAGAACATAGCTGCCCTTCGGAAGATCAAGCGGAATCTGGCATGGAAATCCGCTTTGCATGAGTTCTTGGAAGGTTGCAGGCTTCAGATTGTACTCTACCGAGCTAAACTGAAGGCGCAAGGGTTTTCCTTTTTCTGAATAGGCGCGGAAGCCGCATTGCACTCGGCCATGCTGTAGTCCGTCGGACTGTTGCTCGAAGCTCACGGCACGGGGATCAATCTTGAAGTCCACCGGAATCAGGTTCTTGATTTGCGATGATCGAGGCAACACGCTGGCCTGAAACAGCATGGAGGTGGAAACCGGTAATTCCATATTGAGCGCCGTGGCAAAGGAGAAATTCTGCTTCTTGGGATCACGTTCGAAGCGGATCTGCGGATCCAAGGCAAAGTAGCCAAGACGATAACGCAGTTTGACTCCGGGACGATTCACCTTGACGTGGATCTTGCGGAATTTTCCATCCCACTTTTTGTTGTCCGGATAATACCCCAGGGTGTAGTAGGTAGAGCCATCGTCAATGCTTTGCCGAATTGAAGTTGCAATGTCGTTGTTATTGTAGAAGGAACGGCCTCCAGTGCGGCCCGCCATCTCGTTCATGGTGCTATGCTCGGCGAATCGGGCGCCTGATTCCCGACTGAGTGCTGCCTGAAGCGCCTGGCCGCTGAGCGCTCGTCCGGAACTATCGCGGCCGCTGTTGCTGGCGCTGAAAGCCTCAGGCGCAGTCAATCCGCGCGGATCGACCGGATAGATCGCAACCTGGCTGTTGATGAGAGCATCTGCCACCTTGGCTACATCGGCACTATGACTCTGCCAGTCGAACGCCCCTGCGACCTGGAAATTTGGATTCACATCAAAGGGAAATGCCGCTGAGATCCAAATCAGATTCTTGCGTCCGGGATAACCCGAAAGAGTCTGCGCAATGTAGCCTAGAGCAGCCACGGTATAGTCAACACGAAACTGGAGTCGATCTTGCTCCACGCGCTGAATCGCCTCATTAAACCGCCCGCCAAATGCATTGTCTGACCCGTTGGTTAAAAGCAGCGAGTTTTGCCCTTTGAATTTCTCGGCAGCCGCCCGGAGCACCTCGGTATCGGTGGTAAAGTCCTGCAGCAGGCGCACTTTGTTTCCCTCAAGAGCGTAGATCGCGACCGGTTGCTCGGGAGGCATCTTTTTCAGGAATCGGATCAGTTCCAGGTGCCCATAAGCCATGTCCGCGAATCGCGTGTTGAGGGCATCCAACAGAATAACGTTGAACGAGCTGTTGACTCGATAGGAAGGAGAATTGGTAAAAACATTGGGCGGCAGTTTCGGGCGCTGGTTCAGGCTTTCACTGGAGGCTGGGTGCTGAAAACTGAAAACCCGTACCGGCTGGATTTTCTCTTCTTCCAGCACTGTAAAATCACGCTTTTCCAGATCGGTCACGGGTTTGTCGTGCTCATCGAGCGCCACCACATCCACCACCACCAAGCGGGTTGTGGTTCGCAGGACTGGTATTGAGTCGGAACTCTGGCCTTGCTGCTCCTGTCCAGCGCTCTGTGCCGCTGGATTGCTTGATTGTGATTCAAGCCGCGCACACAAGAGCACGAGCAGAAGAAAGCTTACATAGAGATAGCGTTTTTGCTGGCGCCCAGTCATCGTAGCCTCCATGCGTTGCGAAGCCAAATTTGATGTCCTGAAACTCAGGTTTCTGGAAATTATTGTAGCGATTCAGGAGTTAAGATACGTGTTTTCTAGGTTAATTCCGGTTAAATTCTGCGTGAGACCATGGCACAATACGGTTCACTTAAGGAGCCTGGAACCTTCCTCAATCAACATCGCTCCCAATGGAGAGATAAAACCAGTGTCGCCCCTTACGGGGCTTGTCATTTTTCCCTGACCTTTCCCAGCACTTACGAAGATGTGAATGGATTGAATTGGCAATTTCCGCACTGAAAACTCTTCGTTTAAATGCCCTATAAACGATTTGTGAAGCGTGGATATACATTTTGTGCCACAAAACGAGACTTTTAGAATCAAATAGATCAATTCATTCACAGCTTCTTACGTGCTGGGCTAACCTCTTTCGCCCTTACAGGGCTGGCTCCTTCAAGCTCCGAACGCTATTCCATTCCTTATGCTTAAGTAAACCCGGCTAAGTCAAATGAATATGACCTCAGCCGCACTCGGCTTACGTATTCTTCAAAGACTTTAAAGAATTATCGTAAAGACAAGAATCTAAAGCACAAAGTAGTACTGAGCTGAGAGAACGCTCAGAAAAGCGCTCAGAAAATGGAGGGCCGGTGGAAGGTCTTCTCCCCTTGGCAGTTTCTTGCCTGAAGCTTAATCCACCGGCCCTCTCGTGCCACTCCGTTCATCTGTCTATATAGTGCAATGACCAGACAAAGCGTTTCACATTTGGCAGATTTTTTTTTCGAGAGACCGTGCCCCGTAAGAATCGAGCCGCAAGGGAACTGTTAGCTTGCGGCCAATAAACCAGTGTCGCCCCTACGGGGCTTGTCATTTATCCCTAATCTTTCCCAGCACTTACGTGCTGGGCTAACCTCTTTCGCCCTTGCCAGGGCTGGTTCTTCCAAGCTCCGAACGTTATTTCCCATTCCTTAAGTGAACTGTATTGGGCTAGTCTCTTAACGCGCCTCCGGCGCTGGGCCATTTCAGTATCCAACGCTATTCATCCCTACGCTGTTCAATTCCTTATCCAACGCTATCCAACGCTGTTCATTCCTAAGGTGAACTGCATGGATTCATTGCCCTCTGAGTTCTGGTAATCTGACTCGCATTTTTAATTGCACCCCTCTACCTCCGCTCTCAGTTCCAGGTGAGCCCATTGTATAGGTGACTCATTTCGTTCCGCCTCCGGCGGTCGTGGTAGCTGGCGCGGACGATGGGGCATTTTTTACCCACTTATCGAACCAGCTCACCATTTCATACAGCGTATGTTCGGTCGATTCGCGGGCGAGGTAGCCATGTGCCTCGTAGGGCAGTTGAACATAGCGCACGATTCCGCCATTGCCTTTGATGGCCTGATACAGGCGTTCACTCTGAATGGGGAAGGTACCGGAATTGTCATCCGCCATTCCATGGATGAGCAGAATGGGATGCTTGATCTTGTCCGCGTGCATAAATGGGGAGACTTTGATGTACATCTCCGGGGCCTCCCAAAGTGTGCGGCGCTCGCTCTGGAAGCCGAAAGGAGTCAGCGTTCGATTGTAAGCTCCGCTGCGGGCCACGCCAGCGCGAAACAGATCGGAATGGGCGAGCAGGTTGGCAGTCATAAAGGCGCCATAGCTGTGTCCGCCAACGCCGATGCGGTCGCGATCGGCCACTCCCATTTCGACGGCCTTATCAATCGCAGCTTTGGCGCTGGCTACGATCTGCTCGACATAAGTGTTGTTCATGGTGTCGGGATCGCCGATCACCGGCATGGTCGCATCATCAAGGACTGCATATCCCTGGGTCACCAAAAACAGTTGCGAAATCCCACCGATCGTAGTGAAGCGATTGGGAGAGCCTGCGACCTGTCCGGCGGTACTGGCATCGCTGAACTCCAGCGGATAGGCCCAGACGATGGTGGGCAGGCGCTCACCTTTTTTGTAGTTGGCAGGCAGATACAGTGTGAAAGAGAGCGGAACTCCATCCGCGCGCTTGTAGGTTACAAGCTGCTTGGTGATTCCGCGCAACTGGGGAGCCGGATCAGGGAAGTGAGTCAAGGCCCTCGTCTCTGAACTGCCGGCTGAGCGAACAAAGAAATTGGGCGGCTCGGTGGGACTCTCGTGGCGCGTGATAAAGCGGGAACCGTCGTCCGCCAGCAGTGCGATTACAGCCTCGTAACTTCCCTCAGCCGATTGGAAGAGCCGTTGAGATTGGTGGGATTGCAGATCAAAGCGATCCAGGAAGGGAAGTTCTCCCTTGGGCGATGCTCCGTTTCCAATCAGAAAGATCGAGTTGCCATTCTGCTGCATGATCCTTCTTCCATTGGCAAGAACGCGCATCACAGGCGTGCCGGGATCGCCATAGCGGTCGCGGACGGAGCGCTCCCAAATCAGCTTAGGTGGTTGTCCGGGCTGGCTGGCATCGATCTGGAAGGTGCGCGTCCAGCGGCGGCTGCGGTCGTAATCGTGCACCAAGCCAATACTTTTTTCACCCCATTCAATGCCTCGCGCGCCACGGAAACCTAACCCGATGCCACCACCACCGAAAACATAGCGCTGCTCAATCTTGGCAAGCTCCGTCGGTTGATCCTTGAAGGGCGAGGCCAGCATCAACAAGCGATCGTGGTAAGGGACCTTGGCCCGGGGATCGCCGCTGTCCAGCGCTTCCGCCCAAACCAAGGTGGCAGGCTGTGTTGGAATCCATTCGTAGTCGCGGGGCCCGGTCAATACGCCTTCGATGGGCACATGCTCTGCCAAAGGCAGGCTCGCCAGTTTGTATTCCGGCTTGCCGCTGCGGTCCCAGACCTCAACGTCTTTAGGAAAGTCGTTGAACGGCAGCAGGTACCAATAGGGGCGATG
>DASZEU010000221.1:0-10037 GCA_035940535.1 Candidatus Angelobacter sp.
CTTCAGCGGAATTACTACGCGCCCATCCTGCACAACTACGGAGGCTGTCTCGGAATAAATTCCAGTTCCCGGCTCGGCTGAGGTAGTGTGCAAAGGGCTCTTGAGCGCAACCAGAATTCTTGTGCCGGCTGGAACCGTAATGGTGTCCGATGGCTGAGCCTCTGCTTGGCCAGCCGGACGATTTGCGACCAAACCGGACTGCGCGCAGACCCTCGCAGGAAATGGCAAAAACATAACGCAAAGCAGAATTGTCCCTGGCATCAAGCCGGAGATCATCGAACGGCAGACCAGTTGGGGAAGGGATTTGCGCATGGCTTAGCTCCTGCAAACTCTCACTTGCGACATTAGCGAACCCGGCTTTTTGCCCGCAAGCGACAAGCAACGGCAAGCGGCTGTTGCCGCAGTTTGCCGCTAACACGGGTTCGCGCGCAGCAACTAGAGTAGGCAGCAAGGAGGGTTGATGTGGGAAACAATAAATCGTCGCGCGAAATCGAAATAATTCTTCCAGTAACAGTTGTTGACCATGATGCCAAGGTGGCAGAAAATCCATGGGCTTTCCAACCCTATCCTGATCGCCCTTTGCGGGACAAACTGGAGACCATTTTGCTTATACCGCTGATTCCGTTTGTGTTGATTTACTTTGAAATTGCCTGTCTCGGCAATGCTTGCAAATGAGTTCTATTGAGCGGCCCGGCAAGGGCCGCTCTGCCATCAGCATGAATCAACATTAGATACACTGCCACTGGCGCTTTAAAATTTTGCCCTCTCAGGAAACTCTCTACTCTTAGGAGATCAAAACCAAAGCCCCTTTTCGGGAGCGACACGCTTCGCTCTTTTCGTTGAAAGGAGAGGGTGAGAACGATAGAATCTTGGTGGCATCGTCTAGCGAATGTGGATACGGCTATGGGTGCTGGATCGTGGGCAGCTATTTTCCGTGTAAGTTCAAATACCACTCTTTTCATGACCAGCAATTCTTCAACTACACAAAACTCCGCTGATCGCCTCGACTCCTGGAAGGAGATTGCAAACTATTTGCGCCGCGACGTGCGAACCGTCCAGCGCTGGGAGAAAAAAGAAGGGTTGCCGGTCTATCGGCATCAGCACGATAAACTAGGCTCAGTCTATGCCTACAAGCCGGAGCTGACCGCCTGGATTAGCACGCGCCAACCGGCGGAGGAGATGGCTGGGCGGCAACGCAGCCGGGCCGACAAGATCAAGCTGGCGGTCTTGCCTTTTGGCAATCTCAATGCCGACCCGGAGCAGGATTATTTCAGCAACGGACTTACCGAAGAGATGATTACCGAGATTACCCGGCTCCAGCCCGCGAGTCTGGCGGTGATTGCGCTCTCCACAGCTATGCACTATAAGGCCGGCAGCAAGCCTCTGGACCAGATCAAGGCCGACCTGAATGTGGATTACATCCTGCAAGGAAAGGTACGCAGGGCAG
Organism: Candidatus Angelobacter sp.; assembly: GCA_035940535.1. Lineage (GTDB taxonomy): Bacteria > Acidobacteriota > Terriglobia > Terriglobales > Acidobacteriaceae > Angelobacter. The sequence goes on from DASZEU010000221.1 coordinate 1,448, forward strand.
ATAGCCGGGTCCGCATTACGGCGCAACTCGTCGAAGTGGAAGACCACACCCAGGTATGGGCGGAAACTTATGAGCGGGATTTGCGCGACATTCTTTCGGTGCAGGCGGATATTTCTCAGGCCATCGCTCGCGAGATCCACATTGCAGTGGGCAAATCGGAACAGGCACGGCTTTCCGGGCTGGAAGCAGGAGACCGGCGGATCAATCCTTCTGCCTACGAAAACTATCTGAAAGGGCGCTATCACATGCACGGTATGAGCGCCTTGACCATTCAGCGAAGTCTGGAATATTTCGAGAATGCGGTGCGCGAAGACCCTAATCACGCGCCCTCTTATGCTGCCCTGGCCAGCGCTTATGCATTGCTGGCCATGGCGCCCTTCGATTTGCTTCCGCCACGCGAGGCCATGCCAAAAGCGGAGGCCGCGGCCAAGCGTTCGCTGGAGTTGGACGATTCGCTGGCCGAAGCCCACACGGCGCTGGCCTTGGTGCGCCATCATTATCACTGGGACTGGAAGGGCGCCGAAGTAAGCTACCGCCGCGCAATTGAACTGAGCCCTGATCTTTCCAGCGCCCACCTTTGGTATTCATGGCTGCTGCTGGCTCTAGGACGCACCGATGAAGCTCTTCCGCAGATCGAGCAGACCTTGGTCATTGTCCAGGAGACCGATCCTGACCGGCTGGTCGCAGTGCTCTCGACCAGGGCGCTTGCCTATTATTTCCAGCATGATTACCAGCGGGCCGCGGAGCAATGCAAGAAAGCCATGGAATTGAATCCCAATTACTTCATGCTGCACTTCATTCTTAGCCGTTGCTACGCGCGCATGAACATGCATGATCAAGCCGTCGCCCAACTCAAGCCCGCCAGGGGAACAACGCCAGGGGAGTATCCACTGATTGATGCTGCATTGGGCTTGGCTTATTCGGTTACCGGCAAAGTGGACCAGACCAAAAAAATGATGGAGGCCTTCAAAGCCCAGGCCAAAAAGCGTTATATCCCCGCGACCTACTTTGGCATGTTGTATGCAGGCTTGGGTGATAGGGAGCAGGCGTTACACTGGCTCGAAAAAGCCTACGAAGAACGCGCCGACGGACTGACTTGGCTGAACGTTGAACCAATGCTCGATCCCTTGCGGCGTAATCCGCGTTTTCAAGAATTGATCAAGCGAATCGGGTTGTGAAGTAGCACTCAGCAGTCAGCAATTAGCATTCAGCCCACGATAATCCAGTGCCGAAGGGAAATATACCGTGCCTGCTGCACTGTTTTTCTCCTCTTTGCATGCACATTCGCAAATCCGTTCTTGATTTGTTTTCCTTTGCGCCCTTTGCGTCCGTTGCGGTGAATGATCCTGTTTGACTTATTCGTAATGCAACGCCTCAACCGGATCCAACTGGGCTGCGCGGGTGGCTGGCAGGGTGCCGAAGATCACTCCCACCAGTGACGCCACGGTCATGGCGATCACCGCGGAGATTCCTGAAATGGGAATGCGCCATTCGGTGAAGAATCTGACTGAGAAGGGCAGCGCTAGACCCAAAATCGTACCGAGCAAACCACCGCTGAGCGAAATCAAGACGGCTTCAGTGAGGAACTGGAGCTTGATTTCACGGTTAGTGGCCCCAATTGCCTTGCGGATGCCGATCTCCCGAATTCGGGTGCGCACATTGGCGAGCATGATGTTCATGATCCCGACGCCGCTCACGATCAGCGTGACCAGCGAGATCAGCATCAGCACCAGGGTCAGAAAATTGGCGATTCTGGTGGCCGTGGCCAGCAATTCGGCCAGATTCAAGACTTGATACACCGACTCGGCCCGATGGCGCGATTGGATTACCTTTTGGATGATCGCTGTATCCCGGAGCACATCTCCAGCGTCGGAAGCGGAAAAGAAAATCTGCTTTACCGCATCACTATCGGTAAAGTTGCGGCCAGTGCGGTACGGAATCAGAATGGTGTCACCCGCAATTTCGGACTGTCCAAAAGTCTCCACTCGTTCGCGGAAGGTGCCAATAATCGTAAAAGGAAGACTCTTGATCTTAATGACTTTTCCGATAGCGGCGTCTTGTGAGCCATAAACGGTCTTGGCGAACTGTTGCGTCACGGCGGCCACGTGGGCGCGCGAAGTGGAGTCCTCTGAGTCGAAAAAGCGGCCAGCCAGGATTTCAAGGTTGCGAACAGTCGAGTAAGCCGGATCGACCCCCAGAACCAGAATGTCGCGCTCCTTGCCGCCTCCCACTGCAATACGCTCGTGCAGTTCCAGCATGGGCGAAGCAGCCTGAATTCCCGGTACCTGCCGAACCACGGCTTTCATATCGTCCACGGTCAACGGATCATTGGTCGCGCCGATGTTGACTGAAGCATTGCCTCCACCTTCGTAGTAGGTGTAAATCAGGTTCGCTCCCATGCCCTGAATCTGATTCAGCACATATTGCTTGCCGGTAAGGCCAATGGTGACCACCACAATCAAAGAAAACGTTCCAATGACCATGCCGAGAGCAGTCAAGGCGAACCTCACCTTACTGGAGCGGAAAGAATCGATGGCCAGGCTCACGATCTCGCTGAAAAACATGGTCTTCCGGGCTGTTTCAACCAGAGGAGTGGTCATGGAATTATTGTACTGGTTTCCTTCTTGTTAAAATTGATATGTGATTCTTCCGTTCGTCCGCGAAGTCCTGGCGGACGTGGAAAAGAGCCCTGGGTTTCAGCAGGCGGCCACCTATCTCAAACAGCGCAGGGATGCGCCAACTCTCCCGGCGGGGCGTATTCGTTTGTCCGGCCTGGTTCCTACCGCCAAAGCTCTGATCATTCCACTTCTTCAGCGTACATCGGGCCGGTCGCTCATCGTGGTTACGCCTACACATCAAGGCGCCGAGGCGCTGTTTCCTGTGGTGCAGGCTTTTTGCGAGCTTACCGGCGCCTGCGACCCGGCCACCGTAGTTCACCTGCCTGCCTACGACGTGCTGCCCTTTGAAAACATGTCGCCCCATCCTGAGATTCAGGAAGAGCGGGCTACCGCGCTGTGGAAGATAGCAACCGGCGCAGCCTCAATCGTGATTGCCCCTATGGAGTCCACGGCCATGCGCCTGCGCCCGGCGGACCACTACTTCGGGCTGGCGCGTGTGGTGCGACGGGCCGATTCGCTAGATGTGGAAGAGCTGGTCCAGCATCTGAATACCGTGGGGTACTCAGCAGTGGACGTGGTGGAGATGCCCGGCCAGTATGCTGTGCGCGGGGGACTTCTGGATGCCTACCCGCCCGAAGCTGACCGCCCCGTGCGCATTGAGTTGTTTGGCGACGAGGTTGAATCTATTCGGAAATTTGATCCCGGCACGCAACGCTCTGCTGCTCCTCTAGATGAAGTCTTTTTGCTGCCGCTCGCCGAGACCCCGATTCGGGAAGAGGTGCTGACCGAAATTCATGCTCGCCTTTCGGGTTCCAGGCTGGAGGGCTCAGGGGATACTGTCCGCGAGGCTTTAGCTGCTTCCGGCGTGACCATATTCCCAGGTTGGGAATACTACGCAAATGCCGGGGCACAGCATACATTGTTTGACCTGCTGCCGGGAGCCATGGTCTTCGTGGACGAACCTGTGGACCTGGAAGCCGAGCAGGAACGCTGGTGGGCCAAAGTCGATCAGCGCCATGAGCAGAGCGGCGTAGGCAAGCTGGCTACCCCCGAAGATATCTACTTGCCTCCTGAAGAGTGGAACCAACGCATCTCCCAATTGCCCGGCGGAGACTTGATGCATCTGGGAATGCTTAAGCCAGAGCCAACACCGCCAGCAGTGGCAGATATTTTCGAAGGCGAGCTGCCGCTGGCGACGATGGCTGGTTCTGTGGAAGAAAAGGCTGATCATAAGCCTGCACTGAAACATGCCGAAATGATCAGCCGATCACCAGGCCTGTCCCGGCTTGCCATGGATCAGCCGATTGAGTTTGCATCCCAGCCCACCACGCGTTTCCACGGCTCCGTTCCCGGCATGGTCGCTGAGGTAAAGAAACTTACCGGCGACGGTCGTCGTGTGATCTTCTCTGCGCCCAACACCGGAGAGATGGAGCGTTTGGCCGATATCTTCACTGAATACCAGGTGCCGTTTCGGATGGGCAGCCGCAATCCCGCTCCCGGCAGCGAGACTTATCTGGACGAGACTGCTTACTTCACCGGCGACCTCACCACCACAACCATCGTGCGCGCCCCCGTACCGGACGGAGTCGTGCTGCCAGAATCGCACCTCGTGCTTTTCGGCGCGCGCGATCTCTTCGATGATTCTGAAATTGTGGTCCAGCGCCCGCTGCGGCAGAAGTCCAAAACTGCGGCCTTCATGTCGGACTTCCGCGACCTGGCCATGGGCGACTACGTGGTGCATGTGGAGCATGGAATCGGCATGTACCAGGGGCTGAAAGAAATTCAGCAGGGGGAAATTACGGGTGAGTTCATGGTGCTGGAATTCGCCGAAGGCGCCAAGCTCTATGTTCCCCTGACGCGGCTCGATCTGATCCAGAAGTATCGCTCCAGCGAGGGAGTCAAGCCGCCGCTGAGCCGGCTGGGCGGCACTGCGTGGGCAAAGACTAAAGCGCGGGTGAAGAAGGCCATGAAAGATATGGCCGACGAACTGCTCAAGCTCTACGCGGTCCGCAAAGCCGCGAAGGGCCATAGCTTTCCTACCGACACGCAATGGCAACGCGAATTCGAAGACGCCTTTGAGTACAACGAGACCGACGACCAGCTTCAGGCCACCGCCGAGATCAAGCAAGACATGGAGTCGTCGCTACCCATGGATCGCTTGCTATGCGGTGACGTGGGCTACGGCAAAACCGAAGTTGCCATGCGCGCTGCCTTTAAGGCCGTCCAGGACAACAAGCAGGTGGCGCTGCTCGCCCCCACGACCGTCCTGGTCTTCCAGCACTTTGAAAATTTCAAGCGCCGCTTTGCCGCCTTTCCAATCGTGATCGAAATGATGAGCCGTTTCCGCTCTCCCAAGCAAAACAAGGAGACGGCAGAGAAGATCGAGCAAGGCAAAGTCGACATCCTGATCGGCACGCACCGCATTCTCTCCCAGGACATCAAGTTTCAGGACCTGGGGTTGGTGATTGTCGATGAGGAGCAGCGCTTTGGCGTCCGCCACAAGGAGCGGCTCAAGCAGCTCAAGAAAGAGGTGGATGTATTAACGATGTCGGCCACGCCCATTCCTCGCACCCTGCACATGTCCATGGTGGGACTGCGGGACATGAGCGTGATTGAGACTCCTCCTAAAGACCGCATGGCCATCCAAACGGTAGTCGCTGCTTTTGATGAAAAGCTCATCAAGGCTGCGCTTGAATACGAACTGGAGCGCGGCGGTCAGGCCTATTTTGTCCACAACCGGGTGGAGACGATTTACGAAATTGCAGCGAAGATCCAGGAATGGGTGCCGCAGGCCCGCGTGCTCGCCGGTCACGGACAGATGTCGGAAGGCGAGTTGGAAAAAGTGATGATGGCCTTTGTGCGCCACGAGGCTGATATTTTGGTATCGACTACCATCATTGAGAATGGCCTCGACATTCCTTTGTGCAACACCATCATTATCAACCGCGCAGACCGGCACGGACTGTCGGAGTTGTACCAGTTAAGGGGACGCGTGGGACGCTCCAACCGCAGAGCTTATGCCTATCTCCTGGTTCCCGCAGAGCAGGAGCTCACACCCATCGCTCGCCGGCGATTGGCAGCACTGAAGGAATTTTCCGACCTGGGCGCCGGATTCAAGATCGCCGCCCTCGATTTGGAGTTGCGTGGCGCCGGCAATCTTCTCGGCGGCGAGCAGAGCGGCCATGTGGATGCAGTAGGTTTTGAGATGTATACGAGCATGTTGGAGCGCACCATCCGCGAATTGAAGGGCGAAGAACTCACCGACCGCGTGAGCACGCAACTCAACCTGGGTATCGACCTGCGGATTCCTACTCAATACATTGCCGAAGAAAACCAGCGCCTGCGGATGTATAAACGCGCAGCCGGCGTGCAAAACGAAGATGAGCTGGCCGATGTCCGCAAAGAATTGGAAGACCGTTACGGCCCACTCCCACCGCCCGTACGCCACCTGCTCGCAGCGTCATCCTTGAAATTGCTCGGCGAAACGGTAGGTGTATTCAACATCGAACGCAAACGCGATACGGCGACGATCAAATTCACGGAGCAGGCCACAGTCGATCCAGAACGACTGGCGCGCTTCGTGGCCTCGAACAAGGGCGCACAGTTCACCCCCGGAGGAATGTTGAAGTTCAATCTAAAGTCCACGCAGCCCGAAGCCGTAATTGGGCAGCTATGGGTCTTGCTGCGAGAACTAAGTCCCGAGCCGGTGAGCGTGGGATAAGTAGATGTGTTCCTGGTGAGTGCGCAGCGATTCCATGATCCCGTTGATCCCATCCCCAGGCAGGCCGAAAAGGCACTCAAAGCTATTTTTCCTTTGGGGCGGACGCGAAGAGTGGGTACAAGCACTGGTCAATGATCAGATCCGCCTCGGCGGAACGGGCCTTTGCCGGTCTTGGAGCGCTTTCTATCACCTTGAGCCCTAGAAGAGCCAACACCAGTAACTTGGCTGCGGCTTCAGGATTCAATTTGTATTTTGCGGTACTGGCGGTTTCGATCTCACCAATGCTGGAGGCGATCACTTCGGTGACTTGAGAAAGATATTTGTTGGCTTTCTTTCTCCATTCCTCATGGCCGGAGAGGAAGGTGTAGGTCAGCAGGCGGGCGGTTTGGAGCGAAAGAGATTCGTACCAGCTTTGCACCATGTGCCGGACCAGGGAGCGCATGTCTTGCTTTTTGCGGTTCTGCACCAACATCATCGCCATCTCCGAGGCTGCTGGGGCGCGCTCCAGCTCTTCTTCGAGCACCGCGGCGAAAGCCCCTTTCTTGTCAGTGAAATAGGTGCGAAAGGAGTTCAGGTTGGTGGTTGCCTTGAGCAGGATGTCCTGGACGTTGACGCCAGAATAGCCGTGCTCGGCGAAAAGGACGATGGCGGCCTCCAGTAGTCTCGGCCGTACGCTGGGCTTCATGGTTTCTCCTTGTGTTGCTGTCCGCCGCTGGGGGATTCGAATCGTGGACACACGATTCTAAAGCGGTTTCAGAGTTAACCCTGGAATGCTCTTGCGCTAGTGCCGGTCATGATAACATAACTAGATTTTATATATCATGCATATATGATTTATCGTTATGAATCGAAAGCGGAGAGAGGATCAGCGCAGGGAATTCGAGTGGATGGGACGCGGCCAGATGGCGGCGTTGCGGAAGAACCGCCGCCACCACTTGCGCAGCCGCCTCTTGCTCTGCTCCGCGTCGTTCCAGCCTTCGTCGGCGACGTTTTGGTGCTGCTGGAGCCTCTGATAATCCGGCGACCAGGGTTCAGTGGGCGATTCCGGGCGAAGGAAGGCGATCAACCAGATAGTGGCTGCCCCGAAATAAATCATCGGCAGCAGATGATGGAAGTAGAACTCAAAGCGGGCGCCGAACCGGAAGCGGGCCATATAGGTCAGGAAGGTGCTGCACGAAGCCAGGCCAAAGCCTACGAGGATGCCAAACGAATATCTGCTCCATGTAATGGGATGATGCTTACGCAAGCTGAGGCTCACGCAGAAGAGGAAGATCAGTGCTTCCAGAAAGAGAACCGCCGGGTCAAACCAAAAAGCTGCGGCGGCAGTCAGGCGGGCCTCGAAGCTGTATCCCATCGGATGGTGAAGGGCGCGCAACACGCCCACCGCAACGAGCACCAGCAAAGCCAGCGGTGGCAGGAGGCGGGGCAGTAGGTGGCCGCAAATCTCGTATAGGCACAAGAGAGTCAGAATCTTATAAAGAATTGCCGTGCTCCAATAGACCGCCGTAAATGAAGGACGATGCATGGCCCATAGTTGCACAATGGTTGCGGTTATGGAGTAGAGGCTGTAGATAGAGAAAAACAGAAAGCGGCGATAGAGCTTGCGGTGGACGAGAATCGCCAGTAAAGCCAGTTGCAGAACGGGCCCGGCAATTCCCAAGGCAAAATCATTATTCAACATGCTCGTGAGTGGCCAGCATAACCCAGCCACCCACGAAGAACCAAGTTCCTAGTTGCACGGGTGACACGAATCGCAGCACAATGGCGGTGGCGGTACGGTGCCATCTCTTGGCACTAAGGTTGAAGTTGAGCCGGCGGCTACCAGAAGAAACGCGGCCAGAGTAATACGAACGATAGTTTTTGTCATGATCTTCTCTCCTGCACGTTGGTTTATTGCCCCGGTTCAGGGCCGGGGCGAGCGTGCGGAGAAAAGCATAGTCTTTTTCCGTTTTTAGACGCGGCAGGATTTGAAGAGATGGAGGACGTTGCCGCCCTTGCTGGGCTCAACCTCGTTTTTCTGCATTTTCCCAGAGTTCCGCTGCGCTCCACCCTGGGCTGAGTTCGTCGAAAGGGGCGCACCTCTCCGTGCTCGTTCTACCTTGGGATCGGAAAGCCCAATCAATTGATATTCCAGTCAGTTCCATCGCCAAAATCAACATGGACAACGGCGAGCTTTGCACCGCGGAAAGAAACACACTCGCCTTGGCCGGCAGACCTATCCTTGGTTGAGTAGTAGAAGATTCTGCCCGGT
>DASZEU010000222.1:0-5293 GCA_035940535.1 Candidatus Angelobacter sp.
GCGTGTGAACGCTGGGAAAAGATTAGGGATAAATGACAAGCCCCAGCGGGGCGGCACAGATTTTCGGTTGTCTCTGCACTAAAGCTATTGATCGAAAAGGTTCATCAAAAGCTTAAGTGAACCATGCTGGGCTACTGCCAAACGTTCCTGCGGGACTCTATCACAGATTCCAAAGCACCTCCGAAATGTAGAAACTCCAGCCCTAGCGCTTACGCGCTGGGCTCGATAATTTCGCCCCGTACCGGGGCTTCACTTCCGCGGGCTGCCTGCCAGCAGCGGCTTGCCGGGAAAGACTCCTTCTACCAATTTCCCTTGGTCCACCAGCGTGACACCGCCCACCAGCAGATATTCAACACCCACGCTCGGCTCCATGGGATGTTGATAAGTCGAGCGGTCACTCACGGTCAGGGGATCGAAAATAACCACATCTGCATCGGCGCCCTCCTGCAATCGGCCTTTGAGCCGGGCTGAGGGAGTCGAGCGTTCGAGCATTTGCGCCGGCATGAGCGACATCTTTCGGATGGCGTCCATCAGGGTGAGCGTCCCCTGGCTTCGCACGTAGCGGGCCAGAGTGCGGCAAAAGGTTCCAGCATTGCGCGGATGGCCTTTATCGCCGTCGCTGGCCACCATCACCAGAGGATTGTGGAAAACAGAATCAACTGTCTCCATGGTGTTGTTGAAGAGGATAGTCAGGTGCGGTTCGCTGGAGCTGTGAAGTTCATCAAACCGTTCTTTGGTAAGGCGCTCCCCGGTTTCAGGCAGCATCAGATTGTTGTAGGTGATCCCGACCTTCTCCTGCCAACCAGGATTAAACAGAGCAGAATTGATGGAGGTCATGCCGGCTTCATAAGGATAAGCTTCGGTGGTCACATCCAAACCGCGCGCACGCGCACCGGCTACTAGCGTCAGACAATCGAACGCCTGCGACAGGCAACTGCTGTTGATGTGCACGATATGGAGCGGAGCGCCACTGACCGCAGCCGCCCCAATGACCTCTTGGATGGACTCGATGCTGGATCCGGGTTCGCGCTTACCACTGCTTCGGACATGCGTATAAACGGGCACACCATGCTCAGCCGCCAGACGAAACACCTCGATCACTTCCCAGCGCGTGGCCCCAGGCGTGTATTGGATGCCCATGCCAACGGCCAATGCGCCCGCATCCAATTCGTGCCGCAAGCGGGCCTTCATCTTGTCGCTCTGTTCTTGGGACGCTGGCTGGTCGGTGGCCGCTCCAGACTTAGGCAACAACCCGCTCTCCGGAATCGGCGTGCCAAAGGCAAGCGAGCGCGCAGCCGCATGGCTCGCTGCGGTTCCATAGTTGATAAGCGAGCGTCCTGCCTTGGTTAGCAAGAATGCCGCGACATCGGGCTTGCCGATTTCCAATTCCAGCGCAGTGGTCACGCCGTCCAGAGCCTTGACCCGCTGACTTTCGAGGTCCTGGCCATGCTGGTGCAGATCGATAAACCCTGGGGCAACTACCAGGCCTTGGACGGCAATCACACGCTTGCCAACTAGAGTTTCAGCAGAGATTCGCGCAATCTTGCCTTGGGTGATGCCGACATTGCGAATGGCATCAAGGCCGGTCTCGGGATCGAGCACCCGTCCGCCCTGGATCACAAGATCGTAGTTTTGAGACCAAGCGAGCAATGGTGAAAGAATTACCGCCAGAAAGAGAACGCACCACTTCATTTTTGTGATCTCCCACAGAGGATTTGTGAGTGTTTGATATTAACACTGCAAACTGGCCGACAAGTCCTCATAACTGCGCAGGGGCTGACACGAGTCTTGATGAACTGACCCATTACCGAACGCCGAATTGATTGGAACCACGTCGATGGTATGAGTTACCCTTAGGATTGTGCACGAAAAAGCAGCACCGGTAAGGATTCCAGGAAAGTTTGCTATTTGGGGTTGAAGCAGGTTTGTTGAAACGCGGCCACGAGGTTGCAGCCAAAAGAATAACCTTCTGGTAATAAGACACACACCTGGAAGATCGTTATAGCGTTGACGCCTGTTCGAAAAGAGGTATTCATGGCAATGGAGATGGTCAGACAACCGATGCCAGCCGTAACCCCAACCAACACAACAGGAACGACGTTTCGTGCGCAGCGCAAACTGGCGGTTGGCGGGGCGAATGATCCGCTCGAACACGAGGCTGACTGTGTTGCCAACCAGGTCATGGGCATGCGCCCGCCGGATATCTTTACTTCCCAGCCGCCGCCCCGGCTCGACCGCCAGCGCGCTGGCTTCGTTGCAAATGAGGTTCCGGGCGTTGTTCATGACGTGCTCGGTTCAGTGGGCAGGCCGCTTGAAACATCGACCCGCGCGTTTATGGAACCAAGATTTGGGCATGACTTCAGTCATGTGAGGGTGCATGACGATGCCTCGGCTTCATTCTCCGCTCATGCCATTGGTGCTCGCGCTTATACCGTGGGGAAGGATCTGGTCTTCGCACGGAACGAATATGCCCCCGCATCCAGGGCTGGGCGGCAGTTGCTCGCGCACGAGTTGACCCATGTCGTTCAACAGAGGGAGAGCGGAGGATTCGCAGTGCAGCGCGCCCCGGCCGGCCCGAGCGTTACGGGTGCCAGTCCATTGGCCAACCCGCCCAAGACGCGGCCCGCAAGCGGTTCGATATGGAAGTCTTATTCGCAAGTTTCCTACGATGTGTGGTACGGCCGGGGAAACGTGCATGAGGTCTGGAAGTTTATTGGAGGGAGCGTCGGCAAGCTTTTTGACGGTCAAGATACATGTGCAGCGCGCGTGAGCTGGGCCCTTAACGGTGGTGGTTCCCCGATTCCGTACAAGCAAAGCATACCCTCGTTTCACAACTGGTCGAATACCACGTTTGAGGGCAAGGCAGGGGATGACAATAACTATATTGTGGGTGCGCCAGCGATGCAAACTTATCTTGCCACACTATTTGGCGCTCCTGATGCTCAGATGCAGAACCCTGGCGATGCAAGTGACTTCGAGAAAACTTTAGCAGCGGATCAATGCGCCTTATTCGCGGGCGCTGATCACTCTGGGTTAATCAAAGACAAAGGCTATTCAGATCCGTATGTAAATACCGATCGGGGAGTGCTCCCGGTCGACGCTTGGAAACTGGCGTAACATGCAAAGAAAAATTCCCTGCAAATAAGCAGAACCAATGGAACGGGAAGAATCGTCAGCTTCTTGATTCTCAAGATATTCCCTACCGAGTAAATTCTATTCGATACCATATCTCGGTCGGAATATTTCTACAGATTCATGCGATCAGCCGGCATTATTTGGTGCGTTCTCTTCATGCTTGGAGTTTCTGCTCCACCGCGACATCTTTCTTCGCAATCGACCGCGCACAGCAAACGAATCGTAATTGCGGCGAGCGCGGTGCTCGATGGCAAGGGCCGACTGCTGCACGATACTCGGATCGTGATCCAGGGTTCGCAGATCGTGGCGGTTGATCCCAAAGCCGGACCAGTGGATTACGACCTGCGTGGTCTGACGGTGTTGCCGGGCTGGATCGATGCACACGTTCATATCACCTGGAGCTTCGGCCTGGACGGAAAGAATGCGGGCCAAGGAGGGACAACCGCGCACGCCGCATATACCGCAGCTTCGAATGCCTGGGTGACACTGATGGCAGGCTTTACGACCGTGCAAGACGTGGGCTCGCCTGCCACCGTTCCTTTGCGTGATGCCATCGCAAAAGGTATGCTCCCCGGTCCGCGCATCCTCACGGCAGTCGAGGCGCTTTCAGGGCGAGACGAAAAAACCGGAACGCCCGATGAAATCCGCGCCTTCATTCGCAAACAAAAGGAAGCAGGGGCGGACGTTATCAAAATCTATGCGTCGGGGGGCATGACCCGGGGCATCATGACAATGTCCCAGGAACAATTGAACGCTGCCTGCGACGAAGCGAAGAAGCAGGGCCTGCGCTCGCTGGTACACGCTTTTCGGGATGCGGTGCGCGCCGCAGCTCTTGCCGGGTGCACGGAAGTCGAGCACGGCCTGGGAGCGTCAGATGATGATCTGAAATTGCTGGCGGAACGCGGGACCTACATTGATCCCCAAGCCGGCTTGCTGCTGGAAACCTATCTTCACTACAAGAACAGATTTCTCGCCCCACCCTACTACACGGAAGAGGGCTTTGCGGCAATGAAAGGCCTTATCTCGACGCACCAGGAATTCATTCGGCGTACAGTGCGCATTCCGGGGCTTAAGATTGTCTACGGCACGGACGCTGTCGCCGGCGCGCACGGGCACAATGCGGAGGATTTTATTCACCGCGTTCGCGACGCAGGCATGGACCCGATGGCTGCGATGGTCTCCGCCAACTCGTTGGGGGCAGAAGCGCTGGGCATGGCAGACCAGATCGGCTCGATCGGCCCAGCCCTACAGGCGGACATCATTGCACTCGATGGCGATCCTCTGAAAGACATCACGGCCGTTCGGCGTGTCGTATTTGTGATGAAGGGTGGAATTGTTTACAAAAATGTCGCGCCCGGCCGTACGAGTGGTGGTGATTGAACATGCAACCAATGCCAGTTCCCACCAGCATCATGATCACAATCATAGTCGGCCCACATAGAGCCATTCTTAACAAGCCCCGCAGGTTTTCCAATGTTCGAGCGTAATCACGCCAAGCTTATAATGCAAGAGGCCCAGACGCAGCACGCGTCGAGACGGGGAACCAACCTTGACTGTTGCCCAGAGCGAACGCGGGAAAATCCATGAATGAAATCGAATTCTCTTACGAGATCACCGAAGCGGATTACACTGAATCTAACGCCCTTTTATCGCGGAAGTTGAAGGTAAGAAAGTATTGGATTGTGCCTCTCCTTGGGGTTGCCGTGATTGCAATTCCATTTCTACACCTTGACTCAGACGGATATATGGCCCCGAATCTTTCTTCGTCCTGGCCTCTGATCGTAAGTGGTTTGCTCCTTATCTTCTACGGTGTGCGCTCTCTGTCCCCGGCATATATTGCGCGACAGCACTATCCCAGGACGGGACTTTCCCGGCGCCAGTTTACGGCCCATATTTCCGCGAAGGGATTCCTAGTCCAAGGTACACACAGCGAATGGAAATATTCTTGGCAGGCCGTGCTCCTGGCAGAAGAGTCGGAAACACTTTTTGCTCTTTATACTGGACTCCAGCTATTTGTCTTCGCCAAGCGTCATCTCAACGATGAGCAGTTAAAGGCCTTGCGACAACTCATCGCCGCTCAGCCTGCGTTTCCCGGCGGTACTACGCCAAAGTACTAGCTCTAGGTTTGCCCAGCCCAGCCAGTCGCTGCGGTCTCGTT
>DASZEU010000223.1:0-8845 GCA_035940535.1 Candidatus Angelobacter sp.
AACCATCTGCGCTGGCTCTCCACTAACTGCTCCCCTAGCCCGCTGGAATCAGTGAGGGTTTGGAGGCAATTAGTATCCTTGGATTACGTTTGTAAGAACAACCACCGCGCTGGGTACTTCTCGCCAAATTTATGGCAATTCCCTTGGCTGAATGCTGAATGCTCCCCGTTATCCGCCCGATGTATGGTCGTGGACAATGCGCCAGCCTCCCGGCAAGCGTTTAAAAATCAGGGTAAAGAGTCCTGCTGGCTTCTTGCCGTCGGACATAGTGAGCTGCCACTTGCCGGTAACTACGGCCCCGCGTCTGCCGATGAGATCGATATTCAGGTCCTGAAATTCGAGTTGGCCCATCTCTTTGCCTTGGCCCCTATAACGCTGTTGATAGCGTTGCAGCGTCGGCTCCCAGCCTTTGGTAACCGTGGTGCCGGAGAAGAAAGTCAGATCAGGCGAATGCCAGTAACCCGCCATAAAGGCCTGGAGGTTGCCGTTGTTCCAGGCATCGATCTGCGAAACCAGGAGATGCTTGATCCCCTCCTCGTCTTCGTCGCGGGCTTGCTGCTCAGCTTCATTGGACTGCGGGTTGGCTTGTGACGCGCCCTGTGGCTGGGCCATTTTGGGATTTTGATTTTGTGGACTTTGGTTTTGATTTTGCGATTGCGATGCACCGGTCTGTATCTGAAGAATGACCAGAAGTGGTATAAACACGGCCAAAACGGCGGCTAGATTTCTGCGCATAAGCGCATTTTAAGCTGTGGGCGCGGATTGTGAACAATTTTTGCGGCATATACCGAATCTAAGGCAAAAGATTGGGGTTTTCAGGAAAAGCTAGCGGTTGATTTATTGGCAGAATTGCTGTATTTTTCGCCTCACTGGAAAATTTTGTTCGGTTGGGCCGTGTTTCGCCGGATAGAATAGTCTGTCTCCCCCAGACACAGCCAAAGTGCCATCGAGTCACAGGACAGAACCCTCATGTCCCTCCAAAAAGTAGCTAGATACGAAATCGTTGAAGAACTTGGACGTGGCGCCATGGGCTTGGTGTACAAGGCGCTCGATCCGACCATTGGTCGCACTGTGGCCCTCAAGACCATGCGGCTCGATGTTCATGGCCTGGAGACCGAAGACATGCTCCGGCGGTTCAAGAATGAGGCGCGGGCTGCTGGCCTCCTGAACCATCCCAATATCGTCACCATTTACGATGCCGGCGAGCAGGACGGTATTTTTTACATCGCCATGGAGTGCATCGAAGGCACTACGCTCCATGCGTTGTTGATGGAAAAACGCGTCCTGACTGCGGAAGAGGTCATTGAGCTTTCCCGCCATCTATGCAAGGGCTTGGACTATGCGCACGCGCACGGCATTGTTCATCGCGATATTAAGCCCGCCAACATCATGATCACCCCTAATGGAACGGTGAAGATCATGGATTTTGGCATTGCCAAAGCAGGCGGAGGAATGACCAATACCGGTCAGGTGCTGGGGACTCCCAACTATATGTCCCCCGAGCAGGTAAAAGGGAAAACTCTGGACGGTCGCTCCGATCTGTTTAGCTTCGGCGTGATTCTCTACGAGATGATCACGGGCGAGAAGCCTTTTGTTGGCCAAAACGTCACCACGATTATTTACAAGATTGTCAATGAAAGCCCGATTTCGCCGCGTGATCTGGATGTCACCGTTCATCCGGGCCTCAGCGCGGTAGTGACCAAGGCGCTCGCCAAAGCGCCCGATGATCGGTATCAATCCGGCGCAGAGCTGATGAACGACTTGGAGAAATACAAGTCTTTGGGATCAAACTTGGCGGCCACAGCAGTTGTTTCAGCGAGCGCCGTCGCAGGTCACTCAGATCAATCGGAGCAGACCTTGGTGCTCCCGGCGACGGCCGCAACCGCAGTGGCGGAGATGGCGGCCACGCAAAGAGTAAGTGGTGGTGCGGCCGCAGCAGTCTCGCCGGCTAAGGCGCTTGAGAAACCCAGACTGGTGGAGAAACCTGGAACCACCGTCATAGAAACTCACAAGATCAGGTTGTACCTCGGTGCTGTGGTAGCCGTCCTTCTGTTGGCTGTCGGCATTGCGGGTTACGGATATTACGAACGTAGTGCCGCGCAAAGATTGGCCGAACACGCAGATGCTCAGGTGGCATTCGATAAGTCGATCAGAGCATCGACACCACAAGTTGTAGTGCCACCGCCTATACCCGATCCTACCCCAGATCCGGAAATCACGGCGCAGCCTTCACCAGAAAAGGTAAAAACCAAGCAGCCTGTCCGGGTAAAGGCCACGAGCTCTCCCAACCAGGTCTTTAGTCATCAGGCGGAGTTGAAAATCAGCTCCACACCAGACGGGGCCAAGGTGGAGGTGGATGGCTGGAGCGAACCTCAATGGGTCACACCATTCAGAGCTTCAAATCTGGCGGCTGGCATCCATACCGTGGTTTTTACCAAACCAGGTTACGTCGAAGAGACACGTTCCGTAGAGGTTGGAGCGGGCAAGAGTTTGGCCGTGAATGTTGACCTCAATCCTATGGTTTCTTCGGTCATGGTGAGCAGCACTCCCAGCGGAGCCAATATTTGGATTGACAGCAAGGACACTGGCAAGACCACCCCAGCAACCATCATCCTGGAAAAAGGGCAGCATAATATCCTCCTGCGCAAACAGGGGTTTAAAGAAGTTTCGACCTCCGAGACGCTCTCGGAAGGCCAAACACTCAACTACTCCCCGGTACTGCTGGCGAATACCTCGGTCGCCCAAATGCAAGAGGAAGGACAAGGGCGAGGTTTTTGGAAGCGTGCTTTTGGTGTGGAGAGCATTCCGGAAGGGAAGGGCAGGATCCACATACGTACCTTCCCGAAAGGCGCTTCCATTGAGGTCGATGGCCATGTTGCGCCCAAGAAAACAGATGTCCAATGGGACGTTGACCCGGGCACGTATGACATAGGGCTGCGGATGGATGGATATAAATCGGTCCGTCGCTCGGTCAAGGTAGAAAAAGGCAAGATCAGGAACGTGGACGAAGTTCTCGAAAAACAGTGATTGTCCTATGTCACGTCTGATCATCTCATCACCGGACGGCAAAAAGGGCATCCTGGAACTCAACAAGCCCGTCATCACGATTGGCCGGGGAAATGCCAACGACCTGGTGCTCAACGACAGCAGCGTCAGCCGCTTCCATGCAGTCGTAAAACTCAGGGACAATGCGGTTGTCATTGCTGACCGCGGCAGCACCAACGGCGTGGTGCTGGGCGGGAAAAGAATTGCCCAGGAAACCGAAATGCAGAATGGTGATATCGCCATCCTGGGTCTTTACGAGTTGCGCCTTGAACACGTGGATGAAAAAGGGATTTTCGTTCGCAAGGCGGAGTTTCCTTCTACCATCAACCAGATCATTCGCGGCGGTGGTGTCGACCGCCCAACCGCTCCACCCGACATTCAGGACATCGATATCAAAGAATCGAGCAGCGGGCTTGCCGACTTGGTAGCCAGGCTCAAAAGCCTGGAACACGAAAACTACCTCCTCACTGTTCTCTATGACGCCGGGAAAGCGCTTAACTCCAAGCTCTCCATGGATGACATCAGCGAGCAGGTGGTCTCGCTGGCTCTTCGTATTGAAGGCGTGGAGCGGGGTTTCGTAATGTTCTTTGACGATGCCGGCGAGGTTTCCAAACAAAGTGAAGTCCGTTACCGGAACCCGCAAAGCTCCGCAAACCAACCAATCATCCTGAGCAAGAGCGTGTTGGAGGTGATCCGCAGCGAGCAGCAGCCTATTTTGATTGACGATGTCAGCAATGACGAGCGCTTCAGCGGTAGCGAGAGCATCAAGATTTCCGGGCTGCGCTCAGCCATGTGTGCGCCCCTGGTCGGCACCAATCAGCTTTTTGGGATTCTTTACGTCGACAATCTGGAGCGCGCCTCCGCATTCTCCCAAGAGGAACTGAACGTCTTTGCGCTGGTGGCCGCGCAGGCGGGCGCCGCCATCGACAACGCCATGGCCCATCAGAAAATCGCTCAGGGCGCGTTGCAGCGTTCTGCTCTGGAGCGTTTTCTTTCTCCGGAAGTTGCAGAGATGGTGGTTGCCAATCCCGATATTCGGCTAGGCGGAGTCAACCAGAAAGTCAGCGTTATGTTTGCTGATATTCGCGGCTTTACACCCATGAGCGAGAATATGGGACCGGAGCAGGTGGTTGAAATTCTCAATGAATATTTCACCCGGGTCACGGATGTGATCTTCGATTACGGCGGCACTCTCGATAAATATATCGGCGACGCCGTAATGGCAGTATTCGGGGCGCCGATCTCGAAAGGCAACGATGCTGCTCATTGCGTGAACGCCGCAGTCCAGATTCAGCGACTCTTGATTGAATTGAATCGCGATGCCGCTGCCCGCAAGTGGCCGGAGTTGCGGGTGGGAATCGGTATCAATACTGGCATCGTCACAGCCGGTAATATTGGCTCGCCGCGCAGAATTGACTACACCGTGATCGGAGATACAGTGAATACTGCGTCCCGGCTAATGTCGAACGCAGTCGGCGGTCAGATCCTGATTTCCCAGTCGACAGCCGAAGCCTTGGGCGAGAGTTTTGATCTGCAGCGGCTGCCCCCTCTTATGGTCAAGGGGCGATCTGAACCCGTGCAGGTTTTCAATGTAACGTGGGCGGAACCCGCCACCCTTCCCACAGGAAAACGGGACCTCACGCAGAGCGCCGGTCAATCTAAATAGAGTTCTTCCTTAGCTCGCAGGATTGTTGCTCTTATTTCCCAGCCACATGATGGGCAATGATCAAGTCCTTGACCTTCTCGTAGGTTGCCTGAGGAATGATCTTGCGCCGCACCAGATCATCTTTCCTGTTGTAGGGACGTCCATCGATGATCTTCTGCGAATACGCATCGCCAATTCCTGGCAGGGCCTTCAGATCATCTTTGCTGGCGGAGTTGATATCGACAAGGGCACTTCTTGAAGGCTTGCCGGAGTCGCTTGTGCTGCTCCCTTTGCCGCTTTTGCTGGCTGCTTTGGGTTTTGCGCTCTTTCCCTGTGCTTCTCCCTGGGCAAGACTAGCGCTTGGGGCAGCGTTTGCGAGGGATGCGGCAGTCCACAGAATGGCGACGCAAACCAGTGCCATCAAACGCAAAACATGTTTCTTAGAGGTTTTTCGGATCATGGCGATCTCCTTCCCATTGGAATGGGCTACAACAGCATGACTCAATAAGCGAAACTGCGCACTGACGATTTTATCTAGCTTTCAATTTTGGCAATCAAAAATTATGGCAATTTTGGCAATCTCATGCAGGTTTGCGTTTGGTTTCTGCTTTAGTTTCCCAAGCCCGTTTGGGGCGTTGCGATTCGGGTGTATCGTTGCCTTGGACGCGATCGTAAACATAGCGGTCGCTCACGGTGCCCAAAGATTCGTTGTAGAGGCTCACTGCGCCAATGGCTTCGCGCAACTCTTCCGAGAACTGGTGGATGGCTTTCAGATGGTCTGCGGTTGCAGGCACCTCGATTTTGGTGGTTTTCAGGAATTTTTGGTAGCCCTTGTCCACCAGCCGGGAAATCTCACCGCCAATCAGGTAGCCCGGTTTGGCAAAAAGGCGCGCGGTGCCGTCAGAAGCTTTTTCTATCGCCGCGGAGCAGTTGTATTTCTTGAGAAACACGCGATCTTTGGTTCCGGGCGCATCCAGAATGTCAAAGCCATGCTCCCGAAGCCAGCTTACGGCTTCCTCGTAAGTGTGTTGTTTGGTCGTCGCCTTTTTTGTCATAATCTTTCACCTGTCGCGGAGTTTTCGATACCACTACCAGCTCAACTGTTGCCTTGATTTGAAAGTGATTGGATAATGTCGCACAATCAGGGCAAGCACGGCAACATTACTGTTGTGCACTAGGGTTCCCCAGATACTTTCCTCGTCTGGATGGGAACCGCACCTGTACGAGCTGCCGGTTCTTTTTCGATTGAGCAATTCCGTCTTTCCCTGCATAATCGTTAGTATCCAGCTCCCGCTATTCGAATCAGGAGAACTCTGCATGCGTCCAACTCTTGCTTTTCTCGTGCTTTCCGCGTTTCTCACTGGCTTAGCCGATGGTCAGCTCAAGAGCCGGCCCCAGCAGCCCCAGCAATCAGAAGACGAACCAACTGCGGGAGCCAAAGCCAACAACGATCCCCTTTACGTGCAACTTCGCCACATCGCTTTACAGCCGGAGGCCATTCCAGTAAAGGACTTTACGTTGAAGCGGGATGCCGGAACCTTTGTTTTCAAGAGCGGCGCTTTTCGCCTGCTCGCGCCCGTCAATGGCAAAATTACCGGGGCAGTTTTTACCGGCGATGCCACCTTTGCAATCAAGCCGCCCCTCGAAGTGGAGCGGCGTTATCTCGCGACCCTGACCAAGGGCCAGCCTTTTGAAGAGGAGTTTTCGGGCGCTGTTTTCCGCTTCACCGATGGTACCGAAGAAGAAATCAAGAATGCGGCAGCCAAGGATGCGTCTTCCGCGTCTGGAGATCCCAGCGGCCTTTTTTCTGATATTCAACAGCAACTACGAAAGAAGCTCAAAGAAAACCTCGACGCACGCTTGTTGCAAGATGTAATGAGCAGCGAGCCAGGCGGGAAATTTGTTGCCTTCATTAAGGGAAAGAAATACAGCGACAAGGAGATCTTTGATGTTGACCCGCATGGCGTTGCGGCATATTTACCCGTTGTCGCCTTACAACCGCAGTCGCCTTTCAGCTTGGCTCCAGAAGAAGTTGCATTGACGCTTTGGGACCCGAACCACGAAGGCATTTGGGCAGCATTCCACTACTCAATCGAATGCGCCGCCGGAAAAGCCAATAGCGACGAGCAGAATCAGACTTTTGCCATTCAGCAACAAAAGCTGGATACGACGATTGATAAGCGCGCTTTCCTAACCGGAAATGCGCGGACCACAGTCGTGGCGTTGCAGAGCGGCGTGCGCCTGCTGCCCTTTAGGTTGTATCCCACTTTGCGCGTGGAATCTGTGATTGGTGAAGACCATCAGCAACTCTCGTTTATCCAGGAACCAAAACTGGACGATGCTGATTTTGCAGTGATCTTGCCCAAGGAACTCCGCCAAGGCGAGAAATACACGATCACTACGAGATATAAAGGCAAAGATGCCATTAGTGATGAAGGTGGCGGAAACTATTTTCCCAATCCGGAAGCACGCGAGAATTGGTATCCGAGCCAGGGGTTCGGCCAATATGCCACCTATCAGATGACGTTCCATATTCCCAAAGGTATGAAAATAGCGGCCACTGGCAAGAGGCTCAAAGAAGTTGATGAGGGCGACGAAAATATTTCCGAATGGGATTCTGAGGTGCCGCAGGCGGTGGCTGGCTTTAATTTTGGAAAATTCAAACGGGAAGAGCTAAAACTGGAGGGAAGAAAAACGAAGGACGGCCAGCCGGCGACCGCCGCTTACCTCCTGGAGACTTATGCCAATGTCATACCTCCTGCTTATCTCAACGAACTTACAGGAGCCGGTGGCGGCGCAGCTATAGGGCTTGGCGATGGAGTCAATACTGGTATAAGTGAGGCCGACACCGTCGGCGGTATGAGTACGCTGGACATGATGAAGAAGGCCATGGCGGAAGCCCAGGTGGCCATTCAGATATATACCGAATACTTTGGCGAGGCGCCGTATAAAAGATTGGCCATGACCCAACAGACTGATCCCGGCTTCGGCCAGTCCTGGCCTGGTTTGGTGTATTTGCCAATTACCTACTTCTTGGATTCCACCGCCCGTAAAGCTTTTGGAGCAAGCACGGACCAACTCGGATATTTCACGGTAGTAGGCCCGCATGAAATTGCCCATCAATGGTGGGGCCACACCGTGGGCTTTAATTCGTATCGCGACCAATGGATCAGCGAAGGATTCGCCGAAATGTCGGCTTCGATCTTCATTCAGTTCATTCAGTCCCAGAAAAACCTCGATCCATACCACAAGTTCTGGGCAGATGAGCGCTGGCTGCTCCATCGCGAAGATAATCAGCACAAGAAAGCGTACGAAACAGGTCCGGTCACCCTGGGCTATCGATTGGCCAATGGCAAGAGCGGAGGCATCGTACCCCGCTTGTTGATCTACCCCAAAGGTGGGTACATTCTGCAAATGGTGCGGTACATGCTCCGGAACGAGAAGTCGAACGATCCGGACATCAACTTCAAGCGCATGATGCACGACTTCGTCAAAACCTATACCAATAAAATTGCCAGCACCGAGGACTTCAAGGCCGTCCTGGAAAAATACATGACTCCTGAAATGGATCTGGGTGGCAACCACAAGATGGATTGGTTTTTTGACGAATATGTCTATGGAACAGATTTTCCGAAGTACAAATTTGAACACTCGTTCAAAACCGACGCCAATGGTGACACCGTTGTTCATTTCAAACTTGCGCAGTCGAACGTTAGTGAGAATTTCCGCATGCTTGTTCCGCTTTATCTGGAAACCACGGATGGCCGCGTGATCCGCTTGGGCGGGGCCCGCCTGGCTGGAAACCGCTCGATTGAGCAGGATTTCCCGCTGAAAGGACTCCAAGGGAAACCTAAACGGGTGGTAGCTGCTTATTACGACGATGTGCTGGGAGATTTTGAGAACAAGTGAGTTGGGTCACGAAATTCAAACGATAAAACCGGCGCCTATTCTCCCCCGAGATTTTTGGCGCCGGTTTTAATGTCCTCCGAACAAGCAGGAGAACCGGCCGCTCATCTGCATCGGCCAAACTTGGGTCGCAGCCCAAACCTGGCTGCGCATCCAGTGCTTCCAAGATGCAGTGAAGCAGCTCTCCGAGTCAATCACAAAGCGTCCCGGCGTATTCAGTTAGTCGGTAACTAACTTGAGCCGCTTTCG
>DASZEU010000224.1:0-5640 GCA_035940535.1 Candidatus Angelobacter sp.
TCCGTCAACAGAAAATTGAGGAAGACGTTGGCCGCTTTTTGCTGATCGGCAGTGCTCCACGGCACATTTAATACAAAGTAAGGATTCTCGTTCCAGGCGTTGTATTCCGGATATACGATCTTGAGCTGCCCCCAGCGTCCCTCGGCATTCTTCAGGTAATCGATGGCGACGTTCTCATAGACAAAGAGCACATCGTAGGATGACGGCCCCTTCAGCACCATCTCCTTCATCATGTTGCCGGTGCTGTTGGACATGCCGCTTGCACCCCGTTCCAGCCTTTCCAGCCAGTTCTGAAAATCTACATTCACCACATCTTGCAAGGCTAGATTCTTGGTCTTGTTCTGGTAAGCGTAAGCGGCCAAAACGATGGTCATCAAGCCGGAGTTCGATTGCGCTGGACTGGCATGTCCGAATTTGAAGAGTCCCCATTCTGGCTTGCCGGCAATCGTGCTCCACCCGCCTTTTTCCTGTAGCGCCTGATTGACCGTCACAAGAGACAACGTCTTATATTTCTGGATAAAAGCCTGATAGCGTTCATCCCAAACAACGAAGACCATGGGTGAAAGCGCCAGAGACTCTTCTCGCGCGATCGGATTGCCGGATTCTTTGACCTGCCACTCTTGCAGGAAAACGTCTTTGTACGCGGCGCTGGCTGGAGACCAGACATTGATTCGCTTGTCTCCCGCAAGCACCGCATGAGCGCCTTCCTGAGAACCCATCGGAATCAAGTTGACTTTGATGTGTTTGCCCTCGGATGTTTTGGCGAACTCCTGCACAGCCCATTCGAGCCAGCGCTGCTTCTCTGTGCCATAAGCAATACCGATTTCCGCATCGGGCGTGCTGCCGAGGAAGCCTCCTCCCGAGCTTCCCCCAAGATTGGGCAGCTTCTTGCCCATGAACATGTAATAGGCTCCGCCGAGGCAGGCGATAATAAAAAGCAAGATCATCAGCTTGCCCAGGCCGGTCAGTTTGGTGTCGTTGGTTGCCATTTTTCTCCCTGAAACTCCGCTAAAAGAACGTTGAGATATCACGAAATACGTCAACAATGTTCTTCGGCGTTCCTGTATAGGACTTGGCCTGCGTAGCTTCGGCGATCGTTTTTAAGATGTCCTGCTTTGCATCACGGCCATAAGCGATAGTGAAGACCCGGATGGTCCGCTGCTCACCATCGAATTTGATCTGATTCATGAGCTCGGGCAGCTTCATCTTGCTTTCCGTGTCTTCACCATCGGTCAGAACGATGACCGCGCGGATCCTGCTCTCTCTTCCCGCATCTTGCCGCTGCCGGTCGGCCAGATGGGCATAACCCGCCGCTATGGAATCATAGAGCGCGGTCCCTCCCTGGGGAAACAACGACTCGACAACTTGCAAGGTCTGCCCTCGCCCGGTTTTCATCAGCAAATCCTGGCTCGCCCAGTTCATGGTGCTATTAAAAGGCAGAAGAGAAAACGAATCATTATCGCCCAGCAGTGAAACCAGTTGTTTGGCGCCTTCGCGGGCATTCTGGATCTTTTGATCGTCGTTCATGCTGCCCGACGTATCGAAAACCAGCACTATTTCGGCGCTCTTCTTCTTTTGTTGCCAAAGTTTCTGTATGCCATCGATGACTTCAGTGGAGGGGACCTCAAGAGTTGTCTTAGGCTCTTTGGGATCCACGCCATGGGAAGTATCGATGGGGCCAGCAACCGCAACTTCCACAGAGGCTGGCCTGAATCCGTAGGTCAGGGCGTGCTCTTGCTGAGGACGATCCAGCAGATACTGAATGTAGATCTTCGCTGCCTCGCGATGCTCAGGCGTGACCCACTCGCGATCCACCACCCCAATGGGATGATCGCTCCAGAACGTGCCTTCCTTGGGATAGATAGCAACTACAGGAAGAGGCATATTCTGCTCAGAGTAAGAGTCCACCACCATGCTTTCGTAAAGCACAGCCGCAGAGAGGTACTGCGGTCCGTTGACAAACATTTTGTGACCGAAGAAGCCGGTTGAGCTGCCATAATGCACCACCGAGTTTTCAATGCCGGCCAAGAACTCTCCGGTGCGGGGTTTGCTCAAATCGGCCAAGGTCAGCCCGGCAGTCTTATTCACTGCCGCATAAGTCTCGGCAAACAGCGAGATCAGCCCGCTATTGCTGTAGTCAGGATGCGTATGGCCAAACTTAAACTGCCCCCATTGGGGGAACCCATAAGCCTTCCATCCCTGTTGATTGCGCGACAAGGCTAGAATCTCAGCCCATCCAATCGGCTTCTTGCCCCAACCTATAGCCTCGGCCATGGGCTTCCACATGGCAATGACAACGGGGGAAAGCACCAGGTTTTCTGTGGGGCCTAGCAGATCATGCCCGGTTTTGGACCGTGCTTGGGCGTTTCCAATTTTTACGAAGGCAGCCGAAGCGGGACTGGTGATGTGGGTCTTGCGGCTGCCGGAAAGAATTTCATCGATGCATTCGCCCGATCCCATAGGAATCGCCCGGACAAAAATCCGCTTACCGCCGGCAGTCTTGCGAGCGCTGCGGTTGAACGAATCCGTTACGTCAGCGATCCATTTTTCTTTCTCTGATCCATAGGTAAAGATCAGCTCCAGAGAATTGGCTGGAGCCGGTTGCTGGCTTCCAGGCTCCGGAAGAGATTCTGACTTCTTGCATCCATGCAAAAGCAGCACGCTCAGGCAGACGACGGCTAAGAAAAGACTTCTGGTGGTTCCTGCTATTTTGGCCATAAGATGGGGCTCCATCAAAAAATACAGCACACGAGAGGATTCTCAAAGCTGAATCTTGCTGCTTTTAACATACTTTTAATAATGATTGAAATCGGTTCGGCGTGGCTCCAACTGCCGTGGAGGCAATAGACCTGCCAGATCGGTCTGAAAGCCGAGTTGAAGACGTGATACGCTGGATGTTTTCAACTTGGCTCTTTTCGAAGTTTATAGACTACACCATCCCCGTCAGGCGACTCCTTCAAATAACTCGGAGACCGTCATTTCGAAGGTCTTGGCGATGCGTGCGAGCGTGCCCAGGGATAAATCAACTTCGCCCCGCTCGATCTCGCCTAAATGACAGTCATCCATGGCAGCAAGCTCGGCCATGGCTTCCTGCGACCAGCCTTTTTCTTGCCGAAGGCCCTTGATTCGCTTTCCCAGAACTTTGAGTATTTTTTTAGAATTGGGAATTCCGTTGTCCATAACCAAGGGTCCTTTCCGTTGGCCTCGCGGGATGCGCCCCGGTCCTGTTGTCCCGTTCTGGAACCACGCATTTACCTCATCTGCAAAATCAGGCGGTCGCGCCGATGCTGCGGCGCCGCAAGGCACATGAGTTCTGCCCAGGTCTCATGTACCCGGCCTACCGCAGGAGGAAAAGTGAATGTGCCTTGACCCTCGACAGCAGCAACCTGCACTTAGTTCATCGCCAAAATCTGAATTTCCAGAGGCACGAGGCACAGTCTCATCTCGGAAACTCGGTTGGTGTCGCGGTCGCCGACCAACAGATCGACACTTACATCACCAAGATGTCCCCGATGCCGCCAAAGAAGGCATCCCTCATCCATCAGTCCAGCCACCGAAACCGAGTGCTTGCAGTGGGCGCAATGCACAGCGATGACCATGGACGAGAGGAATGCTCCGCTAATATTTGCGGAAGCATCAAAAGTTGACGACATCTTTGTATAGCATATTATGATCACTAGTCGATAGTCAAAATATAATATACTATTTGGACCTCGCGCCTCTCTTGGAACTTTTATTCCAAGATAAAAAGCGGCAAAGGTTGGTTGGCCGGACTAGTGTTGCAGTGCGAAAAAGAGGAGTTGTCAGCTCGAAAATGCTCGCCGGTTTTGGGTATATCAACTGATATATGCTTTGTCGGTATGCAATATATGATCTATCCATCGCCTAGTTGATATTGAGCTTAAAACTCCTTAATCTGCCGATTATTTTTTCTATTTTCGGAAATTCGCTCAAGAATTCAAACTTTGGGTAGGCATTGGGCAATGTGCGTTAGTAATATGTGGTGAATGACTGGGGAATGAATCAAGATGATCTTGCTAGTACTAGTGGCCGCATTTGCCATTGTTTTGTTGGCCGTTTTCCTTTGGCTGATTAAGCCAGGAAGCCTTAGGCGGAGGTCAGCGGACGATATCGTGGACCTCTTATTGAATGTCAATGAGTCCATACACGATGTGGAGGCATGGCTGAGTCCTGGGTCCCAGCTACAACTGAAGGCTCTTTCCGTCAACGATACTCCTGAATCGAGGATTTGCTACAGGCGGGACGTTCATGCATTGGTAGAAAGGCTGTTTGAGTTCTTCAGCCGCATGAAACGTGACGTCACGATCATGCGTGAAGTGGCGAATACCGAGCGACAGTACCTGATTGAGAAAGAGCTGGACTATAGTGAAGAAGTTCGTCGTGTGCTCGATGAGCTGATCGGCTCATCAGATGACTTTCTAAGAACGATATGGATTCCATTGCTGGTTCTCAAAGTGTGGAAGCGGGTGCCGCTTGATGAGTGGAGGTTTATCCCGGTTCCCACATTGGCGTCTTTCGGGCAGTCGCGCGGCGGGGGCGTCCTAGCCGCCTATCGCCGGGTGAAGGAGGCGTCTTTGGCCATGAGTTCTCTGCTTTACCCGGGAATCGGGACAATCAAGGAAGCCATTCAACAAAGAATGTAGGGTTTCGGTATTTAGAACGAAGACCCATGTTGGAGCGGCTTTAAGGTCAAGCGGCTTTTTTTCTGTTTTCAGAAAATATCGGGACCGTGGCGCTGGAACCGCGACCTTTGGGTCCGCCAGACAATCCCCCAGCGTGCCAGCGGACGTGAGAGCAAATTTTGGGAGCTTAGGCCATTTTCCTTGCTCTGCCGTGCCCTTCTTTGCCACGAAGCGGGGAAGTCCCGACATTCAATAGAACTTTATAAGCCTAACAAAAGACTCCACTTAACCCCTTGTCAATTCTAAAATTCAGACAAATTTAGCTTCTTTTGTCGCTTCAAACCCCTGGCGGCATATCCTTAACCCTCGATAAGCGGGATCAGTGAATCCTGCCCGCCACATTCAGATTTCAAAAGGGAGTGTCCCATTTATGAAAAAATCGATCAGCCGAATTGTCCTTGCCGTACTGTTGTTCGTTGCGATTAGCTCTGCGACAGACTTTGACGGTGGCGAACCAAGGCCGCCTTTCTGCCCCCCAACTCAGCCAAAGTGCCTAGACAACTCACGCTTCAAACGTGAATTTCCCTTACCGTTGTTCGTTGCGATTAGCTCGGCAACAAAAATTAGGATGGACGGACCAACGCCTCCCTTCTGCCCCCCAACTCAACCAAAGTGCCTGCCCGACTTACACTTCAAAGGGGAGTTGCTCTTTACGAAAAAATCGATCAGCCGAACTGTTCTTGCTGCACCGTTGTTCGTTGCGATTACCTCGGCAACAGACTTTGACGGTGGCGAACCAACGCCGCCTTTCTGCCCTCCAGATCAGCCAAAATGCCTGCCCAATTTTCAATTCAAAGGCGAGTTCTCTTTTATGAAAAAATCGATCAGCCGAATTGTTCTTGCCGCACCGTTGTTCGTTGAAACTAGCTCTGGAACAGGCGTTCGCGATGGCGGGCCAACGCCGTCTTTCTGTCCTCCAGACCAGCCAAAGTGCCTG
>DASZEU010000225.1:0-3994 GCA_035940535.1 Candidatus Angelobacter sp.
TTACCGCCATACCCTCCGGCACGGTGATTGTGGTGCGGCTGGGAGAGACCTTGAGTTCGAAGCAAAGCCAGGCTGGACAAAGCTTCTCCGCCACGGTTGCGCAGCCAGTGGTCGTGGACGGAAAAACCGTCATTGAAGAAGGTGCCGCCGCCCGGGGTACGGTAGTGGACGCCAAAGGCATGGGACACTTCAAAGGTGGCGCCCGCCTCCAGGTGCGGCTTGATTCGGTCACTATTCATGGCCGGGAGCACCAGATAGAAACAACCTCGGTTGCCCGCTCGCTCAAGGGCAAAGGGAAGAGATCCGTTGGGTTCATCGGAGGCGGCGCGGGCGCAGGGGCGCTAATTGGCGCGCTGGCTGGAGGCGGTAAAGGCGCTGCCATTGGCGCTGCCGCAGGCGCGGGCGCAGGAACAGCGGGCGCTGCATTCACCGGTAACAAAGACATAGTGCTGCCAGCCGAGAGTGCTTTAACTTTTCGACTCACGCAGCCAGTCGAAGTGAAATAGGGACCTCAGATACTCACCGCGGGAGGCGCGTTAAGAAGTTAGCCCAGTGTGGTAACGCTGGGAAAAACGATTAAAGATAAATGACAAGCCCCAGCGGGGCGGCACAGATTTCGGTTGCAAAGCCAGTAAGCGAAAAGGTCCATCAAAGCTTAAGTGAACTGCATTGAAAGCGGCCCAGCATGGTTCAGCGCTGTACTTTGCGCCGAACCATGTTGGGTTGCATTGCAAGACAACATGAGTCCCGTATGGTCCTACTCCTTTGCCAACGATATGGTCGTCACCTCCGCAAGCTGCGCAAGTTGCTCCAATTTGGCAATGGGCAGTTCACCGGTAACCAGTGCAGAGCCCGCTCCACCCTTAATGGTCATGCCGGCTTTAGTGAGCTTTTCCTCAATTTCAGCCGACACGGTACTGACTTGAACCTGCACTACGACTATTCCAGGCAGGCTGCATTTGCTCTTAGTCTGTGCGCCAGAAGACATCTGGGAGCAAACATAGAGACGCCATAGCTCCGGACTTATTTTCGAGCGCCACACTGCAAACTGGCTTGCTCGCGTGGCCATGCTTTTCTCTTGCTTTTCTCGCGACCGGCGTTTCGCGGCATCAAGGATCCCCTCTGCCTTGCTCACATCCACTGTCGGATGAAGCAATAAATCATCACCACTGAATGTGTTGGTGACCTGTGATTGCGTCGCTTCGACCAATGGAGCGTCGGCAGTGACCTCAACCGTGGTCGAAGAGCCGGTTATGCCATTAGTGCTGGAATAGCTCGTTGAACCTCCCGAGCGCCCATACTCTGGCGCAAACGCACTGGTAACAACCGGATATTCGCCTCCTGACTGGCTCGGCACCGCCAAGGGTGAGACATGCTCTGGCAGTTCTACCGGCACCTCAATTCGCACGGGCTTGCCATCCTGCACTACGGTCCTGGTTTCCACTGCGACAAACGAGGTGTATTGCGTGGCCAGGCTGTGCTGCAAGCCTACCTGCACGATTTCAGCTTTGTACTTCGATTGTCCTTGCTGTATTCCCATCCAGTCCTGCGCCATGTAGTCGTCCACTTTGCGCCTTGCCCATATTTTTTCCAGGACCGCATTGCTCGAATTCTCTGCTCCGAAGTCCACGGCAATCTCACGACGGAACGGACCACCTGCTTGCATGCCCCGTACTACCAGTGTTCCTTTGCCTGCTTTTGCATACCGGCCGGTGACAATAACCGGCTTGGCAGAAAAAAGATCGGGAATGCGGGCTGGATAAACCTCAGAAACCGGAAGACCGTTCCACTCAATCGAGACATTGGTTAACACCGGAGAGTGCACACGCTCGTAGAACCGGTCTGCCGCCGCCTTGGCTTCACCGGATTTAGTGACAAATTCCACTTCGCCGCGTCCAGCTTCCGCCATCTTGCTCAGCAGGAAACGATTTACCGCGGTGCCGATGCCAAAAGAAAAAACACGCGCTTCAGGATGCTTTTGCACCTCGGCAACAATCTCGGCATCGTTGCCAACATAACCATCCGTCATGAAGCACACTACTCGCACTGGCTCAACGCCTCCCGCTGGCTTAGGCGACCCTTCACCATCTCCCAAAGCAGCACGAATGGCGCTCATCATCTCCGTCCCGCCACTGCCGTAGGCGCCGTCCAGCACCGTCTTGGCCGCTGCTATGTTCTCTTGGGTGGGTGGTACCGGTTCGGGAAAGAGAATCCTGGTGTCGCCGGAAAAGGTAATCAAGTTGAATGTTTCTTCCGGACGCAGGTTGTCCAAGGCCCGCCGGATGGTTTTCTTGGCCATTTCCAGGGGAAATCCCCACATGGAGCCGGAAGTATCAAGGACAAAGATAACTTGCCTGGGCACGGTGGTTC
Organism: Candidatus Angelobacter sp.; assembly: GCA_035940535.1. GTDB lineage: Bacteria > Acidobacteriota > Terriglobia > Terriglobales > Acidobacteriaceae > Angelobacter. The sequence continues at coordinate 2,371 of DASZEU010000225.1, forward strand.
CGTCCAGGACCCGGTCGGGTGGTTGCAGAATGAAAGCGAAGTATCCACCAGACTGGTCGGCGTGAGTCAAGAGAGCATCCCTGACCTCCTGCCCCGCGACTTTGTACTTGAGAATAAAATCCTTGTTAGGCAAGGTCGCGCCGGCAGCCAGTTGTACGTGAAATGCATCTGCCCCTGTACGGTCGGCAAGAATCTTGTGGGAGGTTGATCCTACCTCCATAATCGGCACTCCGGCCGCGAGGTTGACCTCCATAGAAACGTCGTGTCCGGCATGCGCATCGTTGGTGTGCACCCCGGCGACCGGCGGGCTGATGCGGGATGCATCCTGGACCTGGTCCGTATCCGCCATCGTGCCTCGCGGCTCAGTCTCTGTAGCGGTTCGAGATCCAAACGAAACATCTCGTAACTCGGCCCCATTATTCCCTGCAGGTTGCTTTTGCCCCTTGGAAGCACCAGGGATATAACGCGGTCCAACCACTAATGGGAATGCAAATTCGTAAGTCCCCGCTTCATATTTGAGCAGTTCGATCACCGAAAGAGTGACTTCAACTTTTGAGTTGGGGGGAATGTTGGCGACCGATTGCGTGAAGATATTGGGGCGCTCCTGGTCAAACAACGCTGCCGTGTGTCCGGCATTGCGAGCGGCCTCGTAGATCTTGCGCGCCTCCTCGCGCTCATGGATGACTGCCCTGATCTCGCGGTCACCCACACGCATGGTCATGCCATCTACGGCGCTGTCGTGAGGCAAAGGGAATACATAGATCGCCTCCACCGCATTGGGAAGCACATTCTCGAATTCCTGGGTTACGGAAATTCTGGCCACGAAGCCGCTGATCTCCGTCTTAACGGAGGTATGGCGCAATGGAACAAATCCGGTGATGGCGCCGTCTTTCCCCAGGATTCGCAACTGGGAAGTGTTATCGTCCTTGGAACCGGCTGAGGCTGTGCGTGGCAGAACCGTAAGGATCGTGAAAATTGTAGCGAGGCAAACGAAGCATACCAGTACCCTGTTTTTCATACACCCCTCCCCTATAGTCTGAGGAGAGAACGGCAAAGACCTTAATCCTTGCGGTTTTTTTATAACAAATAATCGCCCCGATAGATTAGTTGGCCATCAATGATGCGGGCATCTGCACTTAGTTTATGAAGTGTAGTAGGTTGTTCATCGAGGATATGGTAAACGGTATGGCCCTGGCTTAATAGGTAGTCGGAGACCAGCATCCTGTGGCAGCGAAAGTAAACATATTCGGCGCACATGATTGCCGTATTGGCTTTCTCGGAGCGGTCCACGAGACGCTCAATCGCTGCCCGAAACTTTGCTGACAACATGTAGTCCGCATAGTTGCGAAACGCTGGATTTCTGAGGGCCACATTCGGCGACTGATCCAGAGGCATCTGTTTGGTTCGTCTGCCGCCAAGGTCTTTTTCCCAAACGTATTCGCTGCCAATTTCCGGCAACCACATTTCCAAATTTTCCCGGTTGAAGTGAGGATAACGGCGCGACATGGGAAACGCCCGTATATCTTCAAGCAAACGAATGCTATGCGTCTGCAAAACGCGAGAGAAGTCAGCCAGGTCACGCGTTGAGTGGCCGAGAGTGTAGATCGTCGCCATGAACCAATAC
>DASZEU010000226.1:0-44796 GCA_035940535.1 Candidatus Angelobacter sp.
GCCGCGAGGAACTCTTTCATTAACGTACGCTGGTACATTTTCGATGTTCGCAGTTCTTGATTATCAGAGCATCTTACGCTCAAAGCTTGGCGGTCTGTCAAACCTAATCGCACATTAAAAACCACAAATTTTCCTGTAACAGATTTTGACGATAGGTCACTATAATCAAGAGAGCCGGAAAAGATGTGATTTGTGTCTGGAGTTCGCCCAGCACTTCCAGCCACAACGGCCAGATTCCCCTGCATCGATGCCGGCACACGGAAGGAGCATGGCCAAACACATCAAGCACCGGAGTATTACAGGACAGTTTTCATTACTGCTGCTCTTGTCGTTGATACTAGGTTTTTCCTGTCTGGGTTCAGCGCAGGATGGCCAGAAAGGCTCTCCTCCCCAGGAACCTCCCAAGGGACAGGGATCTGAACCGAAATCAGGCGGACAAAGTGGCGGCGGAGTATCCACCGGAATAGGCGTGGATGTGGGCCAAGTGATTGGACTGTTTCGGCACCATACGCAGGTTCAGCTAAAAGCGAACACGCAGCAAGTCCCGGCGGGGCAACCGGTTCTATTTACCGCCACCGCAACTCCAAACGCTTCTGGCCTGACGTACGAATTCCACTGGAGCAAGGACAAGGACTCTCCAGGGCAGAGTGAGATTACTCCTAGCGTTAACCATGCTTACTCCGCGGCCGGCCAATACACAGCCAACGTGGTGGTTTATTCAAAGGGCAAAAAAATTGCCACCAGCAATGATGTCAGCATCACTGTGCAACAGCCAGGCCCAGCGGTCAGCGATGTGCGCTTGTCATTGCAGCAGAACCAAGCCAAATCATTGAATATCGCCGCGAAGAACAACTGCAACCAGACGCAACGCTGGGAAGTGGTATCCCAGCCGTTTCCGGCCTTTATGCATTTGGCGGGCGACTGGAGCTTTGATGTCAACGCTCACAGCAAACGCGATTTTCCGCTGGAATATAACAGCAGCGGCCTCAAAGAGGGAGAACACGAAGGCACCGTAATTGTCAGGTGCGTGACCTGTATTCCGGGGAAATGCAATTCGGTCCCCAATATCTTTAAGGTCCATCTCACGATCGAACCGGCCCTGGTCGCGGCCGTTCCTGGGGTGGGAGCGAATGGGACTCCCACGCCTGCGCCACCAGACAAACCAGCGGAACCAGTGAAAACTGCAAACCCGCCGCCCACCGTGGTTCTGCCAGTGGCGACTCCAACATCTGCCGTGGTTCCTCCACCGGTGGCGGCTCCTACAAGGGGTGGAAGCAACGGGACTCTATCGACTGCGAAAGGAGACCAATCTCAGCAGCAAAATGCCAAAGGGACATCCGCTCCTGTTCGTTCGCCATCTCAGGACCAGCCGACCGGCGGGTCCACGCAGCCAGTCAAAGGCCCGGTCCAAGCTGGAGATGCAGGTGTAACGATGGCCGATGGAACAGCGTCCAAAATACCTGATCAATCCGGCGCTCCGCCAACAGAGTACAGCGTGTCACTCCAGACTGACTCGCACATTGAAGCCGGTAAGCCGGTAAATTTCAGCGCACAATTATTTCCCGATCTTCCCTCAGGAAAGCCAGCACGATATTGCTTTTCGTGGGGTGACGGCAGTGCCCAGAGTTGCCAGGATTCACCTGCGGCCATGCATGTATATCGTGTGCGGGGAAAGTATTCGGCTTCAGTCGAGGTTTTTGTAGACCAAGAAAAGCTATCGTCTGGGCTTCAGGTTGATGCTGTTTTGCCCCTATGGCTGAAGTCATTGCTCATCCTGGTCTTGATCCTGGCGTTTTTGGCAGCGACCCTTGGAATACGCAAAGCGCGAAAAATGGTGAGGGCCGCGGTATCGATCAATACAGATTTCGGCCACCACAAGATTAGCCCGGACGTAGTTGAAGGTGGTGAAGGTCTTCATATCCGTTGTGTGCGAGGTGCGGCAGTGTCGAAGATCACATTTACGCCTTCCGATCCGCTACCACAAGAGAACAAGGAAACAGCCAATGTCTGACATTCCTTTTACCGTAAACACGTTGCTTGGACTTCCAGATCGGGAATTTTGTGAACAAGTGCTGGCCGCCGGCGCCGACCAGGAAGAACCGGATTCCATAAAAGAGCGGGTCGCCAAAGGGCTGCGTGGCCTGCAATGGAAGGCGGTTGAAGGAGAAGTGCGCCGCAAGGCAGGCGAGCTTTTGAATATCGATGTCATGGGGCTGATTGCGTCTGCATGGCGTGAAGGCAAGGTGATGGGACGGCTGGAAGAAGGGAATAAGTCAAGAGAGGGTACCGCCCATATCCCGCTGCAGCAACATACCATCGAATCAGAATTGGAGCCTTATATTGAGATCCAGTTTGGTAGTCTTTCGAAAAAGATAGTCTTGAATGTAAAAATTGAAATCAAACTGAGCGGTCTTATCTTGAAGATTGAAGATTCCAAAATCAAGGCCATTGAAGCCGGTTCGGTTACGGGAACCGGCGACATCAATATAAAAAAGGTTCGCCTTCTGCGGCGCGGCTTTGGGCCAATCGATCTGCCCGCAAAGGTGAATCTAGGGAATGGAATTCCGCTCGGCAAGAGCGCCAACAATGGCGGCCCAGGCAACTAAGCCAACTTGACTTAGGACTAAAGGGAGTTTCTACCGGCTTTTTTGGCTCTTGCCCAGCGGGCTTTTGCGGCTTCTGAAATCCTGCGTCTTGCAGCAGCAGAGAGCCGGCGACGGCCTCTGCGTTTGGGCCTTCCAACTGCACCCGGACGGCGTCCGCGAGCATTCCCTTCCAAAAGTTGGATGGCTGCATCAATGCGATCACGTTCCTGCTTCATTGCGTTAAGGATACCGGTCATATCAGTCATAGCTTCTGATTATAGATAAATTAATTGCGATTGGATAGATGTAGCTCGCCGAGAGTATCAGGAAAGCTATCAAGGCTATTCCCCTGATATACTGCGATGGTTCACTCCCTTTCGAGATATTTACTGTGTTGAATCTTTTTCGGTCCCGGCTATGTGTCGAATACCAACCATCCTAATTCGGTCCTTGATGGTCTTGCTGATTGCGTCATACTTGCTCGCCCAAACCAGCAGCAAACGTCCTCGCATTCTTGGCATTTCTCATGTTGCCGTTTATGTGAGCGATCTGGGAAAGTCGCGCGCATTCTATAAGAACTTTCTCGGTTTCGAGGAGGTTTTTGCTCTAAAGCGCCCGGATAGCACAGAGCGAATGGTTTCCATCAAGATCAATGATGATCAATTTTTGGAGCTGTTCGCGGAAGCGCCCCGAGATGATGGCCAGCTTAGTCATGTTGCTCTTTCAACTGATGATGCTGGTGGCATGAGGAAGTATCTAATTGCGCGCAGCATATTTGTTCCCGACGAGGTCCACAAAGGACAGAACGGAAATTATTTTTTTACCGTCCAAGACCCTGATCATCATTATCTGGAGATAGTGGAGTCCAAGCCTGATAGCATGCTGGCCCAGACGAGAGGAAAGTCTATGCCGGCAACACGTATCTCCAATCGTATCCCCCACGCCGGCATTATGGTTGGGGCGGCTGGGCCAGCCATGAAGTTCTACCGGGACATTCTGGGCTTCCGCGAGCTCTCGCGCGGCAGCAGCGCCGACAAGCAGGGCTGGATCAGCTTAAGGGTACCTGACGGCGACGATTATCTAGAATTGATGCTTGATCAGCAGCCCCTACCACCGGCAGAGCGCGGCCGACAAAACTATATTTGTCTCGAGGTCCCCGATGTGGCTAAAGCGGTTGCCGATTTGAAGACGCGCATCGCCAACCGACGTTATCCCTATCCGTATACTATCGAAGTCCTAGTGGGTAAGGAGGGCAGGCATCGAGCAAATTTGCTCGATCCTGATGGCACTCGGATTGAGCTTTTGGAGACCCGTAGCGCAACATAGCGGATCAAATTTGTAATTTGAGAACCCAAAAATCAAAATCTTAACACTGATGCCACTGATTTGAACTGATCAACACTGATGATCAGGAGCGGGCTGGGGGTTTTTAATTTCTAATTTTAATTTGAAAACTGGACTCGGATGTATGAGCCACAAAGCAGGCGTCTCGCGGCGAGATTTTCTCAAATCCTCGGCTTTTACTGCGGTGGGGTCGCTAGTTCATCGTGCTTTAGTAGATCTACCCGCCGGCACAGAAACCGCAAATACCCTGCATCAGCGAATTCCAAGATGGGAATATCACCCACGATCGCTGGGCGGCATTTGGGAGGTCTGGCGGGGCGACAAGACCGGCAATAACGTGGAGTCGCGTATCTGGCATGCCGTCGAACTTCCACATTGCTTTAACGCCCTGGATGCTACAGACCCCGATCATGCCTATTACCAAGGCCCAGGATGGTATCGCACCCGGCTGCGACTCGCGAATCCTTTTCCGAACGGACGGACTCTACTGCATTTCGAAGGCGCTGGACAAAAGAGCGCAGTATTTATTTACCTTGATCAAGTTGGCCAACATATTGGAGGTTACGATGAATTCGTGATTGACATTACGGATTCAGCCTCAAAGTTCCTGACCGGCCACAAGACCGAAACCGAAGTTCCCGTAGCAGTGTTATGCGACAACTCGCCCGATCTGGAGATGATTCCTTCGGGGCTGAACGACTTCAACCGCTACGGCGGACTTTATCGGCATGTCAATCTGGTTTACCTGCCGGCCATTGCACTCGAACGCCTCCATATCACGCCGCTGATACAGCCAGGCCAGCCTGCCACTGTCTCGATCCAAGCGAAGCTCTATAATCCGGCGCGGCTTCAAGATAGTTTGCAAATCTCCACGAACATCTTCAGTCCACAAGGCGCGAAGGTTTATTCGGCTTCACAGCAGAGTACTCCATGGGATGGCGACCGTGAGATCGCTAGCTGCAAGGTGGAGATGCCAGAGCTTTGGTCGCCATCCAAGCCGGCGTTATACCGCTGTGAAGTCACCTTGACCTCTTCTCTTGGAAACATGAGCGTCACTGAGAGGTTTGGCTTCCGCTATTTTGAATTTGTGCGTCATGGCCCTTTCAAGCTTAACGGCGAACGTCTACTGCTGAGAGGCACTCATCGCCATGAAGATCACGCTTTGCTGGGCGCAGCCATGCCCGATGACTTGGTTCGCAAGGAGATGAAACTCATTCAAGCAATGGGCGCAAACTTCATTCGCCTTGCCCACTACCAGCAGTCGCGCAATGTGCTTGAGTTATGCGACGAACTCGGTTTGCTGGTGTGGGAAGAGATTCCCTGGTCCCGCGGCGGACTCGGCGGCGAAGCCTACAAGCAGCAAGCGCGCAATATGCTCAGCGCGATGATCGACCAGCACTATAACCATCCTTCGATCATCATTTGGGGGCTGGGAAATGAGAATGACTGGCCGGGAGATTTTCCGGAGTTCGATGCCGGCAAGATCCGCGCATTTACGAAAGAACTGCACAACCAAGCACATAATCTTGATCCGTCACGCAAGACGGCGATGCGGCGGTGCGATTTCTGCAAAGACATAGTGGATGTCTACTCGCCTTCTGTGTGGACCGGCTGGTTTTACGGACACTATACCGATTACAAAGGCTCCTTACAAAAAGAATTGGAAAAAGTTGACCACTTGTTACACATCGAGTGGGGCGCTGAAAGTTATGCGCGACGCCATTCGGAGGAGACCGATCGTCTACTCTTGCAGGCCATCAGAGGACAAGGCGCTGCGGGCAACGGACTGGATTCCATGTTTGCGGGCCAACAAGGTCCGCCGTCCAAGAATGGAGACTGGTCGGAAACCTACGCCTGCAACCTATTCGATTGGTGCCTCAAAGAGCAGGAGACAATGCCCTGGCTAACCGGATCAGCCCAATGGGTTTTCAAAGACTTCTCCACGCCGTTGCGTTCCGACACTCCCGTTCCACGTGTAAATCTCAAGGGCATGGTGGAGCGCGACCTCACACCCAAGGAAGCCTATTATGTTTTTCAATCGTATTGGGCAGAGAAACCGATGGTCCATATCTTTGGCCACTCCTGGCCAATCCGCTGGGGCGACCCCGAAGAGCTAAAGTTGGTTAAAGTCTATTCAAACTGCGAAAGCGCTGAGCTGTTTTTGAACGGCGTCTCACTAGGCGTGAAGAAGCGCAACAGCCAGGATTTTCCAGCAGCCGGACTCCATTGGACCGCGAAGTTCAAAGCTGGCCAAAACCAGCTTCGAGCTGTGGGGCACAAAGCCGGCAAGACAATCACTGACGAGATCCGCTTTCAATACCAGACCGAGAAATGGGGCAAAGCTGCGCGGCTGGAACTTAGGGAAATCGAGCGCCGTGGCGAAACCGTAAAAGTCGAAGCCCGCCTTTTGGATGCAAAGGGCGCATTGTGCCTTGATGCGCGCAACCTCGCGCGCTTCGGGATCACAGGTGCTGGCGTTCTGCTGGATCATGCTGGGACATCTACGGCGTCCAACAGTCTGGAACTTTATTGCGGGCGGGCAGAAATCAGTCTACGTCGAAATGGCGGTACATCGGTGGTTAGTGTTTCTGATCAACTCCTTGGGGCGGTGTTTTTGAACGTAGAATAGCACTCAGCATTCAGCCGTCAGCATTCAGCCAAAGCCAGATCCTTTAATGAAAGCTTCACGGCGGGGGAAGACCGCGCAACAACACCAGCGAATGAATTTTTAAAACTCGCGTGTTTGTTTTCTCCGTCCTGCCAGAACGTTATCAACTTCCGTTAACAGACCTGGGTAATTGTGTTCGGGATAATTGCGTTCCACTTCTTCGCGGGTAATCTCACGGTCTACTTCTTCCAATCGAGCGTGGTAGTCACCATTCTCCGTATGCAGCATGAGTTTGCCGTCCTGCATGTAAATCCGGTGGGCTCTTACTCTCGCCATCGAGTGTTGGCCATCACGACTTAGCGACGGCATTTTTGAGGCGTTCAGTTGCGCCTCTATTGCCTCGATTTTGGCCTGGAGTTGGTGCTCCTGGGTCAAACGATCTTTGGTCAAACGATCGTTTTCCTGCCAAACCTCATATCCGATCACGATAGACAGCCCAATCACAACAGCGAGCGCCAGTCGAATGCGCCAAGACATTTGTTGCCTATCCTTTCTCCTGTTGAGGCCGTATTATTCTCCGCGAGGAGGATCTCCCCAGCATGAATTCCCAATAGCCCAAACGCGATCAAAACTACCTTACCCATAGCGTGTAGTTTTTTTCCTTCAAGTCGAAGACTGATAAAACCGGGGCAACACGCTAATAAGACACTACCCGGAAACGAGACATTGAGACAAGGTGCGATCTTGTTGAGTAAAATGCATTTGTAGCCAATCCCACCCTGCGCGGATTGAATGAACTTTAGCAGGGCATTTCAATTGACTATATTAATATATTTTAATGTTTTCACTCATGCGTGGTTGGGTAAAGGTTGGTTTAAAGTTGGTTAAAAGCTGACAAGGCCGGAAGACCGAATTAGTTCCGCTAGAAGCCTCTCATACTTTGTCTTGCCCGGGAACGCTAGGCACTGTCAATGGCTTCATGAGTTCCCCGCTCATTCTTCGTTTGGTGGATAAATCGTTTCGACAATGGATAATAGATTAACGATATTATCATCAAAAGTGTAGTAGATAATGATTGGAAGTTCTTTCTTATCTTCCTCCTGGTATCCATGCAGTTCATCAGTGAAAAGGGCTGTACCCTCTTGAACGCGCTCTTTTCCGATTGGCTGAACGGTTCGGCGTTTTGTAGGCAGAGCTACGCCAACCTGAAGAAATTAGCCACGACAGTTAAGGTCCTCGCGAATGACCACGAATTATTTGATTCCTTCGCGACGCTCAGGATTTTGCTTCGCGGCTCACGCCGCGAAAATGCCTCAAGTTAAAGTCATCGCGAATGACTTGCAGATTGTTGAGTCCCATTTCAGAGACAGGTCTTCGCCAGAATTTCGCCTAGCGCTCAGTTTTATATAGCAGAAGCCGGGCCAAAAATGCAAGTCTGGGTGCACGTTAGTGTTGGTTCCAAGCGCTTGTGTATGTTGATTTTAAAGCACTTAATTTTTTTCGATTTGAGATTGCTTTTTCAACCTCCAACCGGAGGGCTAAAACTGCTTTTGAGCTTTGATTAGATTTTCTGCTGTGGTCACGATGTCTCAGGGCGACTAAAGAGCTTGCGGAAAAAGTCATTTGTGACTGACAGAGGGACCTCAGGGGCTAAAGCCTAATATCACTTATTTTGCAACAAGGAACACCGGCCCTGCGTTTGATTCATGCGAGATGCGGGCTTCGCGCGACTGGCTTCTGGCGGAAAAATCGAGCATTGCCGAGTTGCCTCTTAATCTGACGTTGAATATTTATGCATTTTCGGGGTCCTTCCAGGCGCAAAGAACGCGCCTGTCAGGATGACAGAGCGTTTTAGAGGGAACAATTTATGCTCAACCGATCAAAGTAAGTGACATTTGGCTAAAGCCCGATTGATTCTAAACAAATGGGAGTTCCGTTAGGGACGGCTGAATTTTAGGCCTCACCGCTATCGATTGCTAAAAGCCGGATCTTCGAAATGGGTCAACGAAAGCTTTCCGGCAAGGGGAAGATTCTCTTGGCAGGAGGGATATGGAGCGTTCTCTATCGGAGCGTCCCAACGAGACATGAAGGTAGTCTACATCCGGCGACCACCAGAACATCACAAGCGGATCAGCTTTGAAGAGGAATTCAAGAGATTATTGGCGGCTTACGGAATCCAGGAAGAATGATTCAGCCGTCCCTAACGGGACTCCGTTTTGTCTTGAACCTAACCCAGCATTGGATTCGGCGCCTGACAGCGCCGAATCATGCTGGGCTACTGTCAGACGTCCCCTTCGGGGACTTAACCCCGTGGCTTCACTTACAGGCTTCCTGGCGATTCCGTCTGCTCGGTGGCTGTGCGATTGTAGCTGGGGGCGGGTTGCAGATCGGCCCCCAGGTTGAACCAACAAATCGGACTCGTGGAATCCAGCAGTGAATAAGTTGAGACAGGCGCCGACCGCGAAAAGCTATTCAATGCGGAACAGGCGCCGGTGTGCGAAGCGGGTTGGATCAGATCAATGCCGTTCCCAGTTGCTATCGCCACGTCCACGGGGTGGCCACCGGAATTCGGGATTTGCCGAAGTTCGGAGGTGTTGATGACGGTCGTGGTAAACGAACTGGCGAAAGGAACGTTTGCGTTTCCTGCCAGATCCAACACGCTCGATGCCAGCACCTGGATCTTGGAATTTTGCGGGAAGAACGAGTTTGCGGTAAAGGTCACCACAGACCCATTGGTGGTGTAATTTCCTGATATGAGCCCGGTGGGTCCGCTGATCGCTATGTCAGCGTTGTTGACCGAAATCGGGTTCACGGCCTTGCTGAAGGTCAGGACGATGGCTGTGTTTACCTGCACATTCGTGGCGCCGTCCGCTGGACTAACTGAGACTACACTCGGCGGCGAATTATCGGCTACTCCAGAAGTGCCGGTGGTGAAGGTGCTGGTGAAAGGCCCGACCGACCTTCCTTGCGTGTCAGTAAAGTTGCCCACTGTGACTGTATATGCCGTGCTGGGGGTCAACAAGGTGCCAGGAGTGAAGGTAAGCTGAGTGCCACTGGTATCCAACGCGATGGTTCCAGGAACGGCTATTCCGCCGCTTGATACCACAATTGCGTCTGGCCCTACACTGGCAGCCAGCACCTGCTCGTTGAGCAACACGATCACTTGTGGATTGACCATTACATCTGTGCTGCCATCGGGCGGACTCACGCTTACTACGTTAAGGGCGTGGGTTCCCTGTGCTGTCGTGAATGTGGAATTGAAGTTCGTTGTCTGTCCAATCAAGTCGGCCACACCGGAAATCATCACTCGATAGGGGGTAAGCGGGGCCAAGTTGAACGTGGGGGTGAGGATTGCGCTCTTGCCGTCAGGGGAAACTGTGACGGTGGCGGCAACGGATGTTATTGGTGTTGGTGTCGCCGTCGGGGTGGGTGGCGGTAGCGTGGTGGCGGCTACAACTGATGTTGGTGTTGGAGCCGGCGTTGCCGGTGGCTTTGATGCTGGTGTCATGCCGCCAGTGGAAGCTGTAACGGTGGGTGCAACTGCGCCGGCGCCGGCTGCGACTTTTCTCCCGACCGGGGCAAAAAACTGTCCGCCTCCCGAGAGAGGAGCCAGCGTGAAAGATGCGCTAGTTACGGTGAGTGCGTCGACCACTTTGTTGAACTGCACCACGACCGGGGAATTGGTCGGCACGAAGGTGGACTGATCCGCCGGATTCACCGATGTCACTTGCAGGGGCGTAAGATCCGCGCTGCTTCCTGTGGTGAAGGTTGCAGTCACAGGCGAAGACATGGAGTTGCCACTCAAGTCCTGGACACCGGTCACGGTCACGGTGTAGGGCGTGAGCGCATTCAACGGCTGAACCGGCGTCAATATATAGGTCTGGTTTGCGTTGGTGAGTTGTGTGGACACAGCCACCGTTCCACCACCACCGCTGAGAGTCACTTTGTCCAAAGTGAGCGCGTCGACGGGCCGGTCGAACTGGATCAATACCTGGGCATTGATGGGTATCTGCACAGTCTGGTCTGCGGGGCTTATGCCAACGACTTGCGGGCCAGTGGTGGAGGCCACCGATGCAGTGGTAAAGAACAGGCCGAAGCATTGCAGTCCATTGCCTGCGAGGTCTGAGATTCCCGGGCAGCTCAGGTTGACGAAGTAGGGATTTGCCGTAGCGAGTGGCGCACCCGGAATAAAGGAGATGGTCTTTCCATCCGGACTTGTGGAGTAACTGCCAGCCACTTGCTGCCCTGTGAACTCGTCTACCAGGCGGAAGGTACTGGCGGTAACACTGGCAGCATCGACCAGCACGTTGATCTGGAAGATGACAGCCGTGTTCACGGAGACGCCAGTGGCTCCATTGAAGAGATTGCTGTTCATCACCATCGGGGCGGTTGTCGCCGGCGCGATTCCGGTGGTGAAATGGGTCGTCTGCGGGGCAGCGTTGTTTCCGGCCAAGTCCTGCACTCCAGAAACAGTCAAGGTAATGGCGGCGTTTGTGGGCAACGCGGTCAGCGGCGTAAAGACTGCATCCTGACCCGAATTGGTGAAGGCGATGCTGGCCGGAATCGGCAGATTGTTGGCATCCAAAATCGTTACGGTCGTGCCGTTCACTGTCAAGACATTTACGAGTTTACTGAAGTGCAAGTGAATGTCGGCATTGACGGGCACATTGGTTGAGCCATCCGCAGGCGAGACCGCAACGATCGTGGGGCTTACGTTGTCGATGTCCGTGCCCGTGGTAAAGCTTCCAAAGAAGAACTGTGCCGGCGAGCCGTTGGTTCCGCGCACCCCCGATGTGACTTCAAATTCGTAGAAGGTGCTGGCCGCCAGGGGCGCGCTGGGCACAAAGGTTACCAATTGCTGCGTGGCATCCAGCGTCACGGCGCCGGTGACCGGCTGTCCAAATTGATTGAAGAAAAACACAGTGTTGGGATTGATGGTGGCCGGATCCAAGGAACCGGTGTATTGCAACTCGAGCACCACGTTGAGAGGAACGTTCGTGGCCCCATTGGTGGGATTGGTAGCGACCACAGCCAATGGAACATTAGCCGGATCTGGAACAGTGTGGAATGTGCCTTGGTAGCTGCTTACCGGGCTACCGTCGGTATCCAATGCCGTGCTGTCGAGGAAGACCTGCACGTTCGCATCATTGGCAAATGGCGCAGACGGTTGGAACTGGATGGTTTGGCCGTTATCGATGACTTGCAGCGTACCGTTCACGATCACGCCGTTTTGGGCGACGTGGAAGGCGCCGTTCACGGTCGCGGGAGCGAGAGGTTCGTTCACGAACAAAGTTATTTTGCTATTAACCGGAACCGAAGTGGCGCCGTTGGCGGGACGCTGGCTTACAACTGTGGCATTCGTATTATCAAAGGCTGCGGTAGTTGTGAATTCGCTACGGAAGTCCACCAGCGGATTGCCGGAGAGGTCCTGGGCACCGCCGTTTGCCACGACCGTCACCACGCTGAGCGGCGGCAATCCAGCGGAGGTAAGCGTAACCGTCCGGTTGTCGGCAGAAATGCTTACCTGGCTTGAAAGGGGCAAACTGCTACCTGACAGCAATCCAAACGTAGTGTTGTTGACGGTGGCCGGATTCAATGATTTGGAGAGAGTGAATACCACTACGGCATTCAAGCCGATGTTGGTTGCTCCATTGTTCGGCGTAACTGAGACCACTACCGGCGCGGTGGTATCCGCGGTGGCTGTGGTTGTGAAGGTGCTTGCGAACGGAGTGTTGCTGTTTCCAGCCAAGTCCAGCACGCCTGATACTTGCACCTGAATGCTCGCATTTCCAGGGAAGGGCGAGAGCGGCGCGAAGGTGACGCTAGCTCCATTCACAGTGTAGCTGCCAGCCAGATTGGCGTTCAGCCCAGGAATAGAGACCGCAATCGTATTGGTATTTACGGTGGCGGGGTTCACGACCTTGCTGAAGGTTAGGGTTACGCTGCTGGTTACGGAAACTCCGACAGCGCCGTTTACCGGACTGACGGCAATCACTTGTGGGGAGGTCGTATCGATCACATTCGACGTGTCTGTCGTGAAGCTGCTGGTAAAGGGCGTAGCTGGATTTCCGGCTACGTCAGTGAAGCCTGAGACATTGACGGAATACGATGTGCTCACAGCCAAAGGAGCTAAGGGCACAAAAGTGAGCAGAGTGTGATCTGCGCTCAAGCTGGTGGTACCCAATACTGGCGTTCCACCAGTCGAGACTGCAATGGCATTGCTGCCAATACTGGCAGGCTCGGCCGCTTCATTGAGGGCGACCACCACTTGCGCATTCACAGGCACGCCGCTGCTTCCGTTAGGCGGGCTTATAGTCACGACCTGAGGCCCAGTTCCCTGGTTCGCGACGCCGGTGGTAAAGCGGCTTGTAAACGATATGAGGCCTTGCCCTACCAGATCGGTGATGCCACTGCTTGCACTCACGAAATAGTTCGTCTCCGATACGAGCGGCGCAGCAGGTGTGAACGTAGCGCTCTTTCCATCAGCAGCGACCGAAATCGTTCCTGAAATCGGGAAACCACCCAGTGCATTCACCTGCAAAGTATTGGCATTGACAGTCAGCGGATCAATTCGCTCGCTGAACTGGACCTGGACAACGGCATTGAGCGGAACCGCAGCGGCCCCAGCGACGGGGCTTACTGTGGTGATGGCCGGAGAAACTAAATCCGCACCTGTTCCGGTGGTGAAAGTCGCGGTTGCAGGCGAAGCTAATGGGTTGCCGCTAAGATCTTGAACTCCAGCGACACTTACGATGTAGGGAGTGGACTCGGTGAGAGGAACAATGGGCGTTAAGATCAAGCTCGTCTGCCCGTTGGCCAAGACGGAAACTACCGGCACAGGCGCACTACCGCTGCTCAGCGTCACTTGACCAAGGGTCGCCTGATTCACAGGACTGCTGAACTGGACCTGGATCCGGGTATTGATGGGTACTCCCGCCAACTGGTCGGCCGGGCTTATTCCTACTACCGTGGGCGCTGAAGCATTGGTTGCGAAACCCGTGGTGAAGCTGAAGTTACACAAAGAGCCCGCACCGATGCAAAACACAGGATTGCCAGCCAAATCGGTAATACCAAAAGTAAAGAACACTGAATAGGAGCGATCCACAGCCAGAGGCGCGGAGGGCAGGAAGGTGATTGTCCGCCCATCCGTGGCCAACGACGTAGTTCCCACGACGTTGAGGCCGGTCAATCCATCGCGAACAACAAGATTGTTCAGAGTTCCTGGATCGACGGGAACATTTGCCTGAATAACAATGCTGGTGTTCAGCGGCACATTCACCGCGCCGTCAAACGGATTCTCACTGACAATGAAGGCAGGCGCGGTCGCCGGGCTTGCACCGGTTGTAAAGTGCACAGTCTTAGGCAGCACCTGATTCCCGGCAAAGTCTTCCACACCTGAGATCGCAATGGTCATCGGAGCGTTGACCGGGAAGGGCTCCTGCGGAGTGATTATCACGTCCTGGTTGTTGTTGCTGAAGCTGATGCTGCTGACGATAGCGGTTTGGCCGACTCCGGTAACGTGGATGGTGTCGGCGTTCACTGTTAGAGGATTGACCGGTTCGTTGAATTGGACATGGATATCAGCATTGACCGGGACATTCTGCGATCCATCCGGGGGTGCGACAAGCGTAACCACCGGCGGTACGGTGTCGGTAGCAGTTCCGGTTTGGAAGAAGTTGGTGGTGGCGAAGCCTTGGGACAAGCCGTTTGTGCCTTGGATCGCCGCGGTTGTGGAAAGAACATAGAACGTTCCAGGTTGCAGCGGAGCAGAAGGCACAAAACGAATCCGAGTAAGGCTGGGATCCAGAGTCAAAGTTCCGGTAACGGGAACGTTGCCACCGCTCAACATCACAGTGTTGGCATTTACGAAGCTGGCATCAAGAGGCTCGTTGTATTGAAGCTCGAAGACCGCGTTGAGGGGAATGGGGCAGAACGGTGGACTTAAGCTCACAATCGAGGGCGGAATCGTGCTGGTATCGCGGATGGTTTGGAACAATGCCTGGTAGCCGTTAATGGGGCTGCCATCGGCGTCGAGGGCCGTGCCATCGAGGAATATCTGGATCAGCGCATTATTCTGCCAGGGTACCGCGGGAGCAAACTCAATGGTCTGGCCGTTGTCTTTCACCGTCACCTGGCCATCGGCCAATATGCCGTTCTGCGAAATATGAAGGGCACCGGGAACGGTTGAGGCATTGAGCGGTTCGTTCACAAACAGCACCACGCTGGTGTTCAAGTTGGTTGCAATGGCGCCGAAGCCGGGGCGCTGGCCCACCACAAAGGCATGGGCTGTATCGAAAGCTGCCGCGGTCGTGAATTGACTGCGGAAGTCAGCCAGCGAGTTGCCGGCGAGGTCCTTAACATCGCTGGTCACCACTACGGTTACAACGGCGGCAGCAGGCAGAGTACCTGCGTTGACCATGACCGTGCGATTGTCCGAGGAGAGGGTGATTTGCGATGGAAGAGGAACGCCTCCGGCCAATAAGGCAACGGTAGTGTTATTCACCGAGGCGGGCCGCAGTGATTTGGAGAAGCTCAGTATTACCGTAGCATTTTGCCCAATACCAGTCGATCCGTCGACTGGACTAACGCCCGCAACTCGCGGTGGAATGGTGTCTCTTCCTCCCGTGGTTGTGAATGTACTAGAGAAGAGCACCATTGGCGGCGCTGTCCATGCCACATCCTCAACATTGGTCACGGTTACTTGCATGACCGTATTTGGCGGAAGAGCAGCGAAAGGCGCGAAGGTGACCACATTGCCGGCCACTCGATATTCGCCGGCCACGCTTCCAGTGCCACCGAAAACTTGTACCTGCACAGTATCTGAGTTGACGGTCGTGACATCCACGGGCTCATTGAATGTCAGCACCACTTTGGCATTCAACGAAACGCCGGTGGCCTTATCCGGGGGATCAACTAAAACCACACTTACAGGGTCTGAATCGGGTACCGGCGAACTGCTGGTGGTGAAGCTGCTGGCAAAAGGCGTCACCAAATTGCCGGCAACATCGGAGAACCCAGATACTACAACGTTGTAAGTAGTGCTGACGGCCAGCAAATTCACCGCGCGGAAGAAGAGCCTGGTGCGGTCAGGGGTGACACTGACTGTCCCAGGGACAGAGATGCCGCCCGCCAGCAATACAATCGCATCGTTCCTCACACTTAACGGCTCGATGGGTTCGCTGAGCTTGACGACTACCAGCGGATTAACAGCAATATTGGTGTCGCCATTCTGAGGGCTGACCTGGAGCACGACCGGGTTGTTGGTTTGTGACGTTACTCCAGTAGTGAAGCTGCTCTGGAAAGATACAAAACCCCGCCCAGCCAAGTCGGTAATGGCGTTGCTGACCAGGACGGTATAGGAGGTTCCGGGAGCCAACAGGACAGTGGGAGAGAAGGTAACGCTCTTGCCATCGGCCGAAAAGGCCAGTGATCCGGGAAGGCCGTTGGCGACTGAGCCATTGACGACCGTAATGGCCCTGATGGTGGCAATTTCCGGAACACCGCCTCCGCCCAACAGAGCAGTCGGAATGACTTGTAGTGTTGCTCCGTTGACGGTGAGCGGATCCACTGGCTTGTTGAATTGGACCTGCACCGCGGTGTTGACCGGCACGCCCGTTGTCAGGTTGTCGGGGCTCACACTAAGCACCGTCGGTTGAGTTGGATCCGGAGTATCGCTTGTCTGGAAGCTGAAGCTGCCAGGGTTATCAATGACGTTGCCACCGAGGTCAGTGACGCCTGGTCCCACCGTGACCGTGTGCAGAGTGTTGGCAGCCAAGGGAGCTGCGGGAGTAAACGTAGCCAGGCGGTTGGCATCTGACACGGCAATCACGCCGGGGACAAGCTGGCCGCTTACAAAGACCTGTATCTCACTGGATGCGCTAACGATGTTCAACGGCTCATTGAACTGCAGGACGATCACGGAGTCGGTGGGAATGCCGGTGGCCCCATCAGCCGGACTGGTCGCAATCAAATGCGGTACATCGGTGTCCTGGGCAAAAGCAGTTGTGAATTCAAAGAACGTGGGTCCTACTAGGGCATTGCCGGAGGTGTCCTGCAGTAAGCCCAGTCTTACAAAGTAAGTACGGCCTACAAAGAGCGGCTGATTGGGAACAAAGGAAGCAGAAGTATTCGTGGCATCCACCTGGACCATTCCAGGAGCGCTCTGTTGTGAGAACGAATCTATGACGGCAAAGGACTGAGAAGTCAACATTCCCGGATCCATTTGCTTGCTGAACAAGATGGTGAAGGCGGCATTGGTGGGAACATTCGCAGTTCCGGAGGCCGGGCTGGTCGCGACGACTATGGGAGATGTGGTATCGGCAAATTGTCCGGTGGTGAATGAACTCTGGAACGGCTGAGTCATTCGGTTGCCAGCAAGGTCGCGCACACTGTTCACCAGAACCTGGTACGTAGTAGAAGCTGTCAGCGGCTGATCAGGGACGAAGCTTACAGTCAGGCTATCGCCGGAAATATGGAGGCTTCCGCTCACAGGACCATTGGGCCCGGAAACCATGATTACACCGGGAAGCACCGAGTTACCGCAACAGGTGCTCTCCAGGTAGGTTTTCAAAACCTGGGCAGAATCAGCTCTGTCCTTATCCGAAAGCCCGGGGGCAATGGCGTTGATCACTGCCAGCGTGGCCTTCAGATCGACGCCGGTCAGCAGCGGCTCGGTGAAGCGAACAATGATCTTGCCATTAGTTGGATAGTTTGTAGTCTGGTCGGCGGGGAAGATTTTTGCCACAGACGGAGGTACACGGTTGGCAATGCGGGGATTCAGATTTTGCTGGAACTCCTGGAGAATTGTCAGGCCGTCGCCATCGTTACGGCGTCCGGCGACTCCCGGATCGAGGGGATCAAATCCATAAAAGGCCTTCCAACCGTCGGTGATGCCGTCATTGATGGTGCTGGGGTTTTGGGGATCGGTCCCGATGGCTAGCTCGACCGCATCGCTCAGCCCGTCCCCATCGTCATCGGCCTGCGCCGCATTCAATATGACGAGCGTGTTGCCTGGAGTTGCGACTTTGCCGGAGTCGCCAACACTATTGAGGGCCACCAAAACAAAAGTGCCCGTAATATTCGGCGCCACGGCCAGATTCAAGGTAGCTAAGGTGCCGAGGGAGTTCACTGAAAACGAAGTAACGAAGATGGCCTGCGGGGTTGATGGACTGGCAGGCTGGAAGGCAAAGGTAGCTCCGGTGAGGTTGGCGCCGGTGACCGTGACATTGGAAACTATTTTTGCGACAGTATTTTCCAGAATGATACTCGGATGAATCGAGCTAATCACCGGCGGCTTGGTGATGTTTCCCCCAGACCGAGAGACAACACCCTCGGGAGACAGGTATTCACCTATATAGAGCCGGCTATCGCCGAAAGACCCACCTTTATCGAGGTTGCTGTGCTCAGTCGCGAGATAAACAAAGCCATCCCCTATAGCGATTCCCATCGCATTGTCATCCCTCGCAGTGAAATTGAGGATGGCGCGCGGCGCGAGCGCCGTGGGTTGGGAAATATCGACAATGGGAACGCCATTGACAAAGACCACGTCGGCCCCTAGAGCAAAGTTGCCGTCCAGCACGATATCGTTGAGCAGTCCACCAAGGTTTCGGGGAGTGTTGGAAACGACTACTGGATTCGCCGTGTTGGAAATGTCGACCGAGGTCATGCTGCTGGCGTGATCGGCAACGATTACGAAGTTGCCCCTGATCGCGGCGTCACGAGCATCGCCTGTACCTACAGTGCCAAGCACCTTGGGAGAGGCAGGATTGGTGAAATCGACCAGATGCAGCCCGTTACCACCAGCCGCAACAGCGGCGAGGTGGCGGTTCACATCGACGTCTACACCCCACACAAAACCATCCAGCGGAAGCGTCGAGATCACACTCATGGCCCGCGGGTTGGTTGTATCCACCAACACCAGATTGCTACCGTTGGCAACAAAGGCCGTGGTTCCCCGAACAGTCACGTCCATGGCGTTGCCGGAAAGAGCCACGGTACCGAGCAACTGAGGCATGAGAGGATTGGTCACATCGACGGCAGCCAGTCCTGCATTGCCCATGGCCAGATAGACAATGTTTCCGCTGATGGTGACATCGTTGGCATTTCCGGAGATAGCCAGCGAACTTACAATCTGCGGGTTCTTCCGGTCACCTGAAGCATCGACGACCTGAAGTCCAGCGCCACCAGCGGCGACATAGGCGAAACCACCCGAAACGGCGACCGAGTTGGCAAAACCAGGAATCGGAACAAAAGACACAGGCGAAGGCGAGAAGCTTTGCACAGTACCTTGTGCGCTGGTGCTAAATCCGCTGTTGGAAATGGTGATGGTACACGTTCCATTGGCTCCGGCGAAGACCTGCCCATCCTGTCCACCGAAATTACACACAGTCACGTCACTGCTTAGATAGTTGGTACGCCGGCGCGTGGTGGTTAGGTCAGCAGAATGGCCATCGATCAAGTGGCCGATTACCTGAAGTTGTATGGATGCAACGCCGGTGAGCGAATCCACGACCAGAACGAAAGTCCCCGGTACCACCTCCATGCTGCTCAGAGCGCGCGCATAGTCGAAGCTGTTGGGGTCAAGCGGATCGGTGCCAAGCTTTACTTCCAGACCATCCGGGATACCGTCTCCATCGGTATCCACAACCAGGGGATTGGTGTGATAGATATGGACTTCATCGCCGTCGCTCAGTCCATCGCCATCGGTATCAGGATTGTGAGGATCGGTACCGTTTTGAAACTCTTCCAGATTGGTCAATCCATCATGGTCCGGATCATCGGTGGGCATGTTGGGATCATTTGGGTCAAGTCCATGAGAGAGCGCCCAGGAATCCGGAATTCCACCGTGAGAAGCTCCCAGCACCACCTGGATGAGAATCAAGGCCTGGGTACCTTCGTTGGTGGCCTGAACGACCGCGGTTCCGCTGTGTGCGGCCGTCACTAAGCCATCAGCAGTGATAGTGGCAATAAAAGAGTTACTGATGGTGTAGACCGTGCCGGCGCTGGCTGCGGTTACGTCTTTGGCTGTTCCATCGGCAAAGGTTGCCGAGGCGCTAAGCTGGGCCGTGGCTCCGGCGGAAGTAAGACTGGCAGCCGGAGAAGTGAGAGAAAGCAAGGTTGGGATCGGCGTTGTGGAACCCAGGGGAATCGGGGGGAGGGTGACAGATCCATTGGATGGCAGGATAAAGAAGTCAGATTGACCGGATTGAGTGATTCCATTTTGAACGCAGGTAGCCCGCGCCCGAACTGGTCCAAAGTTGGCCGGAATATTGGGAAGAATCCAAGTGCCATCGGGGTTGACCTGCACGGTGCGGTTCAGCACGCTCACGGTGCAGTTCTCATTCAGTTGCGCCATCGCTGAAGGAACGGCAGCCAGAGCAGCAACCAAGACATACAGCAGGACCAACCCTGACCTCACGGCCCTGCCAGTTCCACGAAGAGACCCCAGTAGTTTTCTTCTCATAGTCTTCTTTCAGCTCCGTTTAACCACGGCTGATTTGCGACGGCAAAAATCCAAGTCTTCCGAATTTGAAATACGCGTACTCATTTAATTGCGATATTACTGAACGGTTGATCCAATAGTGCTGATTTTTCCAAGGGACCCTGTTTGAAGACACCATCCGCTATCGTGATGTAGGAGGAATTCGTCCACAGCAGCGAGTTCCTTGGCCCAAGCGTGAGATACATCACTTCCACGCTCTTGGGGGACGTTTTCGTGAACACCACGAATAGAGGCGAAGCGTCAAAGAAAAAGAAAGGCTGTTGGTTCGCAAAGGCTGCGCTATAGCCGGCGATTTCGGCGGGTTTGGCCGAGGCGAACCATTCTTTTAACTTCTTTCCGTCTTCGGGAATCAG
Organism: Candidatus Angelobacter sp.; assembly: GCA_035940535.1. Lineage (GTDB taxonomy): Bacteria > Acidobacteriota > Terriglobia > Terriglobales > Acidobacteriaceae > Angelobacter. Next base: position 20,392 of record DASZEU010000226.1, read on the forward strand.
GTGTTGAGCAAAGTCATCTAATTTGCGGGCGGCCAGCGCCGCTTTCATTTCTTCGACGGTTGTCTTTATCTGCGCTGCTATTCTGGCCAGGTCTCCACGAGTATCGAGGGGAGCGCCAGTCAGAAATAAACGACTCGGATGCGAACTGCCCGAGGAAGAGCCGAGCGAGATGGAATGGGTGGCATGTTTGATCTCATCATCCGAGCAATAGGCGGGACGGTCGGTCTTGGCCGGTCCCCATGGATCCTGAAACCAGTCGTTCAGCAATTGAAAAGCCAGTTTTTCTGTGCGGTAAGGCAGGAAACCGAAGGTGCCATCCGCTTCCACAGCAAAAACGAAAGGCGCGAAGCCGCTCTCTTCAGGGGACGAACTGCGAATCTTGGCATAAAACGCTACCAATCCATCTAATTCATAGGCGCGAGGAACGGCAACGAGTTGAAAAGTGGCGAACTGGGCAAAAAAAGCGTCGGACTGCAGGTCGAATTCTTTCGGATCTCGGCCCAAGGTGGGGTGAGAGAGCCTGAGCAGCGCATCCCGGTCCTGACGTTTGATGGCCACTAGCACCGCTTTAAAAGCGCGCTCGGCCGCATCCGAATCGCTATTGGCAGCCTCCCACCAGGGCGATTGCGGGTATTGTCGTTCTTCAACCTGCAGGCACACGCCGGTCCGGATGTGGCGAGGCGCGGTGCGAAGGGTCATCGGCACATACGTTACGTGACCGGTCTCTGCCATTGCCAGACTGCATGCCAGAACCAGCAAACCAATCACTGCCAGTGACCGGCATGCCGGCAAGGTTGTACGCGGGTTGAATTGCTTTTTGTTCAATATGGGCCTCATGGGAAGAACATGCAAGCTTTGCTCAGGTCGTGAATCGTTTCCCGGTTGAGAGTGCAACCAAGGATGTCTTTCGAAAAGTCAACTGATCGCTTGATACCGTCGGGTTTGGTAATGCTCCCGGAGAATTTCGCCCCAATCCTGAATTTGGCATCTCCTGGCTTGAACACCCCGCCGGTCAAACCACTGCCGCATTCCGGGTCATTGAAGCTTACGTCAGAAATGGTGAGGTCCCAACTGAAGTCACCAAGCGCAAATGAGGCCTCGACGGCGATGGTGGTTTTGCCGCACAAGATGCAAGCATAAGTAATACTGCCGCTGCCCTCGAGTTTGATAGAGGCGCCAGCGGTGAGCGTAGTCTTGAGATTCGCAAAGAAGCAGCCGTCACGATTTTCCGGCTTCTTGTCGCACCCCTTCTTTTTGAAACCAACCTTGCCGGCCACCTTACCTTCTAGCTTGACAAATACTCCGCCTTTGACTTCACCTTTAACTTCCAGAGAGCCCACACCAATAACCCTAATGCTGAGATCAAAGCTGGGATTCGGACCCAGTGGCGGCCAAACGTGGACCTCAACGGAAAAACTACCAAACTCCCCGGTAACAGACCCTTCTTGCTCCTTTGATACCCCGACTTTCGGGTCCTCGCAGCACCCTTTTTCTTTCAGGGTTCCTTTGATGGACAAAAGCTTGAAGCTAGCATCGATGCCAAAATCTTTGAGTATTTCCAGATCGTCGTTGAGCTGCTTGGTGGCTTCGTCGGGCACTGCGTACGAGAAAGAGATTTCGGTTTCGCTATTGTCGAAAGACCTCCTCGTAGGGCTACCATTCTTACAAACCTTACATTTGTCATCCTTGACCTCCGCGCCGTCTTGTCCGGGATCGGCCACACAATTGTTGCCGTCGCATTTTTGACAATCAGGACAAGTAGCCGCTGAGCCGGTGGTGTTGGGATTGCCGCCGCAGTGCCATCCTGCCTTCAATACACCTACGCCCGGATCCGACTTAATGACGGAACCGTCAGCGCTGACCGTGGCCGTGCCAATGGAGACGAAAGAAGCAAGATCGTGGTCGTAGGAATACATCTCCGTGACTGCGCGGGGCGCGAGGCCATCCACATTGGGGATGGTGATGGCTGCGGGAGGATTGAAGGTAGTCCCAACCGGCTGGATGGTAACGATGAATCGCGGCTGTTGTCCAAAGCCCGGCGCCATGGGCACTTTGTCCATGTTCACAGGGGTAACGGAGACGCAGCCGCTACGCGATCCTCCGGGGAAGGTCGCGGATCCCGGCGCGATGGTAAGAGAAAAACCGGGCGCCTGCGGGAGAGTCAGAGTCCCGCCAGTGGTTTCTGAAACACAAACCTTGTTGTTGAGATTCAACCGAGGGAGATAGATCGGGGAACCTACAGTATTGTTCTGGCCGGAAACCGTAACGATGTCGTATTCCAGAGTTGGCCAGGGATAGGTGCCTTCCTGCTGGACTGTACCGCCATCGGCCATCAGTTTGAAGACACCCACGGGGGCCGGTTGGATCATGAACTGGCCCTGGGCATTGGTCACCACCGGTGTTCCAACTTGCTGTGGAAGATTGCCGCTCGGTCCCTGATGCAGTTGTAACAGGCGCATGGTAACGCCGGGGATTGGATGGCTGCTATTGTCTAAAACTACGCCGGAAATGGCAGTATCTTCAGCCGCCCCGGAATCCCGCGCCGTGGCCGAAAAGGCAACAGGAAATCCGGTGTTACCCGGGAACGTGGCTTCGACTACGTTGTTGTTCACGCCTTGATTGGGTCCCAAAGTCAACAGGGTTTGCACACGGCCATCGCTATCGGAATTGACGGTGACTGAGGATTGTCCGCCGAGGGCGCCGTTGCCTCGGCTGACGGAGAAGGTCACCGGAACATTCGCGATCCGGTTGTGGCCGCTATCGGTCACGACCGCGACAAAGGGCAACGGGAGCCCCTGGCCGGTGGCGCCAGACTGGTTGTTGCCCGAATCCATGTTGATGAGGGTAGCGCCGGTCGAAGTGGCTGAGGCGTTGAAGATAGCAGTCGCCTGCACGCCCGCCGAAGAAGCTTCAACCAGGTTATTCCCGGCACCGGAGTGCGAGCCGAGGGTGAACAACACGGTCGCCATCCCCTGGGCATCGGTGTTTACTGCAATGTCTGCCAATCCCAGGCCAGGGCTAGTGCCGACGGTCCCATCTTGAGCTATGACCCGGAAAACAACGGGAGTGTTGGGCACGGGCAAGCCGGCTGCATTGAGCAGTTGCGCGACCAGTGGCTGAGGCAAAGTAGTTCCAATCGAACCCGATTGATTATTGCCGGAGAACACCTTGACTGCCGGACGTCCGGCTGCCTGACGCGTAACCGTGATCGAGGTAGTGGCCTGGTTCCCTGCCCGATCCACTCCGACCGCTTGAATAATATTCGGTCCAACAGCCAAGGGAATGTCTGCCGCGGTGAAGCTGCGATTCCCGACTTGGGCGGCTACGCCGTTCACAGTCACGGTGGCCTGCTGTGGGTTCACGGTTCCCACAACAATGTCATTCACCATTCCGGTAACGGTGATGGAGGAATCGGTGGTTATCGAATTGTCAGCCGGTGAATAGATCATCACATGAGGCGGGGTGGTATCGAGACTGATTTCCACGCTGGCGGTGCTGGTGGTTACATCGCTGTTTTGGGCGACTGCGGTGATCGTATTGACGCCCTCGCGAAGCGGCACGGTAGCGAGGAAGCTATTGCCGCTGACCGGCGCAGAGATTCCATTTACGCTGACCTGGGCTCCGGGATCTTCCACTGTGCCGGTCACGTTGACCGGACTTTGACTGAACAGACTCGAAGCGGACGGAGTCGCAATGAATATCTGGGGAGGCTTCTTAAAAGTGAACGAAGTGGTTGCCGATGTCGCGTTCCCCGCAATGTCGGTAGCCTGAATGCTGATGCTGTTGGCGCCGGGAGCAAGCGTCAGGCTGCATGTAAACGACGTTCCGATAAGAGTCCCAGGGGTTCCGTTGCAGTTGATTGCTGCTGGACCGGAAAGTGCATCAGAGAGCGTTCCCTTGATGAGCGTTCCCGCAGTGCGCAACAGGGCGCCAGCTTGAGGAGACGAAACGCTGACCGTCGGCGCGGTCTGGTCCAGCTTGATCGATACGCTGGTGCTAACTGTGCTGCCGTTGGCATCGGTAGCAGTCGCTGCAACGATTTGGTTGGCTCCATCTGTGCTTACAGTTTGGGCCGCTGGACATACAACCGGGGGAGCCCCTCCAGCACACTGGAAGCTGACTGTGACCGGAGAGTTGTTCCAGCCAGCGGCGTTGGGCGCCGGGGACAAACTGGCAGTAATGGTGAGCGGGTCAGGCGGGAACTGCAGCGTAAAGGTAGCGGTTACGGTGGCGCTGTTCCCAGCGGCGTCGATGGCCGTGCCGGTGATGGTCTGAAGACCGGCAGTTTCAGCCCTGACTCCCGGTGGGCAGACAACTACTCCGGACAAGCCATCGGCGCAACTGAAGGTTACAAGCGCCAGGACGCCTTTCACGAAGCCATTAGCATCAGGAGTGGGGAAGATCGCTGCTGTAATGGTAGGAGGCGTTTTATCGATGTTGACGCCGGTAAAGGTTGCGATGGCGCTATTGCCGGCTTTGTCTGTGGCGGAACCCGAGGCGCTCTGATTCATTCCCTCGGTGCTTAATACGGCAGGCGAATCGCAGGTGGCCACGCCCGACAAAGCGTCGGCGCAATGAAACGAGATCGTAACATCGGTGTTGTTCCAGCCGGCGGCATTAGCCGCCGGGAAAGCTGAAGCGGTTATGACCGGAGGAGTTTCATCGATATTGACCGTCGCAGTCGTGCTGCCGGTATTGCCGGCAACATCGGTTGCGGTTCCAGTGGCCGGCTGTCCAGCGCCTTCCTTGGTAAACGTGAGAGGAGAGGCGCAGGTAGCGACACCAGACAAGGCGTCGGCGCAGGTGAAACTGACGGTGACACTGGTGTTGTTCCAACTGAAGGCGTTGGGGGGCGGCGCCGGCGTTGCTGTAACTGTGGGCGGAGTCTTATCAAGCTTGACTGCGAATGAAGTCGTGGCGCTGTTGCCAGCCTTGTCCGTGGCGGCCCCGGAGGTACTTTGATTAGCGCCTTCAGTACTTACGACACTGGCTGAAGGACAAGAGGCGATTCCTGACAAGGCGTCTGTGCAGGTAAACGCGACCGTCACATCGGTATTGTTCCAACCCGCGGCGTTGGGAGAAGGCGACCCTGCGGCAGTTATCGAGGGCGGCGTCTCGTCGATATTGACGGTTGCCGTAGTAGCGCCGGTATTCCCGGCAACGTCGGTGGAATTGCCGGTGGCCAGTTGTCCGCTGCCTTCCTTGGTAAATGTCAACGGCGAGGCGCAAGTGGCGACGCCCGAAAGCGTGTCGGCGCAGGTGAAGCTCACGGTCACGCTGGTGTTGTTCCAGCCAAATGAAGTGGGTTGCGGAGTCTCTGTCGCTGTGATCGAAGGTGGCGTTTTGTCAATCTTAAGCGTGACGGCTGTGCTGGCGGTGTTGCCGGCCTTGTCCGTGGCTGTGCCGGGGATACTCTGATTCGCGCCCTCAGTACTTACAAGATTAATGGGTGGACAAGAGGCCACACCCGAAAGCGCATCTGCGCACGTAAACGCTACGCTCACATTGGTGTTGTTCCACCCAGCCGCGTTAGGAGCAGGCGTTGTTGCGGCAGAGATTGTAGGAGGAGTCTCATCAATACTGACTTTGGCGGTGGCGCTGTTGGTGTTGCCGGCCACGTCAACAGAGTTTCCGGTGGCAGTCTGTCCGAAGCCTTCCTTGGTGAAGGTGATGGGTGAGGCGCACGCGGCGACACCGGAGAGCGCATCCGAACAGGCGAAATTGACGGTGACGCTGGTGTTGTTCCAGCCGGCCGCATTGGCCAAGGGGTTGGGGATCGCAATGATCGTAGGAGGCGTCTTATCAATGTTGACGGTGTCGGTTGCACTGGCCGAGTTATTGGCTTTGTCGACGGCAGTGCCTGTGGCTTTCTGATTAGCTCCTTCGTTAGTTAAATTGATCGGGCCGGTGCATGAGGCTACTCCGGAAAGAGCGTCACTACAATTAAAGCTGACGGTAACCGAGGTATTGTTCCAATTTGCGGCGTTGGGCAGCGGCGCAGCTACAGGCGCAATCAGGGGCACAGTCTTATCGAGATTAATGGTTACCGAAGTCGATGCGGTCTTTCCAGCCTGGTCCACGGCGGTGCCGGTAATGACTTGATTGGCTCCTTCTGTACTCACTGTGACCGGCGCAGTGCACGATGCGATGGGAGAACTTCCAGGGGTACAGGTAAAGGTCACCACTACGTTGCTGTTGTTCCAGTTAAAACTATCGGCAACAGGATTCACCGAAGCGGAAATTGAAGGTCCTTGGGCGTTGTTATCGACGCCAATGATGGTCACGGTCACCGACGTTCCTACGCGGCCATGCACCTCAACGGAGATCTGGTTCCTTCCTAGCAACTGCACTGCCTTCTCCACGATGAGAGGGCTATGGTCGCGATGGTCGCGGTCTCCCTTGTCTCGGTCGCCGTTATCGTGATCTCTTCCCCTGGCGTCTCCCTCGAGGCGGGTGAAGTCGTCAAAGTCAACGACCTCCTTACCGTTGATCAGGATGCGAGCGCGGCCCTGGGGGTCGTTCTCATCGGAATCCTGGTCGCGGTCCTCATCCACACGATTGCTTTCCACGTGCAATGTGTATTTGGCATTGGGGTTTACGACCGAGAAGGTATTCGTTACCACCACCGGACGGCCACGCTGACGCTGATAGGTTACCGGTCCGAAGGCGATAAACGTATTTGCCAGGGCGCTTATCCAGAAAAGCAGGATGAAGGCGGCCCCGGCAAAAACAAATCGAAACCTTGATAGCGATAGACGAAGTTGGGAAGGCACTCTCTTTTTGTCCTCTCGCAGATGGAAATGCACAGCTTTCAATTAAACCTTGTAATTTCTAACGTTTAGGCGTAAGGATCAGAATCGAACATGTCCACACGTGGCACTTGACTTTTGGTTTCGGGCCCGCGGGGAGATGGAAGTTCGAAAAATCTTCTAGGGTTACTTGGGGGAGAATTCTAAAGCAGAGATGCTGGATTGCAAGCCTTTTTTTGTGAAATCTCCGTTAATCCCATTGTGCCCAAATCCATCTCACTATATGAGAGCCATTTTGGTTCTTTTTCTCTCCCCAGAATCAAGATAAGCAATTGCTGGTAGGAGAATTAGCGGCGTCCCATATTGGAAATTTATTGGGCCGGAGGCCAGACTTTTGGCTTGTAATTCTCGTCCACCACGAGATCCTTGGTTCCTGGCGGAAGGACTTGCAGCGATTTCAAGAATTCGATGACCGAATCCTGGTCATATTCGGAAAGATATTGGAAGGCTTTTCGCGATTTCAGCGCCTCTCCAGAATGGGCCAAAACAGATTTCCTAAGAGTCGTAAAAAAGCCGTGATGGAAATAGGGTGGCTCATTGCCGCATCCCCATAGCCGCCGGGTCAGAAATTTTCGGTTGCCGGCCGCAAATTTCGGTGACCAGACCGGCTGGTTCATATCGAGCGGCTCGATTCCATAAGGATCTTTTGGGTCAGTGATATCGTGCAATTTGAAATCGGTAAAAGCAGGGACCAGAAGAGATGTTGCGTTGGGCGGGGCCGGCATGAGCCGGGGCTGCGGAAGGGAGGCATCTGTCAGATTGACCTTGAGCGTCTTGGACTGTCCTATCCGGAGATTGGTGCTGGGGTTGAACGGATTGGGCTCGGTGTAAATCCAAGACCGGCGGCTTAGAGGCAATGCCGGTACATGACACGATGCGCAGCCAATGCTGGAAAAGACCTTCTCTCCATTGAGCACAGCGCCTTCGATTTCAGGGTCATTTGGAATCATGCGTCCCGGTATCTGCATCACCGCCTGGAATACGCTAGCCGCTGTAATATCAGCACGGGTCAGTTCGTTGACGACTCCGTCACCATCGGGATCGCGATCCACTCCAAAGCGTTCGGTGCTTTGCATTCCGTGGTGCTGGTTGAAGGCATTGTTGGTAAACTCCCGTAGCGAGACGACGTTGGCTGCCTGGTGCCAGGGCCGGATCACGAGGCTTGGAGGGTCCTGCGGCGTAGGCGCGATGATGCTCAAACGCGGCAGCCCCGCCACCCGGCTGGTGTCCCAAGTGTTGTCGATTCTGCGCGTCAAAGAACCAAAAGAGATGCCCTTTGAGACCAACGGACGCATCTCGCCTGGCTTCATGCCATCACGAATCTTCTGCAGGTCTTCGGTGATTTCGCGGGCCAGCATCTCCAGATAACCGGCGCCGAACATGCCGGTGGTGGAGCGAAAGTTGCCAATGTTGTCGAGCGTCATGAGTCGCGCGCCCTCATCGACAGCCCCTCGGGTTGGCAATTTGTCTTTAGGATTGAAGGTGACGAAATCGAACCTTTGGCTCTGTACGAAGACGCCAGTGGCAAAATCACCGCTGCCGCCGGGAATGCCGAACGGCTGATTATGGCAACCGGCGCAGGAGTTGGCGTCAGGACCAGAAACGCGATTCCAGCCGCGTGCGCCAACCAGGGGCGATTTAGGGTCTGAGACTGCCTTGCCTGTGCCCTTGGTCAAGGGACGCCCGGCGCCCTCTTGGTCGGTAAAGTTGGCGCAAAAGACTTTTTTGCCATGCTCAATCAAGTCGTGAAGCGAAATCTTAAATTCTTCATCGTCGTGCAAATGCCGGGGCAGAGCTACCTCGCGTCCGATCTTCTTATTGGAGTCTGCCTGCAAAAACAACAAAGGAGCGGCGAGCACGAACACTAGAAATAGCCGTTTCAATACAAACATTTTTTTGACTTCCACATCGGTGCGTCACGGACCTCAATGTTTCGGAGAGTCCGCAATTCAATTTTAAAATTGTGACGCAGGATTCCGGTTATTGTGTGCTATAAGCCGAATGGAAGGCAAGAGACAAATTCTACTTGAACACCAGCAGGTGAGCAGAATGGCACTAATTATGACAACACCGGGTTCCATGCCCCACAGGGAGAAGCAATTGCTTCTAAAGTTTTGAATTTAGATCAGGTTCTAAATGACAAGTTAATCCATACTGCTTGCATCAAGTTCAGCGGCGTAGCGAACACGCATAGCGGTAGGTAGCATAGGGTGCTGGACTCGCTCCGGATATTCATCATAAGTCTCGCCCTGCAAGGTTCGGCCACTGGTCTTCTTACGAACACCTCCCCATTGTTTAAAGAAGAACGGAATACCGGCTTCGCGACACTGCTCCCGGACTGAAAGAACCCATTCTTCTCGCATCGGCCGTGCTCCCGGTCCGCTCTCACCGCCTATAATTACCCATGAGATACCGTCGAGTTGAAGAGTGCCTAGATCCTCGATCAGTGGCTCAATAGAGAGGAATCGAACGGCGGCAGGCGTAGCTTGCAAATCGGCGATTCTCGGAAAACCGTGCTTCCGGTTTTCAACAGAGACACCCCACCAAATGTGCGCTTCCTCTGCCGCCTGCCGCAACGGACCGGAAAGCAATTCTCGTAACCGCTCCGAACGTTTGGTAAGCACCTGGTACGTATGCCAGCGTGCCAAAAGCATTACAGAAGCAACTTTCGAGATATAACTCTGTGGGACTTGTGTGTGAAAGAGGTCGCTCATGGAATTAACAAAGATCATCTTTGGAGTCTTCCAGCGCAATGGATCCGCCAGTTTCTCAGGCACTAGGCGGAGATCAAAGCCCTGCTCAAACGGATGCCCATCTACACCACGAAAACGCTCGGCAAATCTCTCTGCGTAGCAGTGTTTACACCCTGGACTAATCTTCGAGCAACCACGGACAGGATTCCACGTAGCGTCCGTCCATTCAATCTTACTGAGTAATGCCATATCTACTCCGAGAACAAGCCCTGCTGGTCTGTACTGTACTTCAACTTCGCATCCATTCCAATAGCGAGGAGTACCAGAAAATCAATAAAAAAGGACGAAAGCTTACGCAAGCTTTCAAACTTGATACCGAAATCGAAGGGATCGACAAAGCACAGCGACAGTACAGTCTTACCCGGCGAGGGCCTTGGTACGAGAGAGTAAATTCGCTCAATTTCGGCGTGGCAATTGCCCGCCACATACTCGATATCTGCATTTGGAGCAGTCCGCTTAGCTCGCGCTTGCAGAGCTGACATCAATTCGGGACTCTCCTCGCAGAAGATATACTTGTCGAAAGGTTGCTGTACAGTCAGTGCTAATATGGGCGACCCTTTCAGTATGGTGTTCGTTTCTTGAATTCGGCTGTACCCTGCTCCAGCATATAGGTCGATGTAAACCCGCTTGTCCCATTTGTACTTCGACCCTTAGTCTGTCCTTAGCGATCGGCTTCCATCTTCTGAACATGAAGAGTTTGAGTTTTTGGGTCCAGAACGCCGCTCACTTTTACTTTCTTCCCGGCAAACTGCTCCAGTTGGACTGCCCCGTCGAGGCGGTAAACGTCTTCCTTGACGACGAGCACAAAATTTCCGCCCATCTCGCGAACGCAATGAAGGGTGCAGGTAGTGGCGTCTTTGCCGTAAACGCCCTTCTTCACCATGGAGCTGTGAGTATGGTCGAGTGAATGGACGTTGTAGGCACACTGACTGTCTACAATTTCGCCCTGCAGCGTGATTACTGGCGGGTCTTTAGCAAAGGCATAGGATGCGAACAGCAAAATGAGCAACGAGAGGCTGGGAGAGGTGAAATTCATTTTGTTTTTCATAACAGTCCTTTCTAAATGCTGACTATAGTGGTAAGACTTTGAATCAGGGCACTACCAGAAATTTCATGCGCATTCCTTCATGGTCTCCGCTGCAAATGACTGTGCATAAGACCTCGTACTTGCCCGGTGAAGAAGGCGCTGTGAGGTTGAACTCTTGCACGCCGGGTTGCAGTTCGAGGTCCCAGCCGGGCACTTTGGCGCGGTCTTTGGCACGCAGCAAGGTGAATCCATGAATGGCGCCGTTGCGGTTCCAACTCTTCCCTTTGCGGGCCTCGATGCGGAGCAACAGCGGTTCACCTGCCTTCACTGTGATCTCTGGCCGGTCCTGGCCGACAACCCTGAAGCGGCTGTTTTTGTCAGCCAGCACCTCGATGACCCGAGATTGGCCTGCCATCGGCAATGACATCATCAAAATGCTAGTGACCGCCCAGGCTTTGGCCGATATGAGCAAACGATTCGAGCGTTGGCGAAGACTCTGCATGGTCATTGGGCCATATAGTGGAGGATGAGTCGTGCTTCCTCGTCGGTAATGGTCGCTCGCACTCGCATGTGGCGGACAATCGTGGCAGTTACACGCGGCGCAAATTTCGGTGGAGAAGCATGGCAACGCGCACAGTTGGAGTGAAAGCGCTTCTCGCCCTCGATACGCATGGTGTCATCTTGCGCAGTGTGGCTCACGGCGGCAGCTACAGTGGAGGAATCCTTGCCCTTGTCTTTGCTATTGCTGTTGCCGTTCTTGGCTGAGGCCGCCAGGGCTACACCGAAGAGGAACAGCATTAACGCCAGAAAAAAGCTACCTATGGAAAATGCCTTTCTCATAACCTGCCTCCTGATCCCAAGGGCGTGAATAACCGATAGGTAATGCCAACCACCCAGAGATTGGCGTTCTTGTTGAACGCGAATTGCCGGCCGTAACTGGCTGACGCTCGCACATCGCTATTCAGGTAGTAATTCACGCCAATGTCGCCCTGGTTGGTGTCGCGGCCAAGAGCGCCGAGTTTGCCGGCAACTGCCTTGGTGAGTTTAGGATCGGCAAAAAACTGCTGTGCCCGGCCCGCTACCTCAAAGCGCCGCAATGACGGAATCTGGCTGAGACGATAAACAGACTCAATCCAGTAGCCGCTACCTTTGAGTCCAGAGGAGTGGACATATTCGGAACGCAGCGTAAGAGGAAGTGGGTTAGGCTGCCACTCAGCATGAAGCCCGGCGGAATGAGAACGATCGGCCTGCAACAATTGTTGAAACGACGCTCCTATTTCCAATCTCGGTCCCGGCAGAAAGAAGCCGATGCGTCCGCCCGTGGACCGGTCGGTTGCCAGAATGTGATTGGTATTGGAGGTGGAGAAATAGAAGGCGTAATTGAAATTTACCTTATCCGTGCCTGCGGGAATGCCACCCCGCAACATTCCGCCAAGACTCGATCCGCTGGTGATCGGACCGGTCAGCGGGGTTACCTGTAAGGCCCGTATCCAAGAGGGGGCCAAGCGTTCGCCATAGATGCCGAAGGGTGTGATAAAGCGTCCTGCGGCCACGGTGACATAGCGGTTGGCAATGTAGTCGACTTGGGCGAAGGCCAAGCCATACGACATTGTGCCTTCATAATCTTTCTTGGAATTTCTGGCAAAAGTATCGGAATAACTGCCCTTGGCTTCGATGAGCCACTTGTCGCCGAACGGTACCAGGAGAACAGGATTGAACGAAGGTGTGTCCTGCACCTGACCGGCGGTTACGCGGGTGAAGTAGCTGGCGTAATTGACCATGACGGGGACCGGTCTTATTCCGTCGTCCTGGGCACACGCCGCGCCGGAAAACAACGCGAGAAACATGAAGAGCCACCCAAACGTGACCCTCTTTAACCAAGCTAGCGTCCTCATTACCCCTTCTTTCTTGGAGGAACAACCCCCGATTCCTATGGAGTAATTATTAAATTATTCTAATTCGCGCGAGATTATAGCATCGCTTGTCAAGGGAAGAAGTGACATCGGTAACATGATGATATCTTGACAAATATCGCAAAATCCTAGCCGGGAGCCACACAATCGTAGACCATTCCCAAAGGCGGACAGTAATTGATATTTATTGGTTATTTTTAATTTAGCCTTAAATGGAGCTACCGCTAAGGCACGCAAGCAGGCAACGGACTGGCGTTGTATTCCCAAGCGCCTCTCCCAAATGTGCTACTCAGCACGCGGGTTGAGCCCGGAGTCACCACAACCTGGGTAATCGGGACATTGTGCAGTTCGAAGCCGGATGTGGTGCTGGTCCAGTGGTTCCCATTATCGGAAGAAACATCAATACCGCCGCGCGACCTGCTGATGAACTCCAAATAACCCAAGCCCGCATAGACGCGGGTGGGACAGGCGGAGTCTACACTCACATCGCTATAGGTATAACCAGGCGTAGGGCTGACCTGGGTCCATGCGCTGGCAATCGGCAACTTGCGGTAAAGGCCATCGCTGGCGGCTATCCAGAAGGTGCGAGGGGCGGGCGGTACGTTGGACTCAGCGATGGCGGTAATCATGCGTGGCGATGCGCCGCTGGCCCCTCCGTTGAGACCCCATGCAGTCCAAGCGCCGGCTCCGGGGCTGCCATTGCAAAAATGGAGTGAGTCGTTGCAAACGTAGGCTCCGCCATCCTGGGTGCCAACGTAGATTGCCCCGTTCTCATCCACAAAAATTGCTGAAGGCGCCGGTGCGCGTGAATGGCCGGCGATGGTGAAGGCGGCCTTGGCCCAATGCGCGCCGCCATCGAGAGTGTAGACGATATCGCGTACGCCAGTAGTAAAGACCTTGTTAGCATCACGCGGATGGACTGCAATCGCATGTGGGCCAACCCATCCGCGGGATTCACGTAGCGGGTCCGGCGGCGAAACATCGCTAAAAGTTATGGCCGCACAACTGGCGGCGGCGCCAGCATTGGTGGAGCGCTCCAGCGTCCCCTTGGTGCTGTAGCTGTAGAGCACGTCCCCCGATGCTGTTTGCCTCCAGATCAGAGACTGGCTCTCCTCCGAGGGCACCATACGCCAATGCGCTCCGTCGTCGTCGGTGCAGGCATTGGAGACATCTTGGGCGCCCACCATGATGCGCCGAGTATGCGCGCCCACCGGAGGCACGGCAACCGTATAGGTTTGCCATGTAGCTATTCCCATCCCGGTAATTCCGGTGGGTGTTCCCAGGCCGGAACCGGGAGTCCAGGGATAACTCGAAATGACGAAGTGGGAGTCCAGGGCACTTTGGTCGCCTCCGATCCACACGCGCCCAAGGCTACGGTTAGCGTGGATTGCCCGAATGTCGACATATTGAGTGCCCAGCGAAGGACATACCCAGGTGTTCCCCGCATTGGTGGTGTAGCCAAAGGTCACTCCGCCGGCGAAGAAGTCGTCACCGCCGCCCCACACCAGCGCCCGCGCGTCGGACATAATGCAATTTGGATTGTGAAAAGGCTTAGGAATCCAAGATAAACCGTTGAAGAGATACGCGACAGCGTTGCTGGGACCGCTCGAATAATCAGTAATGATGATCATCAACCGGTTGGCGCTGCCTCCCCACGCGATGGAAGCTGCAACGTGCGTCTGCGTGATTCCGTTGTTCACCATTTCCCAGTGGAGCGTGGCTGGGGGACCGGAGGCCGTCCATGGTTCGACGCTGCGGTAGATGTGGGTGTGGTCACCGCCTGATCCTTCTCCCATGGTCGTGAAATAAACCTTGCCCGTGGCCTCGTCGCCGGCGATGGAAGTGATGCAGTTATCGGCATTGGTCTCGGGATGTGCGCCAGGGAACGGCCATATTTGGGTGAAGGTGTTGCCGCTGTTGTTCGAATAATGCAGGCCGGCGCAAGGCAAGGCCGTCAAAAGCAGGCTTGGTCGAACGCGCGGGCCAAGGCCCGCAGGCAACAACATCTGAATGAACGGCCGTGGCTCGTTTAACGAAACACTTGCAAATGGCGGACAAGCCGGAAACACGCCGCAGGCATATCCCGGCTGATAGCTGGATACATCACTACTGGCAGTACCCGTAGCAAACAGTGTCCGAGTCCAATGGGCCGCGCCGTCGGTGCTTACCCAAAAGCCGTTCCATGTGCGCAAATACATACGATTCGGCACTTCTCGGTCCACAGCCAGATCGAGGGCAGTAAAATCGCCCATGCCATAGTTGCCCGCCCACACCCAATGAGCGCCAGCATCCGCGCTTTTCCACACCCCGCCCCCAGGTGAAGCCGCCCAGAGATGGTTGAGATCAGTAGCGACGATGGCGCTGACGCGTCCGCTGGAACGCGGTCCCAACTCAGCCCAATTGTGCGGCGACGGAGGCGAAAACAACAGCGCTGCCAGGACGGTAGACGAAAGCACGATCAATTTGAACGTATGCATTTGTTTTCAGAATCCTATTGCGCCTCCCAGGTGTCTTGATCCAGACCAACCCGGTCGAACGCCTTGTGGTTCTTACTAAGAGTAGACGGAAATGAACATGGGAGACCTTCGAAAGATCATTTCGGCAAAAAAACTATATGGCTTATTGCGGCAACCGTTTGCAGTTTGGCAAACTTACCATGAACGATACAGACATGGTCTTGATCGATTCGGATCCTCGCAACCCTTTTGATTTCTACCTCGACCACTACAAGGAACAGCTCGTGGCGGGCTACAGCAAGACCACCAACAGCTTTGGCCTGCGCGTGTTCATGGTGGACTACAACAAGCTCAGGCACACGCCACAGAATGCGCGACTGCACAACAGCGGAAAGAAACTGGCGGATTCAAAGCCGGTGATGTAATTCGATCTGACACCGTTCAACTTCGGTCAAACTCTAAGCAGGGAAACGGTAAAAACCTGCTCCATCACCATGGCTCTCCTTAATATAGATGCATCCAGTGGCATTTGCGGGTATGGGTGAGAATATGAGGACGGTTTATACTCTCTTTAAAGGAGTCCAAGTCATGAAAGTTGAAATTAAGCGTTGCTTCATGTGAGCTGATATCAAAAAGCAGGCCGGGAGCCTGAAAGAAGAGATTGACCGTAAATTTAGCCTTACTTCAAAGATTCGCCTCGGCGGCCCTGGTGTACTGGACGTGATCGTAGATGGTCGCACCGTATTCTCTGCCAAGGCAGCCAAGCGAATGCCCACCGCCGCTGAAGTTTTAGGAGCTATCTCTTCCTTGCAAACTCAGGGTGGTTAAGTTCCAACAAAATTGAACACTTCTGTCTGATTGTCCCGTTACCTTCCGTGGCTGTGGGCGAAGCGTCCTCGTGTCTTTTGCCCTCCTGACTTTACTCGCTCCACACATAAAAAAGATTTGGCGGTAACAAAGCGGTAACATGCGCTCACTACACTCCACTTTGTTGAATCATCGCTGAATCCAGCGTGGCTTTGCTGGATTTGCGAGAAGGATGAAACCGCCATGATGATTAGAAAAATCTCTCTCACAATTTTGTCTTTAATTTTTGTCCTGGTTGGATACCCAGTCGCGGGGCAAAGAGTTCAAAAAGCTGGGACCAAGGCTCACGCCTATATCCAGGCTGCGGCGAAGCCCGCAAATTCCAAGGGTCTCGAAGGCGAGTGGAATGGAACCCTCGAAGCTGGAGGACAGAAGCTGCGGCTGGTGCTCAAGATCACCAAAGGTTCCGGCGATAAACTCACTGGCACGATCGACAGCCTGGACCAGGGCGTAAACGATATTCCCATCAGTTCAGTCGAGCAGAAGGGCGATCAAGTCAAGCTGGAGCTATCGGGCATTGGCGCGTCTTTTCAGGGCAAAATGAATGCGGAAAGCTCGGAAATCTCCGGTGATTGGCAGCAGGGTGGTGGTTCGCTGCCGCTGGTGTTTCGGCGTTCGAGCGGCAAGGACTCGGACGACAAAAAGACGCCCAAAGGACTGCCCGCAAGCCTGGCTGGATTCGAAGACCAAGCCACATTCTTTCTGATTGTTAATGAGGAGCGGCTGGGCGTGATGCAATCTACGTGGAAATCCGACGGCCACTTTGAAAGCCATACCACCATCTCGCTAGCGGGCCAGAGCGTACAAGCCAGCACCAGGATCATCCCTGATGCCGATGGACGCTGGACCCAAATCACTATGGAAGCCCCTACCGGCACCGTGAACATTACGCGCGAGGGCAGCTCAGTCAAGCGCACGATCAAAGAGAAGACCACGACCTGGGAGACCAGAGAGGGGCTTCTGCTGTTTGAAAATAATGCGCCTGCACTGATGAGCCAGGCCTTGCGCCAATATGATCGCACCAAAGGAGGCGTACAGAGCTTTCCACTGATCATTCTGCCGGGAGTTCCGGTGGATTTGAAGCTGGAGGCAAAAGAAAGCAGCGAGCGTAGCGTAGGCGGCAAGAACCTGTCGCTGACCAAGTTCATCTACTCTCTTCCTGGCGTGGATATCGTAGTGTGGGCTGACGCATCCGGCAAAATGTATCTGGGCGAAGTTGCGGCGCAAAAGGCAGTATTCGTTCGTGAGGGATACGAGACCCTGCGCAAAGCGGAGGTAACGGACCCAACTCTTTCAGCTCCCAAATACGAGGTCACGATAGATCGCGCAGTCAGCGTGCCCATGCGCGATGGAACCAAACTCTCTACCGATATCTACCGGCCGCAAGGAGTGGAGAAGGCGCCGGTGATCCTGGTACGCACTCCTTATAAAAAGGAAATGGCTGAGCAGCAGGCAAAATTCTATGCGCGGCGGGGCTATGTCTATGCTGTCCAGGATTGCCGTGGCCGCTTCGGTTCGCCCGGCGACTGGGAACCCTTCGTAAGCGAGAGCAAGGACGGCTATGACAGCATCGAGTGGCTGGCGCAGCAACCGTTCTCGAACGGCAAGGTCGGTATGATCGGCGGCTCTTATCTGGGATGGGTGCAGTGGTGGGCTGCAGCGCAGCATCCTCCCCACCTGGTCACCATTATTCCCAACGTTGCTCCTCCTGATCCTTTCTACAACATTCCCTACGAATACGGAGCATTTGCCTTGTGGGGTGCGATTTGGTGGGCCGATGTTGTAGACAGCCAGGCGACGGGCGACCTCTCCGGCGTGGCTATGAGCAAAATCTTCGAAAAGAAATACACCAAGCTCCTGCGCGCCTTGCCCGTGATTGACCTTGACAAGACCGTGCTGGGCAAAGAGAACCTGTACTGGCGCAAGTGGATCCAGCATCCGACCGATGATGATTACTGGCGGCCCGCAGATTTTCTCGATCGCCTCAAAGACGTAAACATTCCCGTGTTCCACCAGTCCGGATGGTTCGATGGTGATGGCATCGGCACCAAGCTGAACTACCTGAAGATGGCAAGCTTCAAGCACACGAACCAGAAGCTGACCCTTGGCCCCTGGGGACACACCGATACTGCTGGACGGATGATAGGCGATCGCGACTTTGGCGAACCTGCCATTATCGATCTGCAGCGAGACTACCTCCGCTGGTTCGATCATTGGCTCAAAGGCGTGGACAACGGAATTACAAAAGAACCATTGGTGAATCTGTTTTTGATGGGCTCGAACCGTTGGCTGCAAGGGAATACTTATCCTTTGGAGATCACGCGCTTCCAGAAGCTCTACTTAGCCAGCGCCGGCAAAGCCAACACTGCCAAAGGTGATGGCAAACTGACCTTCGATGTGCCGCCAAGTGACGCTCCTTCTGATCGCTACAGTTACGATCCGGGCGACCCAACGCCCGATCCGCGCTTCTACGAAGAATCTGAAGAGAACGAAAAGAAGGAGCGATCCGCAGCGGAACGCAAGGCCGAAGCTCAGGGATACCACCAGAAGGTCAGCGAAGAACGCAAGGACATGCTGGTTTATACGACTGAACCTCTCAGCAAACCGCTCTCCTTCGCTGGACCAGTTTCAGCCGTGCTCTACGCTGCATCGTCGGCCCGCGATACTGATTGGTTCGTCACTCTCTCTGAAGTAGATAAGAATGGAAAAATCTTCCAACTTGTCCAGGGCAAGATTCGGGCGCGCTTCCGCAAATCAATGACGTCACCTGAGTTGATCAAGCCCAACCAAGTTTATGAATACACCCTTGATCTCTGGCACACAGGCATCACGATTCCGGTTGGATCACGGCTCCGCGTCGAAGTAGCTAGCGCTGCCTTTCCGTTCTTCTCACGCAATCTCAATACCGGTGGACATAACGAAACCGATACCAAGTATGTGACTGCGGACCAAACGATCTATCACAACCAGAGATATCCATCGCACATTTTGCTGCCAGTGGTACCGGAAGAGGCACAGCAAGTGGCGGGTACGAAATAGCTGCTCGCTGAAAAGAGAAAAGCAATGACTATCAGACGATTCATGCTCACAATATTACTGGCGGCACTTATGGTCCTGCCGGTTGCTGGCCAATCAATTGCCGACCTGCTGCAAAAGGGAATCTACACGCAAGAAACAGTTGGCGATCTCGATGCGGCCATCAAGATCTATCGCCAGATCGTCAACTCCGCTTCGCAATCACGTACTTATGCCGCACAAGCCCAGTATCGGCTGGCACAATGCCTGCTGAAAAAAGGAGACAAGGCTGAAGCTGCTAAAGCATTCGAAAAGCTGGTGCAGGACTTTTCTGAAGAGAAAGAGCTGGTGGCCAAGGCGCGGGAACAAATGACCAGCGACACCAAGCTACTCCCCATTCCCTGGGGGGAGAGCGAACTCTCTGAATTTCAGATCAAGCTGCCAAACGGAAACGTGATAGGCACAAAAATCTTTTCGATTGCACCGAGTGCGACCAGTGCTCAAAGCGTGATCATCCGCAATCGGGAGTATATGCGAGCAACGCCCGTGGTCTGGAGCCGCGTGGACGCCGACCGCGACACCATGAAACCTATCGCCGCATCGTTCAGCAGCCCCTATATCGGTGAGGACAAAGTTGACTACGAAGCCGCACAAGCCCGCATGCAGGTGAAGGGCCAGGAACCCAAAGTCTTTGCACTCGATGGTCCCATGTTCGACAATGAAGAATGGGTCTTCTGGTTTCGTCGTCTTCCGGTCGCTCCAGGGTACAAGACAATACTCCCAATCATGGGTCCGTTCCGTGGCCCAATCAAGATCAGCCTCAACGTTCTTGGCGTGGAGGATGTGCAAGTTGCAGCCGGAAAATTCCACTGCTACAAGGTTGAGCTCCCTGAGATTCGCCAGATCTTCTGGATTGGAGTTGATGGCGCCCGGCAAGTAGTCAAAATGGAGACTATGGGAGTCACTATTGAGTTGGTCAGCACGCACAGAGTTGATTCAACTGCTCCGGTGACCTACCAGGATGCGAAAGTTGGACTGTCTGTCACCGCCTCCCCTGGCTGGATCGTGCAGCCAGAACAGTCGTCTGGAAAAGATGAAACAAATTTATTCTTGCTCGATCCGGAACCAAAAGGCTCGGTAGTTCTCTGGGCACAGGCGAAGAAGACCGAGAAATCTGAAATAGCCAGGCAATTGCGTAGCGCAGTTGATGAGCATGTGGAAAAGCGATCTAAGTTTCTCACGGACTATAAAATTCGTCCGGAGACCATACAAATGCGGCAGATCGGGGGCAATCAGGCTTTGTCATGCGTAGCTGAATTTACTGACGACAAAAAAGAGATGGTGGAATACCTGACCTTTGTGCGCAGCGAAAACACGACCTCGTCGTTTTCCGCCATGGTTGAATCTTCCGGTCTCGACGAATTCCGGAAGCGCGTTGACCCGATCTTGGAGACACTCAAGATCAAATAAGGTATATCAGATGAGGTTTGGGGCGAAATTGGGCAGCGGGGGCCATGATCGCGGATTGTGGCCCGTCCTGCTCCTTATGCTGGTGGCCGTAATGGTGCCGACAGCAGGTGTCTTGTGGTTCATGAGCCAAGCCGTGAACCAGCAGCGCGATGTTGCGCGGCAACGGCTCTCTGAGGCTTACCGGGGCCAGCTCGCGCTTTTGCGTGACCGGCTGGATTCCTATTGGGAACAGCGCGCGGCCGGGTTGGTTCGCCCAGGTCATGACGCACCACCCACTGTCTTCCAACGAACCATCAATGCCGGCCTGGTGGATTCTTTGATCTACCTTACTCCTGATGGTTCTATCGCTTATCCTGCTCCAACTACATGGCCGAGCTTCGGAGTCGGCGTCGCACTTCCATTCCTTGGGGATACCGCTGATCCAGCGGAGCACCGTCCAGATTGGATAGAAGCGCGGACCCTGGAGCGCCGGCGAGAAAACTTGGGCGCAGCGGCCGCAGCTTACTCCCACATTGCAAGTGGCGAAAAAGACAACTCCCTCGCGGCCCGTGCAGTGCAAGCTCAGGTGCGCTGCCTTGTCCAAGGGGGCGACAAAGAAGCAGCAATACAGGTGATTCAGCGGCAGTTCGGACGAGGATCTTTAGTCGCCGTTGCCGACCGGCAGGGCCGCATCATCGCTGCCGATGAGCAGCTTCTGGTTCTCAATCTTCTTCCTCATGAAGATCGGCGATACCTCACCGCCGCGCACCGCTTGCACACCTTGCTCGCGGACTACGAGCATTCCAGTTTACCTTCAGCACAAAGGCTGTTTCTCATGGAAGAGATGCGGGCGCTCAAGCTGGGCAATGGTCTCTCCGAGTTTCCGACTTACGATGCTGAAGCGCTGGCAGCCCGCTTTCTGGAAGGTGACCGCGCCCGTGCCGGCGATTCTGTGTTGCGGCTCAGCGGGACTCCTGATATCTGGAAACTTACTTCGACGGATGGACGGATCATTGGGCTGTATCGCAGCGAAACCATACAGGCCTCCATGCGCCATTTCTTAGATGAACAGAATTTCCCCAAAGACCTGCGCTTTGCGGTGACGCCGCCCGGTATGAAAAGCGCTCACTACGATGAAGAGACACCTGCGGGTCCAAGGTTGCCAGGATGGCAGATTACGCTCACGTTGAAAAGCAGCGAGCAGTTCGACTCCATCGCCCGGCGGCAGATGGCGTCATACGTATGGATAGGATTCCTGGTAATCACCGCCATGGCCCTGTTGGCTCTGGTTGCTGGCCAGGCACTTCGACGCCAGATGCGGCTGGCAAGCTTGAAGACCGATTTAGTTGCAGCCGTTTCCCATGAACTCAAGACGCCGCTTTCTTCTATGCGCCTGCTGGTGGACACGCTACTTGATGATTCTGAGTTCGATCCCCAAAAAACTCGCGAATACCTGGAACTGATCGCCAACGAGAATTCCCGCCTGAGCCGCCTGATCGACAATTTTCTGACCTTCTCGCGCATGGAGCGCGACCGGCAGAAATTCAAATTCAGTGAAACTACACCGGCCAGGATCATCCAGGCGGCAGTGGACGCTGCGGGAGAGCGCTTTCAATCTCCTCAATGCCGTCTGAACGTGGATGTTGAATCCGGCTTGCCTCCACTTCATGCCGATGAAGATGCCTTGGTCACCGCATTGTTGAACCTGCTGGACAACGCCTACAAATTCACACCTGATGAGAAGCGGATCTCATTGCGCGCCTACTTCGATGCCGGACGCGCCTGCTTCGAAGTGCTAGATAATGGCATCGGTCTCTCGGCGCGCGAGCAAAAGAAAGTATTTCGCAGGTTCTACCAGGTAGACCGCCAGCTTGCTCGGCAGACAGGTGGAGTGGGACTAGGACTGAGTATCGTGGAATTCATCGTGAAGGCCCATAAAGGCAACATCCAGGTCAGGAGCCAGCCCGGCGCAGGCAGCACCTTTACCATCTCCCTGCCCTCCGGTGAAGTTCGGCAATCATTACCTGCGGAAGAGAAAGAGGCCACCGTATGAACGGCAGCCGTGTTCTCATCATCGAAGATGAGCCTGCCCTGCTGCGCGGCCTCAAGGATGCGTTTGTTGCGAAGGGCTGTGAAGTAGTCACCGCCATCGAGGGTGAGGCTGGTCTTAACCTGGCGCTTTCCTCGCAGCCAGACCTGATCTTGCTCGACATCATGCTGCCCAAGGTAAACGGCTATGAAGTCTGCCGAGAAATCCGCGAACAGGGTTTGCAGATGCCGATCATCATGCTGACTGCCAAGGGACAGGAAGAAGACATCGTACTAGGCTTGAATTTGGGTGCCGATGACTATGTAACCAAACCATTCAAGGTCAGAGAGCTGCTGGCCCGCGCCAATGCCTTCTTGCGGCGGAGGCAAGTGAAACCTACCGATGTATGCCGCTTCGGCGATTACCAGTTGAATCTGGCCTCGCACAAGCTGTTTCGCGGCGATAGAGAAATAGAATTGACCGCCAAAGAGTTTCGCCTGCTTGAGTATTTCACTACGCGTCCAGGACGCGCCTTGACCCGCCGCGACATTCTCAATGCAGTCTGGGGCAATTCAGTCATGGTTACTCCACGGAGCGTCGACCGCTGTGTAACTACGTTACGCAGCAAAGTCGAAGCCGATCCGGCGAACCCCATTTTTATTCAAACGATTCGCGATATCGGATATCGGTTTGAGAGCGAAGAGTAGGCGTTTCACCGCAATGGACGCGAAGGAACGCATCTGCAGTGCGCAGGCACGAACAGGCGGGGAAAAGCAAAATTTTTTCAGAAATGATTCTTGGTCTAATCGGAAAGCTCCCCTTGCCATGCAAAAACACTCATGAGAAGACCCCGTGCTCAAGCCTTCCAATCAGATTTTCGACCTCTCGCGCACCTACTTCGAAACGTCCGTACTGTAGTGGTGAGTAGTTCGAAAGTGCCTTCTTGGGACTCTTGAGCCAGGAGATTGCTGCTGCGGTTTCACCTTCGAATAGTTGAACTATTTTTTCAAACATGGTGGCAATCCGAAGAAGTCGTTCCGATTCTTGCGGAGCAAGCCTCCCGGCAACTTTACGGCGAGCTAATGTGCGTTCCGAAATTCTAAGGATCGAAGCCAGTTCCAATATTGGTATCCCAGCCCGCAACGATAGCGATTTCAGCATCGTGAAGGAAAAGCCGTGCTTCAAAATCTTGTTTTTTCTCGCAAATTTCTTCCCCGCCGTTGGAACGGCGGGCTATTGTCACGCGTCCGGCTTGCCCCGGACTAGCACACATCACCGCCATCAGTTCAAATCAGCGTTCATCAGCGTTGAGCTTTTGGTTGTGGCTCTGCTACGCTGTGCCTCCGTGATGGGTTTTGGTTGTGGTTCGGCTATGCGGTGGCCTGCAACCATTTCGGATGCTTCAAATGCCACTCTGTCGCCTGCTGGTAGGCTCTGGCCAGCGCCAGCATCTCGGCTTCTCCAAAAAGCTTGCCAATGAAGGTCAAACTGGTCGGATTTCCCTTTTCGTTGAAACCATGGGGAACGATCACGCATGGATGACCAGTAAGGTTGGTCACCTCGGTGTTAAGCGTGGCAATGGGGTTTGGCGTGTAGTCCGAATAGTCGAACGGCACGACATAGACATCCATATTCGCCATCATGCGCGCCATTTGCTGCATCAGAAGGGTCCGTACCCGGTTGGCATTCAGATATTCTTCGGCGGGCAGCAGACGCAAGGAATTCTGGCGGGCCACGCGGTCCTGGCGCACTAGCTGTTCTGGCTGGGTCTCTACCGGATCTTTCAGCGCTGCGTTCCCTTCTCCGTAGATGATGGCCGTAAGCAGTGCCGAAATATCGGGGCTGGCGCGTTCTGGCAATGCTACTTCAGTGAGCTTGACCCCCAGGCTACGAATCTTTTCGAGCGCCGCAGCATCGTTGGCATCTACTTGCGGCGTCTGTTGGGTATTGGAGAAAGCGGCCTTCAGGTAGCCGACGCGCAATTTGCGAATGTCGAGGTTCGCATCCCAGTTGAATGGTACGTCCACCACAGAGAGATCCTGATCGTCGGTTCCCTGGATGGCGTTGAGCACCAGTGCGCAGTCTTC
>DASZEU010000227.1:0-3054 GCA_035940535.1 Candidatus Angelobacter sp.
TTGGGGCCCACGCCTGTTTCCACCAGCAAGGGTACAGTCAGGGGGTAGACGCCTTCCATCTTCTCTCGCACCAGCTCTTTCATTGGTTCCACTTCATCTTGGGGGACCTCAAAGAGTAGTTCATCGTGCACCTGGAGCAACATGCGGGATTTCAGCTTGCGTATTCGCAGTTCGGCATCTAGGCGGATCATCGCCAGCTTGATCAGGTCAGCGGCCGTGCCCTGTAGGGGCGTATTCACGGCGGTGCGCTCGGCAAAGCCGCGCATGTTGGCGTTTTTGCTGTTGATGTCGGGGATGGGCCGTGTTCTCCCGAAAAGGGTCTTTACCTTTTGCTCGCGGCGTGTCTCTTCAAGGGTGCGGTCAATGAATTTGCGCACGCCGCTGTATTTCTCAAAGTAGGCGTCAATGAACTTTTTGGCCTCACGCTGCTCAATGCCAAGTTGCTGGGCCAGGCCAAAGGGAGAAAGGCCATAGACAATGCCAAAGTTCACTGCTTTGGCCCGCCGCCGGTGCTCGGCATCAATCAGCATGGGCGGTACGCCAAAAACCTGGGAGGCGGTAAGGGAGTGGATATCGTCGCCCCGGCGAAAGGCCTCCACCAGCAGAGGGTCTTCGGAAAAATGGGCCAATAAGCGTAACTCAATCTGGGAATAATCGGCGGAAAGCAGCACCCAACCCGGCTCGGCAATAAAAGCTGCCCGAATTTCGCGGCCCAACTCTGTGCGTATGGGAATGTTTTGCAGGTTCGGATTGGTGGAAGAAAGCCTGCCGGTGGCGGTGCCGGTCTGGTTGAACGTAGTGTGCAAGCGTTTCGTGCATTGATTCAGAAGCGCGGGCAGGGCGTCTACATAAGTGCTCTTCAACTTGGAGAGCTGGCGGTAATCGAGAACCAGCCTGGGAACCTCATGCTCCGACGAAAGCTCCTCCAGCACCTCCACCGCGGTGGAGATGGTCTTGCCTTTGCCGTATTTGATCGGCTTACGCAGGTTCAGCTTGTTGAACAGGACATCGCCAAGTTGCTTGGGCGAGTTGATGTTAAAGTCAAAACCGGCCTTCTGATGGATCTCACGCGCCTTGGCGTCACATTCTTTCTCCAGCCGCACCGACAGCTCTTGCAGCAGATCGCAATCGATCTTGACTCCAGCATCTTCCATGCGGGCCAAAACTGGAATTAGGGGAAGATCGATCTCCTCGTAGATCTTTAAAAGTCCTGAGCTTTCGACTTCCTTACGGAGAGCAGTGGCGACTCGAGCCGTGACATCGGCGACTTCTGCCAACGAAGTGGAGAGCTTTAAATTGAAGCCTCGGACAGCGATTTCAGAAAGCGCATGGTTCGCGTAGGTGGGATTGATCAGATAGGAGTAGAGCGCAGGCTCATCGCGCACCCCGGACAACTCAACACCCCTTGGCCCTAGCTCCCGGATGGCAATCTTGTATTCGTGCACCGCTTTGGGAATGCTGGAATCACTAAGCAAGCGCTTCAGCTCGGAACTGAGGTCGCCGCCATTGAGGGCCAGAATCAGCGCTTTTCCTGGTTCCGCAGAAAGAGCGATTTTGATGGGAGCGGTGTTCTCTGTGCTAAGGGGGACGGGAACGAAGGGCAGATTTCCCGATTCGCCTTCCTGAATCTCCGGTTCTTCCTGCTCCACGGTAACTGCCAGCGCAGTTTCTATCGCGACGGCCAGAATTCCGGCCTTTCCCAACGCTTTCAAATCGTCAACCGACTTGGCATCGCGATAGTCAGTCTCGCGCACCTCCATGACCGGAACCAATTCCTTGAGCAAGGTAGTGAATTCCAGTTCTCCGAACAAGGAACGCAGAGCATCTGTATCCGGTTCGCCGGCCACCATCTTTTCGAGATCAAGATCGATGCTGACATTCTGATCGATGGTGACCAGTTGCTTGCTCCACAGGATAGTCTCTTTATTGTTGAGGAGGGACTCGCGATAGGTTTTGCGCTCGACCTCGGCAGCGTGCTCCAACGCATTGTCGAGGGTGCCAAATCTTTTGATAATGTCCACGGAGCCTTTGTCACCAATGCCAGGAGCGCCGGGAATGTTATCGATGGAGTCGCCTCGCAAGGCCATCACATCGATAACCTGGTTAGGACGAACGCCCAGGATCTCTTCGACCTTGGCGGCATCGCAGATCAGATTGTCCTTGGGTGGGTTCAGAACACAGATTTGGTCATTCACAAGCTGGAGCATGTCCTTGTCGCTGGAGACAACAAAGACCTGATATCCACGCTCGGCAGCTTTGCGGGACAAGGTGCCGAGCACGTCGTCCGCTTCAAAACCCTGGTGCTCAAGGATCGGAATGCGGTAGGCCTCAAGTGCGCGGCGAATATATGGGACTTGCTGCGCCAAATCTTGGGGCATCTCTGCCCGGTTGGCCTTGTAACCGTGGTATTCGATCTGCTGGAAGGTTTGCGTCTTGATATCGAATTTGTTGACCGAGGTAACTGCCTTGGCCTGCTCGTCGCGAAAGGTCGGTCCAGCAACGTCAAAGACCGCAGCCAGGTACTCAGGATGGAAATCATCGCGCAACTTGCGCAGCATGTTTACGAAGACATACGTGGCCGCCGTAGGAATGCCACTCTTGGTAGACATGGGCCTTTGCCGGGCCATCGCATGATAAGCGCGAAAAATGAAGGACATCGTGTCCATCAGAAAAACGCGGCCATTGGGTGCGGGTTGGGAGTTAGAGGGCAAGAGAAAATTCTAACAGCAACGGTGAATGGATCGATGTTGCGCGACCCATTGAAATATGTTGTAGGATTTTCCTATCGGTGATGCCAGTGCCCAATAAATCAGCCTCTGATGATTGTTTTTCCGCAATCACTCGATGAACATGCAATCTCCGTAAGAAAAGAACCGGTATCTCTCCCGCACGGCATGTTCGTAGGTTTTCAAAAGGTTTTCCCGGCTGGCAAAGGCTGAGACCAGCATCAACAATGTGGATTTGGGCAGATGGAAGTTGGTCAGCAAGGCGCCCACGACCCGAAACTGAAAGCCGGGATAAATGAAGATATCGGCTTCTCCAGTTTGGGCGATG
>DASZEU010000228.1:0-4300 GCA_035940535.1 Candidatus Angelobacter sp.
GACACCAACATCTGCAATACGCGCTGCGTGGTGGAATTCGGAAATCCGTGCCAGAATTTCTGCCCCGCCAATGTCTACGAAATGGTAGAAGCGTCCGACTCGCCCACCGGCAAGACCATCCATCTGAACCCTTCGAACTGCGTCCACTGCAAGACCTGCGACATCATGGATCCCTACGAGATCATCACCTGGGTTCCGCCCGAAGGCGGCGGTGGGCCGAATTATGACGGAATGTAAGTGACATTAGGCTTCAGCCTAATGTCACTTACTTTAGAACACCCGCCATGTGTTTGATCTATGCGGGCTGCGTGGGACTGGCTTCTGGCGGAAAAATCGAGCGTTGCCGAGTTGCCTCTTAATCTGACGTGGAATATTTATGCATTTTCGGGGTCCTTCGCTGGCGCTCAGGATGACAGCGCGTTTTAAGGGGAGAAATTTATGCTCAACCAACGGAAAGTGACATTGGGCTTCAGCCTAATGTCACTTACTTTAGAACACCCGCCATGTGTTTGATCTATACGAGCTGCGGGCTGCTTGGGACTGGCTTCTGGCGAAAAAATCGAGCGTTGCCGAGTTGCCTCTTAATCTGACGTGGAATATTTATGCATTTTCGGGGTCCTTCGCTGCGCTCAGGATGACAGCGCGTTTTAGAGGGAGAAATCATTGTGAACACACAGCATTGGGCTAATCCCTTTATTTTCAACATTGTTCTCTTTGGGTTATCGGAGAGGATGCTAAGGGCAAAGGAAGAGTCAATGTCTCAGTTCAGGTCATTCGATCCACGCTCACCTGATTGGCAGGGGCATCAGGTTACGTAACATACTCGATTCCTTACGACCTCCCAAATCATGTAATATCCAAAAACAACCAGTATGGCGGCATTTGGGTGGCAACGAGAAAAGTCGGTCAAGGAATGGCTCTTCAGTGAAGCTTACCGCTTTGATTTCTTTCAGGCGGTTCGTCTGCTGGAGTTGATTTTTCCTGACCATACTCCTGTTGGGGAAGGTCCAGAACCGGAAAAGGAACCAGTGCGTTTCAGCGCGCGCGTGGGTTTCGATTTTCCTGCCGGCGAGGTGCACGATCTGCTGCCTTCAAAAGATGGCGCCCCGCCTTCGATGGTCACCAATTTTTTGGGACTGGCTGGCGCTACTGGTCCTTTGCCCGCCCCGCTGGCGGAATTGGTGCTGGAAAGAGTCCGGCAGAAGGACACCGGGCTGCGCGACTTTCTCGATATCTTCAATCATCGCTTGGTGTCGTTGATGTATCGCGCGCGCAAGGTGCATCGGGTCACGTTGTCCTCGCAATCTCCCGAGCAAGGCCCTATGGCGAATTACCTGTTTGCCTTCTTGGGATTGGGCGTGAGCGGCCTGCGCAATCGTATGGGCAAAGAGGTGAAGGACCGCATGCTGCTGCCTTATGCCGGCTTGTTGAACCAGCAGCCGCGCTCGGTGATCGGCATGGAACGTTTTCTCTCCGACCACTTCCGCGCGCCGGTTCATGTCGAGCAGTTTTCCGGCGTATGGCGCAATATTGAGCCGGACCAATGGACCAGCATCGGCCGATCGGGGAAGAACCAAATCCTGGGACAAAGCATTGTGGTGGGCAAGCGCATCTGGGACCAGCAAGGCCGTTTTCTGATTCACGTGGGACCGCTCTCGCTGGAGCATTTTCTGGATTTCCTGCCCCACGGCACTGCGTATAAGCCCCTGTGCGAACTGGCCCGCTTTTATGCCGGTCCGGAATTCGAATTTCGCGTTCAGTTGAAAATTCACGCAGCCCAGATACCGGAGCTGCGCCTGGGAAAATCCAAACTGGGCTGGACCACCTGGCTGAAAACCCGTCCGGCAAAACGCGACTCCCAGGTCGATCTTTCAAGTGAATACAAAGGCCGCAGCACAGCCGAAATACAACTAAAAACCAAACCAAAACCCACCACGGAGGCATGAGACACAGCGTGGCGTAGCCACAACCAAAAGCTCAACGCTGATGAACGCTGATTTGAACTGATTGGCGCTGATGTGTGCTAGTCCGGCGCAAGCCGGACGCATGAAAATAGACTACCGTTTCAACGGCGGGAAAGAAATTTGCGAGAAAAAACAAGATTTTGAAGCACGTCGTAGTACTGAGAAACCCAAAGTCAACAGCTCACCGCAAAGAAAATTGATTTGGCCAGGCCGATAAGGGTTTGCGAGAGAACCGATTTTAAGCACCTCGATCGGTGAAATCAATGGAATTGGTTTCATCAGCGTTTATCAGCGAAAATCAGCGGCGAGTCTGATTTGGCAAAAGAGGAATGTGAGTCATGTCATCGCCAACATTCGTTCAAGGCACACGAGCGTTTACCCTAACCACTCCGCTCGGTCCGGATAAATTTATTCTGAAGAGCTTTCAAGGTGAAGAGCAGATATCTGGCCTGTTTCACTATCATCTGGAATTGCTCTCTCAGGATGCTTCCATTGATTTCACCCAGATCGTTGGCAAGAACATCACCATCACCATTGAGTTGCCGGGTGGCAGTGACAAACAATATGTCAATGGCGTGGTCGGCCGCTTCTCGCAAGCGGGCAAGTCTTCGCGCTTCACCACCTATTTTGCCGAGGTTTATCCCTGGTTCTGGCTGCTGACCATGAATGCCAGCCACCAGATCTTTCAGAACAAGAGCGCTCTCGACATTATCAAGCAGGTTTTTTCTGATTTGGGATTCACCGACTTCAAAGACTCAACCACCAAGACCTATAGCACGCGCGAATTCTGCGTGCAGTACGGCGAAACGGTCTTCGATTTTGTCTCGCGCCTGATGGAAAGCGAAGGCATCTTCTATTTCTTCGATCACAGCAGCTCCACTCACACCATGGTGCTGGCCGACGATTCAAGCGCATGGCTGTCGCTGCCGGGGCTGACGACGGTGCAGGCATCGGCATCGGGCCGTTCCTGGGAAACCGCCGATGCGATGCTCGAATGCCAGGTAGAGCAGCAGGTAGTTGTAGGCCAGTTCAAGTCCGACGACTATAACTTCACTACACCTTCCACGGACCTGCTGGCAACGGCCAGCGGCTCCGATACCAGCCGCTCCGTCTATTCTTTTCCGGGAGAATATTTGACCGCCAGTGACGGCGAGACCGTCACCAGCTTGCGGCTTGATGCCTTGCAGGCCCCCGGCAAGCGGCTCAAAGGTTCGAGCATGTGCCGCGCCTTCCATGCGGGCGCAAAGTTCACGCTGGCCAACCATTACCGCTCGGATGCAAACACCGATTACGTGCTGAGCTTGGTCACGCACCAGGGAGATCAGGAGCAGTACTCCAACTCGTTTGAGGCTTTTCCCTCTACAACTGTTTTTCATCCTTTGCAGGTCACGCCTAAGCCCAAAATTGTAGGCTCGCAGACCGCGCTGGTAGTGGGAAAATCGGGCGAAGAAATATGGACTGACCAGTACGGGCGCATCAAGTGCAAGTTCTATTGGGACCAGAGCAGCGCCAGCGATGAGACCAGTTCCTGCTGGATACGGGTGGCGCAAGGCTGGGCTGGAAAAGCGTGGGGCGCGCTCTTTCTCCCCCGCATTGGCCAAGAGGTCGTGGTCAGCTTTCTGGAGGGAAACCCTGACCGCCCGCTGGTCACCGGCTGTGTCTACAACGCGCAGCAGACTGTTCCTTACACTCTGCCGGACGATCAGACCAAGAGTACCGTCAAGACAAATTCTTCCAAGGGCGGCTCTGGCTTCAACGAGTTCCGGTTCGAAGACAAAGCCGGGTCGGAAGAGATCTTCATGCAAGCGCAAAAGGACATGAACGTGACCATCCTGAATGATCTCACCACCACGGTTACCAACAACCGCACCACGACTGTCTCTAAGAAAGATGACAGCCTGGTGGTGGACCAGGGAAGTCGCTCCATTAAAGTGAACACCGGGAACGAGACCCACGAGGTCAAGGGCACGCGCGGGCTTACTATCACTGGCAATGAAACCCACACCAACAAGGCCGACTTCACGCAAAATGTGACTGGAAATTTTACGCTGAAGGTTTCCGGCAACTTGAGTATCGATGTCTCCGGCTCGATCACCATTAAATCAGGGACCTCGTTCGATATTCAGGCGGGCACCGCCTTGAGCAGCAAAGCCGGAACCGCGCTCAGCAACAAGGCCGGAACTTCGCTGGCCAACGAAGCTGGAACATCCTTGTCGAACAAGGCTGGAACCAGCATGAGCAACGAAGCGAGTATTTCCATCACCAGCAAAGCCAACGCTTCTCATGATGTTGAGAGCAGCGGTATCCTTACGTTGAAAGGGTCATTGGTAAAGATC
>DASZEU010000229.1:0-23542 GCA_035940535.1 Candidatus Angelobacter sp.
GATTTGGTATTGCACAGACTCCCCAAGTTGATCCAGGCCCTGGGGCACAGACGCCCGCTGTCCAAAGTACGGTGCCCCAGCCATCCGTTCAACCAGTTGCGCTAACTCCATCGCAAATGCCTCCTTCTGCTCCGCGTATCAGCTATGTTGGCGGGAAATTAACGGTGGTGGCCAATAACGCAACGCTCGATGACGTGCTGGCCAGAGTTGGAAATGCAATTGGCGCAAATATTCAAGGCATCCAGTCGCAAGGCGGGGAGCGGGTCTTTGGCCAGTTCGGACCGGCTTCGCCCTCTCAGGTGCTCGATACTCTGCTGACTGGTTCGCGATACGACTTTATTCTGGTTGGCTCTGCTGGAAATGCTGGATCGGTTCGCGAAATTATTTTATCGCCGAGGTCTGCGGAACCCGGTCAAGCTGCGCAATTTACTGCGACACAGTCCCCACCGCAAATTTTAAGCGGGAATGACTCTTCCTCGTCGGCCGATAATCAACAGCAGCCGCTTTCCCCAGAAGAACAGGCCGGATTTCATCGCAATCGCCGAGGACCGGGCGCCCGTGCCATCGTGCGTCCACAGGCTCTGGCGCCTGGCGCTGCTGCCACTCCTCAGCAGATACCTGCTCCGGCTACCCCGCAATAATAAAAGCATTAATCGTATTAATAATTTCATAGAGAGAGCCTATAGATTACATAGGAATATCCTCTTCTATCAGTAATTAAATGCTTTTAATAATTTTATTGACACCGCAATAAAGTTACTGTACTTTTCTTGCCGCTTCTCGGCTGGAGTGAAGCTGCATAGCACGAGAGGCCCTTCCGGGATTTGAAACCGCTTCGCTTTTTTCTCCAGGCATTGCCACGCTCGCCTGAGGCGCGGATCACGCTTTTGCTCTGTTAAGCGCAAAAAGCACACCGACTTAAATACTTTGAGCCAGCATTTGGCAGATTGATTTGAATTTCAGGAGGAACTCTCAATGACGCGTCGGATAGTTGTACCTTCAACCTTGGTTCTTGCCGCCATCCTCTTCGCAGGCATGGTTTCGGCCCAGACCGATCCCGGCCCGCGCGGAGGCACTGCGGGCGCCGGCAGTTCGGTCAGTGGTTTAACTGCTACCCAGCAAGCATTTTTTAACTCAGCCGTGGGCGTATTCGCTGAAGTGGATTCAGTATCGGGCGCCATCCCTGGCGAGCCCGGCGTCGGCCTTGGTCCCACTTTCAACGGCAATAGTTGTGCGCAGTGTCATGCCGAACCTGCGACTGGCGGCAGCAGCCCCGGATTAAACAGCCGATTGCATCCCGTAGCGAACCCTCAAGTGGCGTTGGCGACTCGGGATGGCGCTACCAATACTGTGCCTTCCTTCATTACCAACAATGGCCCGGTACGTGAAGCGCGATTTATCTCAACGAACGTTGCTGATGTCCATGCTGCACTGGATGGCGGCGTTCATGCTCTCTTCACCATCCAAGGACGGAGCGATGCTCCTGGCTGCAACCTGGCCCAGCCGGATTTTGCCACGGCTCTGGCTCAAAACAATGTAATCTTCCGCATCCCTACGCCGTTATTTGGCTTGGGGCTTGTGGAAGCCACAACGGATGCCACCTTTGCGGCCAACCTCGCTGCCAATGCCTCGCAGAAATCTGCGCTGGGTATTAACGGACGCCTGAACACCAGCGGTAACGACGGCACAGTCACCAAGTTTGGCTGGAAGGCCCAGAATAAGTCTCTTCTGATATTCGCGGGCGAGGCTTACAACGTCGAGCAAGGCGTGAGCAATGAATTGTTCACCAACGAGCGCTCTGCGGTTCCCGGTTGCGTCTTCAACAGCAATCCAGAAGACCATTCCAACCTCACCGATACCAGTACGAGTCCCTCGGGCGCCGCTTCTGACACAGTGAACTTTGCCATGTTCATGAGGCTCTTGGCCCCGCCCGCTCCCAGCGGATCGTCAGCCTCTATCACGAACGGCTCTAACCTATTCAATAGCATTGGCTGTGCGCTCTGCCATACGCCAACGCTCACTACCGGACCTTCGCCGTTCGCTGCGCTTAACAACGCTACCTATCATCCGTTTTCGGATTTTGCCATCCACAAGATGGGCAATCAACTGATTGACGGTGTCCATCAGGGTGCAGCCGAGCCGGATGAGTTCCGCACCGCTCCGCTGTGGGGTCTGGGCCAGCGGCTGTTCTTCCTCCACGATGGCCGCACCACAGACCTGCTCCAAGCGATTGCCGCCCACACCGGCGGCCCGAACAATTGCTTCACCAACCAGGATTTTGATCAGTTCGTCATTAACGGAGTCGCCTTCCAACCCTTCGAGCAAAGACAGACTTGCGTCTCGGAGGCCGACCAGGTCATCACCAAATTCAACGCCTTAACCGCATCGCAGAAACAGGATGTCCTAAACTTCCTGCGCTCGTTGTAGTTTGCTCCAGTGAAAGACCGCGAAGAAAACCCTTCGCGGTCTTCCATTATCGATTTTTGGATTTACATTAGCCGAAAACGAGCTGCCGTCTCAAAAGCGCCTCTGCGTACGTAATTGTACGGGGGCGGAATTTTCTTTCCGCCAGTGTGCGGGCTGTAGACCCACGGGGACATTCTTACTCCTCCTACAGCATGGAGCACTGATGAACGACTTCTCCTGGCTCTGGCCGCTGTCGCCAATCAGCGTCTATCCGGGAATAAGAAATTACTCCATCCGGCTGGATAATGAAAGTTGAGGACAATGGCAACTCCCAGCTATGGTCGCCGTTATAGCCTGGCAGCTTGGTATAGATGCCTTCATACATAGCCTGCAAATTCGGCGATACGCGATAGACCACTCCAAATTTTCTGGCCACCAGATTTCCCTGGTCGCTCAAAACTGGAAAGCTCAGGTTGTGCATGTCGCGGGTCATGTAAGAATGTTTTTGCGTCTGCGGAGAGATGGCGACGAGCACAGCTCCTGCGATGGCAACCTGGCAGTGGATGCTCTCTAATGCTTGTAGTTGCGTATTGCAATAGGCACACCATCGGCCACGATAAAAGACGATGACGAGGGGGCGATGGCGCGGCAACTCCTCTGACCTCCAGATCATGCCGTCTCCATCCGGCAATTCAAATCCAGGCGATGCATCGCCTTTCTTTAGTGCACGACCAGCCAATCCGGAGTTTTGCAATTCCTGTGCAGCGCGATCCACCACAGCCAGCCGGTCCGGCGGAACCAACCCCCGGGTCTTTGTGCTGAGTTCTTCGAGTTGTTCCTGGAGCGACAAGAAAGAAGGTTGTAACCAAATTACCCAATTACCAACTCACCCAATTAACATTCCTCTACATCCCCGGAAACTTCATGCCTGCAAGCTTGCGGCTGAAGCTGGCTTTGCCCATGTCTTTGAACATCTTCCGCATTTGGGCATATTGGCGCAGGAGTTGGTTCACCTCTTGGACGCTGGTTCCGGAGCCGCGGGCGATGCGCTTGCGGCGGCTGCCATTGATCACTTCATGGTTCAGGCGCTCGTGGACAGTCATGGAATCAATGATCGCTTCCACCCGCGTGAGTTGCTTTTCGTCGACTTTGTCGGCAGCCTTTTGCATCCCCGAAAACGGGCCAATGCTGGGCAGCATCTTGATGATGTTTTGCAGCGAGCCTAGCTTCTTGACCTGGCGAAGCTGGTCGCGGAAATCTTCGAGGGAAAATCCGCCGCCGGTGATGGCCTTCTTGGCAAACTCTTCGGCCTTCTTGGAATCGATTTTTTCCTGGGCCTGTTCAATGAGCGTCATCACGTCGCCCATGCCGAGAATTCGCCCTACGATTCGGTCAGGATGGAAAGGTTCCAGCGCGTCATATTTTTCGCCTACACCCATGAACTTAATAGGCTGGCCGGTGACATTGCGGATGGAGAGCGCCGCGCCGCCGCGAGCGTCACCATCCATCTTGGTGAGGACCACGCCGGTGATCGAAAGTTTCTTATGGAACTCTTCCGCGGAGCGGACCGCATCCTGGCCGGTCATGGCGTCAGCCACGAACAGGATCTCCGACGGATTCAATATCTTCTTGAGCGACTCCATTTCGGACATCAGTTCATCATCAATATGGAGACGTCCTGCAGTATCGACGATCAGGAAATTACATCCGGTGTTCATGGCCTCGCGGCGGGCCTCTTTCGCCAGCCGTTCGACGGTTGGCGTATCGGCCTTCTCGACTTTGCCTTCATAGAGCATGGTCTTGATGGCATCGGCCACGACCTTAAGTTGCTGGCGCGCGGCAGGGCGATAGACGTCCACCGAGACCAGCATGGGGCGGTGGCCGCCTTTCTTAAGCCATGCGGCCAGTTTGCCCGAGGTCGTGGTCTTACCGGAACCTTGCAGGCCAGCCATGAGAATGACCGTGGGCGGTTGCGAAGCAAATTTCAGCTTGGCCGTATCTTTGCCCAGAATCTCAACCAGTTCGTCATGAACGATCTTGACGACCTGCTGCGCAGGCGAAAGGGCGGTCATCACTTCCTGTCCGACAGCCTTTTCCTGAATGCGATCGATGAGCTGCTTGACGACCTTGAAGTTGACGTCCGCTTCCAGCAGCGCCATGCGAATTTCTTTAAGCGCTTCCTGAATGTTCTCCGGGGTTAGTGTCCCCTGGCCACGCAGGTTCTTGAATGCTCGCTGTAGTTTTTCCTGTAGATTTTCAAACATAGAAAAAAGCGGAAAGCCCGCAGAGATTTAGGATGACAGACGCGCAGGCCTCTAAATTATTGTAACAGGCGACGTTGGGTCATTTTGCCTGAAGGCGCGTGTCAGCCCCAACCGTCCCAAGGCTAACTACGAGAACAGAAACTCAAGAAAGAAATGCTCGAATCACTGCATGCTGGTCTTTCGGATATTGGTTGCGCTTTCTAGAATAATTCCCAAGGCGATCAAGACTCCCAGAACCGTTCATGCTCAGCGCCGGAGGCGCGTTGCGAAGTTAGCCCAGCGTGAAACGCAGTGGAACGCTGGGAAACGTTTAGAAACATGCACACAAGCCCCAGCGGGGCGGCACAGATTTTCAGGTGCTCCTACAACAGAGCCAGTGATCGAGAAGGCGGGAAGCATATTTTAGAACTGCCGATTTTGGCTTTGTCCTTGAACTCCAGCCACAGCGCATCAACGTCATCCAGCATCAACTTAAGAACTGATCCATCATGGAAGTTTTGGCAATATCCTCCGCTCGCCGTCTTGAGGAATGATTACCTTCACGCCTGCGGCATCCGCTGCTTGAGCTAAGTGCTTGCGCAACAGCAGGCAATGATTAATGGCTTCCATGTGGACTGCAATCACGGCTCCGGAAGTTTTTCTGCAAACCTGAACTACGTCTTCAGCGGTCATGGTGATTGGATCGCCTTGGAGGAATCTCGCGGCTCCGGCATTGACCACCGTCACCTCGGGTTTGAATTGCTCGATGGCCGCCTCTACTTCATCGCACCAAATCGTATCTCCGGCTAGGTAAAGCGTGGGTTCACCAGAATTTTGCAGGACAAAGCCGCTCACCGGAGCCATGGCCTTCCCAATCTCTCCGGTCCCATGTTGTCCACGCGTCCGGGTGATGCAAATGTTGCTCCAATTCCTGGCATGTTGCACCGGGACGGTGTTCACGAAGTGTACTGCTTGCATCTTGGCCTCATCTTCGGGCTGGCAGAAGAGTGGCAGGTCTTTAGGAAGAATTTGTATGGCAGCATCATCCCAATGATCGCGGTGGGTGTGCGTCACCAATGTTGCCTGTATGCCGCTCACGATCTCTATAGCCGGACATGGAAGAGGCACAAGAGGGTTTGGCCGGGGCTCCGGCGAATTCTGAATGGGAGGAGCCGTACCGGCGTCGCCCAACATTGGATCTACAAGAACATGCATCCCTGCATATTCCAGCAAAAGGGTGGCGTGGCGGATCAGTTGGAGTTGCATATCGCCGACACTTCCTTGGCCGCCATGATGGTATTGCAGTGAATGGTGACGGTATCTTCCACGCGGCGCGCATATCCGCCCGCAAAGGTGATCATGATGGGGATATTACGCGATCGCGCCACCCGCAGCACCAACTCATCGCGTGTCTTCAGGCCATCGAGGGTCAGCGCCAGCCCACCGAGCTGGTCTTCCTTGTAGGGATCGGCGCCGGCGATGTAGCAGATCAACTGCGGCTCGAATTGGCGGAGTGCCGAGCTTAATGCCTGGTCCAGCCATGCTAGATACAAGTGATCATCAGCGCCATCGGGAAGATGCACATCAATCGATGAAGGCGGCTTGACAACCGGGTAATTATTGGCTTGGTGCAGTGAGATGGTAAAGACTTCCAGATTGCCGGAGCTGCTGCAATCTCGCAATTGCGCATTGGTATTGCGCAAGTTGTACTGCACACCACCCATGCTGGGCAGAGGCTGGCTGGCGTATGTCTTCGGAGGGAAAATACCGGCTGTGCCATTGCCATCGTGAACGTCGCAATCCACGGTCATGGCCCGTTGAATTCTGCCATCTTTGTGCATACGCTTGATGGCGACCGCCACATCGTGGATTACGCAAAAGCCCTCTCCGTGATCGGCAAAGGCATGGTGAAAGCCTCCGCCGATGTTCACAGCAACGCCATCTTGCAGAGCGAGATCGGAGGCCAAAATGGAACCACCGGCGGAGAGCCAGAAAGCCTTGACCAGTTCCGGCGAGTAGGGGACCTCCAACTGCATCTCTTCCATAGCCGACAGGGTCCCGGTCTTCAATTTGTGCACATATTCGGGCGTATGCACTAGCAGGATGTCCTGGTCGCTGGCGCTTTGGGGCATCACAAAATCGGAAGCTTCAGCCAGCCCGGTTTCCAGAAGTCGCTTGTGAATCAGCCGGTATTTTTCTGCTGGAAACACGTGCGCGCCTATGGGAAGGTAGTAATCATCGCTATAAACCAACTTGAAGGGAAGCATGACTGATCAGATTAATGCAGTGGAGGCCCGGCAGCAAATAGCCGGTGAAAGGCCGCGCCATTCTTGGTTTCCAATTCGCAAAGCCTGCTTTTAGGTGAACTGAGGAAGACTTGAGTAACTCTGGCTAGAAGCCAGTAGCTAGCAGCGACTTTTAGCAATCCTCCCTGTATTATTTTGTGCGATGATCTTCGCCTATTTACTTCTTGGACTGTTGGTAGGAATGCTATCCGGCATAGTGGGGCTGGGTGGCGGTATCTTAATCGTTCCGGCTCTGGTCTTTTTCTTTGGCATGAGCCAGCACAAAGCCCAGGGAACCTCGCTGGCGGCGCTGCTGGCGCCGGTCGGCATCCTGGCTTTTTTTGAATACTATAAGTCGGGCAGCGTGGACCTGAAGGCCGCGCTCCTGATTGCCTTGGGATATGCGTTCGGAGGCTATTTTGGCGGCGCTTGGGCCCAGCACCTTTCCGAAGTCGTCCTGCAAAGGATTCTGGGAGGACTGATGGTCTTGATTGGAATACGTTTTTTGCTGGCTAAGTGAACGAATCTCAACACCGTGCACTAATATTTCTATACCGTGGAAGTAATGCTCTGTGCATCATGTCTGGAGAGGGCATGACTTTAGAGCTTAGGAAAAAAGTCTTCTCGCGAATGACAGAGGGCC
Source organism: Candidatus Angelobacter sp. (assembly GCA_035940535.1). Taxonomy (GTDB): domain Bacteria; phylum Acidobacteriota; class Terriglobia; order Terriglobales; family Acidobacteriaceae; genus Angelobacter. Next base: position 7,578 of record DASZEU010000229.1, read on the forward strand.
TCAGGGGCTGAAGCCACGCTAAAGCCCGATTGATTCTAAACGCTTGCGGCACGAGTAAACTAGTACCCTGGAGTTTCTACATTTCGGAGGTACTTTGGAATCTGTGATAGAGTCCCGCAGGGACGTTTGGCAGTAGCCCAGCATGGTTCGGCGCTGTCAGGCGCCGAACCCAATGCTGGGTTATCTTCCAATCCAATGGGAGTCCCGTTAGGGACGGCTGAATTCTATGTCTCACAGCTATTTTGTGCTTGGCAGGAGGGATATGGAACATTCTCTATCGGACCGTCCAATGAGACAAGAGGGTATCCTACATCCGGCGACCACTAGAACATCACAAGCGGATCAGCTTTGAAGAGGAATTCAAGAGATTATTGGTGCCTTACGGAATCCAGGAAGAATGATTCAGCCGTCCCGAACGGGACTCCGTTTATTTTGAAGCTAATCCAGCATTGGATTCGGCGCCTGACAGCGCCGAATCATGCTGGGCTACTGTCAATACGGTTCACTTAAGGAATTCGAGGTAGTCAGGGACTCAGATGGTCAGCGCCGGAGGCGCACTAAGAAGTTAGCCCAGCGTGTGAACGCTGGGAAAAGATTAGAGATAAACGACAAGCCCCAGCGGGGCGGCACAGATTTTCCGTTGTCTCTGCACTAAAGCTATTGATCGAAAAGGTTCACCAAAAGCTTAAGTGAACCGTATTGTGGCTACTGTCAGACGTCCCCTTCGGGGACTTAACCCCGTAAAATCGTGATTACAAATGTAGAAACTCCAGGGCACGAGTTTACTCGTGCCGAAAGTCATTTTGAATCAACTGGGCTTCAGCCCCTGCAAACTCGCTTTCCCTGACCGAATAGATTTTTTCAGCGGCCTGTTCAGCCCCGGTGCATTTGCTCTGACGTCGTAACATTCACAATGCCCCACTGCCGATCGAAGACCAGTTCAAAAATAGCAACAGCCATGAATGCTAAAATGAAAGATCAGTTCATCTCATGGATCGTGCACACATACGTAACTTTGCCATTATTGCTCATATCGATCATGGCAAATCCACGCTTTCAGACCGGCTTCTGGAGTTGACCGGCGCGCTGGCGCAACGGGAAATGCAGGCGCAGGTATTGGATTCCATGGACTTGGAGCGCGAGCGCGGCATCACCATCAAAGCTCATGCGGTCCGCATGAAGTACCTTGCATCCGATGGCCAGGAGTATCAACTGAACCTTATCGATACGCCCGGCCACGTGGATTTTTCCTATGAAGTTTCCCGCTCGCTGGCCTCGTGCGAGGGAGCGCTTTTGGTTGTGGATGCTTCCCAAGGAGTGGAAGCGCAGACCCTGGCCAATGCCTACTTGGCGATCAACCACAGGCTAGAGATCATTCCTGTCATCAATAAAGTCGATCTGCCCAGCGCTGACATCCCACGGGTCAAAGAGATGATTGAGCAGACGGTGGGCCTGGATACCAAAGACGCCTTGCTGGTTAGCGCCAAGACTGGCCTTGGCGTTCCAGAGGTGCTGGAAGCAATTGTCAAGCGTCTGCCTCCGCCCAAAGGAAGTCCGGATTCTCCCTTACAGGCATTGATTTTTGATTCATGGTTCGATCCCTATCGTGGCGTGATTATTCTGGCCAGAATCTTCCATGGGACGCTCAGGAACGGATCAAAAATTCGTTTATGGTCCAATGGCACAACTTCTGAAGTGGAGGCTCTGGGAGTCCTGACACCCAAGCCCGTCACCGTGGATGAGTTGGTGGCGGGCGAGGTGGGCTTCATGATCGCCAACCTCAAAAATGTGGCCGACACAAAAATTGGCGACACCATTACCGACGACAATCGGCCTGCCATAGAAGCTCTGCCCGGCTTTGAAGAGATCAAGCCCATGGTCTTTGCCGGCCTCTACACCGTCGATGCCCACGAGCACACAGCGTTGCGCGAAGCCCTGGAGAAACTCCGGCTCAATGATTCTTCTTTCTTTTTTGAACCGGAAAGCTCAGCAGCGCTGGGCTTTGGCTTTCGCTGCGGATTTCTTGGGCTGCTGCACATGGAGATCATTCAGGAACGGTTGGAGCGGGAATTTGGGCTGGAACTGATTACCACCGCGCCCAGCGTCCGCTTCAAAGTCACGAAGACCGATGGATCGATCGTGGAGGTTGATAATCCTTCCCGCTGGCCCTCGCAAACCGAGATTGCAAAAGTGGAAGAGCCCATCATCCTGGCCACCATTCTCACCAGCGAAGAATATGTCGGCGGCATCTTCAAGCTGGTCGAAGAAAAACGCGGCAAGCAAAAAGGCTTTGAATATGTGAGCGCCAACCGCGTGATGTTGACCTACGAACTTCCCTTGAGCGAAATCGTGCTGGACTTTTACGACCGGCTGAAATCCATCTCTCGTGGCTATGCTTCACTCGATTATCATCTCGCTGGTCTTTGGGAATCGCCGATGGTGAAGCTCGACATTCTCGTGGCAGGTGATCCGGTCGATGCTCTCTCGATTATCGTCCATCGCGATTTTGCCTATGAGCGTGGCCGCGCCCTGGTCACAAAAATGCGGGAACTGATTCCGCGACAAATGTTTGAGGTTGCTATTCAGGCCTCCATCGGCGCCAAGATCATAGCTCGCGAAACGGTGGCTGCGATCCGCAAAAACGTTTTGGCAAAGTGCTACGGCGGCGACATTACGCGCAAGCGCAAACTCCTGGAAAAACAAAAAGAAGGCAAAAAGCGCATGAAGCGGATTGGCCGGGTCGACATTCCCCAGGAGGCATTCCTGGCAGTGCTCAAAGTAGGCGAAAACGCCTGATGCAGGAGACGCGCCAGAAGTTTCATATTGCTAAGTGTGCAAATCTACTTTGGTAACATTAGCTTCAATGTCATGGATGCCACTCAATCGGTGCAAGTTTTTCGATCTTTGTAAACCATTGAAAATAAATCTTTTGTGAGTTGCTTCACGGCTGGGGCAAATCCCTGTAAATCGCTGAAAAACGTATAGCAATCTACTCCTAAAGTCGAGAATTGCACAGATTTTCCACAACCTAATGTGGAACGGGGCTAGGCTTCAGCCCCTGCAAACTCTCTTTCTGTGACGAACTGATTTTTTCAGCGGCCTGTTTAGCCCCGGTGTAAGAACGCTGGCAGTCTACACTCACTCTGAACCCGCTCTGCCCCTCAGAAGTTACTTCCGCCCTTCGCGCTTTTGCGCCAGAACCAGGCCGCGCGGTGTGGGCAACAGCACCACCGAGATCAGCCCTTCGTGCTCCATGCGCAGTGCGGCTTCGCGAACCGTTTTCAGATGGGAACTGGCATCATGCATCAGGATGAGCCCATGAGGATTGATTTGGGGAAGAAAGTAGCGGACTTCAGGTTCACGCAGTTCCGGCAGCGAGTCGCAGAATAGAACATCGATGGTTCCCGTGACCTTGGTTTTGAGGCTGGGTTCGCAACGGTAGTCCACCCATTTTTGCAGACCCGCGCTGTCAATCTTTTTCTTGGCATTGGCAAAAATGGCTGGGTCGGGTTCGCAGGTCACGAGCTTGCCAAACCCGTTCTGTTTGATTCCCTCCGCCATATACACAGTGCTAACGCCCATAAACGTTCCCGTTTCAACCACCACCTTGGGTTTGACGGTGGTCATGAGGCATTTCAAAAACTCTAGGACCTCTACTTCGGCTGTCATGGTGTCAAACATTCTCCAGCGTTCCGGATGGGGACACTCCAAGGTGGCGCGATGATATTCGGGTTTAGGATCGTTTCCGTGCTGGGTCACGTGCTCGAAGACGCGCTGGACCGGGTCCTTCTTGCGAAATCGACGCCTCGCAAAGATCAGCAATAGAACTCCCGCAACTGCCGAAAGCAAAGCCGTGAGCTGCGCGTTGCTCATCCCCAAAATGACCCTGGGGTTGATGCGGATGAACTCCACCAAAAAACGCGAGATACCGCTTAGAATCAAAAACTCGCCGGTGATAACGCCAGCGGCCAAAGGATGGCTTATGGCCCGGCTTCCGCGCCTCCATAGATACCAAAAGATCAGCATCCCAGCCAGGAACTCGTAAATGGGTGTCGGATGAACCCGCTGGGTCGTTGGAACCAACCCGTTGGGAAACGCCATCCCCCAAGGTAAATTTGTGGGAATGCCATAGTCCCCATCACCAGAGATGAGGCAGCCGATCCTGCCAACCGCATAGCCAAGGGCCGCAGCCGGACTACAAATGTCGAGCATCTTGAGCATGCCGATGCGATATTTGTGTCCTAAATATAAGAGCGCTGCAATGCCAGCAGTGAAACCTCCGAACCAGGCAAACCCACTTTGGAACCAACTCAAAATGGCGCGACTCGTGAGAATCGCCCACGTCGGCCGGTCTGCGGGAGTGTCCATGACATGCCAGAGTTTGGCCCCCACGATTCCGGCTATCACCATCCAGAGAATCACAGATTGCGGATCAACTTCCAAATTGCGCCGGCGTACCTCGGCCCGCAGAGCAAGAAATGAAACCACAAAGGCCAGCCACATCAATAGCCCAAAGGTAGGTATCGCTAACGGTCCAATATGGATAAAAGGAAGCAGATCATTTCCTCAACAGATGCCTAATCTGTCAGTATACAAAAATCATCCACGGCCAAGGACGCAAAGGAACTTCAAAATCAAAACCTCACCGCAAAGGGCGCAGATAAACGCAGAGATCCGCAGAGAAAAGTTCGATTTGGTCAAAGCGGCCGAAAAGTTTGCCAAAAAAACACACGATGGCGCTTACTCTACGGGAAGAGAAGCTTAAATTGCGGTTGGCTTGTCTGCGGCCCTCTGCGCTCTCAGCGACCTCTGCGGTGAGGTTTTGACTTTGGTTTGACTTTGGTGTTCCTTTGCGCCCTTCGCGACCTTTGCGGTGTAACGGGTTTAGTCGCTATTTCGACGATCCAGACTCCGGCATCTCCACAGTGGCTCGGATCGCAAAGCGCGCCGGCAAGATCAGCAGGCGGGGCATGCTTCCATCTTTATGACGGTAACGTCGCAGGTCAGCTAGAGTACGTGCTCCAAACTCTTCGGTCAGCACGCTGCGTGCGGGCACATCTTCCAAATCAAACAAGTCGGCGGGCTTGAAAGTTTCATGCGCAGCGACAATCAAATCTTTCTCGCTTTGAAAATCCTCACGCAGTTTCGGATCAAGCACCAGGCACCAAAAGATGTCCCACTCGCGCGGGTTATCGTGGGTCAAGCCGTTCACGATCAACGTGTGGTCGTACTCAGGAGAAGTGGGCGAACGATATTGCTTGCCCGGAACCACTACGTAGAGGTTCAACCGCTTGTCCAGGGGTTTGCCTTGCTCCAGGCGCGGCCCAAACACCCACGGTCCCAGCGAGGCAAGCTGGCGGCTGCCAGAGTCATCCGCCGCCAACAGTACGTTTGCACTTTCAAAATAAGCAGTAAGCGGCTTGCTCGGATTCTCGACAGGCGCGGCCAGCCCTAGTGTGGCCACCAGGATTCCCATCGTCGACAATCTGTGGCAACTCAAGGTCAGCACTTTGGTCATTATCCCATTAAATTTTGCACGGCAAGAATGCTAAAGTGATTAGACGTGCGTAACATCCTTCAACATCGCGGGCTGCGGCTCATCTTTGTCGCCAATGTGATCTCCATGATCGGCAGCGGAATGAACTCCGCCGCAGTCACATGGTACGTGCTTCAGAAGACGCACTCTGAAACATCGTTGGGTATGCTGCTTGTGCTCCAGACGATCCCAGTGCTGGTCATGCTGCCCTTTAGTGGAGTGTTCATCGACCGGCAAGATAGAAGAAAGCTGCTCATGACACTCGACGTAGCTCGGGCCGTCATCATCCTGGTGGTAGCTGTGCTTGCCTACCGGGGCGTGGCCCAATTGTGGCAGGTCTACGTGATGAGCATCATGGTGGCAACCGGATTCTGGCTGTTTTGGTCAACGATCACGGCGTTGATTCAGGAACTTTCGCCGGAATCGAAATTCACGCAAGCCAACAGCTTTCTGATCGCGGGCGTACAAGGCGGATGGCTGATTGCCGGAGCCATGGTCGGCTTTGTTTATAACTCCATTGGTCTCAGCGGAGTATTGTTCATTGACTTTGCCAGCTACCTGCTTTCATTTACATGCTACTTGTTTGTCCGCAAGGGCCACCATACAGTTACGGTCGAGGCCGGTGAAGATGCGCCGGAAGGGACAGTGGGCCGCTTTTTCCACGAATTGAAAGAAGGCATCTCGTTTATCCGCGTTCGCCCGCAAATTCTGCTGATGGGAACATGCTGGGCGCTGTTCATCGGAGCGATGTTGACCCAGGGAGTCATTACCGCTCCCTTCAGCGATCGTATTCTGCAAGCAGGTGCAGTGGGTTATGGATGGTTGAATGGAGGCTGGGCCATCGGCGCTTTTATGAGCGCGATGTTTACGCCTGCATTGATTCGTGGAACTGGCCACCGGCGGGCCGTTGGTGTCGCTATGGCCGTCCTGGGATTTTCATTGATATTGTTGCCACTGGTCGGCGCTCACGTGCATGGGCGCATTGCTCTCGGCTCTACAGCAATGAGTGCTGCCCTGTTGGTTTCAGTCATGGTTTATTGCGCCATGGGCTGCGGCAGGGCCTTGGGCGGTGTTGCGATTTCCAGCACCATCATGGAGATGGTTCCCAAACATTTCATGGGACGCGTGCAGAATACGTTTTACTTTGCCGCCACATGTCTACAGCTATTCCTCTCTCTGGCAGTAGGCGCCGTGTCGCATCGCAAGAGCTTGGCCTTGGGCTTCTACATGGTTGGAAGCCTCTACTTACTAGCGTCAGTATTCGGCTCCTGGCCAGTGGCAAGCACTCAGCATTCAGCCGTCAGCACCCAGCCAGCAATTAGCAAGAGCAATTAAGCACTAGAGAACATTGGCGGACGATTGAGCATCCAGCGCCGGAGGCGCGGAATAGTTTAGCCCAGGCCGTACCGGGGTCCCCAACCTGCGCTGTTTTTGCGCAGGTTGGGGTGGTTAAGGCCTGGGATAGGATAGAACCATGGCCGAGCCCCAGCGGGGCGACAGAGGCTTTCTGAACTTGGCCAGGATCGTAATGCGACAATCTGTTGATTTGGTCCAAAGAGGAAATCGAATATGCACCGCTTAGAGACAATGACCTTCAGAATTTCGCAACGCGGTTCATGAATATCCAGCGCAGCGGGGGACAGGTCTTAAAAATTACAAATCACTCTGACGTGAAATAATTCACCGTCACCGGGCTTTCAAAAAGCGAATAGTCACGCGTAACTACCGTAATACCTGTCTCGGTGACCAGAAAATTCTTGGCATCGAGCTCCGGGTCATATCCGATGATGGCGCCCTCGGGTATATGCACATCGCGGTCCACAATGGCGTTGCGGATGCGGCAGTGGCGGCCGATATTTACGTGCGAAAAAATAATGCTGGACTCCACTTCTGAGTAGGAATTGACCCTAACGTCGTGAGAGAGCACGCTGTTCCTGACGCTGCCGCCGGAGATGATGCATCCGGAAGAGACGATCGAATCAACCGCAGTGCCGGTGCGGCCTGGCTCCCCGAAGACGAATTTTGCCGGCGGATACTGGCGGTGATGCGTACGGATGGGCCACGCCTTATCGTAGAGATTGAACACCGGTGAAACCGCCACTAGGTCCATGTTGGCTTCGTAATACGCTTCCAGCGTGCCAACATCGCGCCAGTAGAGCGCCTCCTTCTTGTTCTCGTCAATGAAATTGAACGAGTAGACCTTGTATTGGTCGAGGATCTTGGGCAGGATGTCGTGTCCAAAGTCATGCGAAGAACTCGGGTCTTCCGCATCCTTGAGCAGCACCGGAAGCAGCACATCGGTGTTGAACAGGTATACCCCCATGGAACCGGAGACCATCTCCGGATGATAAGGTGAGCGCAGTTTCGTGACCCGTGGCTTCTCCTCAAATCCGGTGATCCGTCCGTCCCGGTTGATCTCCATCACTCCAAAGCGGTCCGTTTCACTGGGATCGATCAGGATGGTGGCCAGCGTCACATCCGCGTCGGCAGCGCAGTGCTGGTCCAGCATGAGCTGGTAGTTCATCTTGTAGATGTGATCTCCGGAGAGAATGAGCACGTACTTGGGTTGCTCGCTGCCGATGGAATAGATGTTCTGATAAACGGCGTCGGCTGTGCCCAGATACCAGTTCTCGCTCACTCTCTTCATGGGCGGCAAAATCTCAATGAACTCGCCTAGCTCCCGGGCCACCACCGATCCCCAGCCTTCGCGGATATGGCGGTTCAATGAAAGCGCCTTGTATTGAGTGAGAATATAGATCTTACGCAGGTCGGAATTGATGCAATTGGAGAGAGTTATATCAATAATGCGGTAAGTCCCCCCAAAAGCAACCGCTGGTTTGGCGCGATCACGAGTAAGAGGATAAAGGCGTTCACCAGCGCCACCTGCTAACAGTACTCCCAGGGTATTTCTCATAGAGAGGCTCCGCAACTACCGCTAGAGCTCAAGACTGCCCCAGACTTCGCAAGCATTAAATGCTAACAGAAAAAATAAAAAGTGCAGCATGGCTGGACGTCACTGACAAAGCGTTTTGAAATCTATTCGTTCGCGCAAAATCTCTCAACGGCTCGGAGCCCCAATCAAAGTTCTTCTCGTAGCTCGGTTTTCTCAACATCTGCCTGCCGTAGCCTGCCCTGAGGTCCGCCGAAGGGTGGTGGTTTTTGGTTTTTGGTTGTAGCTTCAGGCGGCATCCACACTGATGCGCAAAGATTTGAGAAAACGAACGTCGTTGGCATTCATGGCCAGCTCCGGCTCTCCATTGCGGCTGCGCGCGCGGACCAACTCCGGCGTAGAGGGAGCGGACTCTTCAGTCTTGCGGTTGAAGCCGATGGTAGCTTCCAGCACCAGAAAGATGTCATATCCTTGCTCTTTGATTTTCGCAATTGCCTGGGCAATCTGCTCTGATTCGGAGAGCGAACCATTAATGGCGTCCCCGAGCTCCTTCATCAGCCGTTTAAGCCGTGTATCCACGTTGCGCTCCCTTGTCTGATGCTGGTCAGACTTATTCAATTGGATGCCGAATCAAGCATGGCTGTTTCATTCCTTTTTCAGCCGCATCTCTCGATTTTCACGGTACATTTTTTGCCGTACTTTTTCAAGGTACAATGGACTCCAAATGAGCAACATCTCACTGCTGAAGAATTCTGCAAAGGCGCTCACGCGCAGCCGCCTTGGTTACGCGCTCTTCAGCGGGGCCAAGTCACTGGCCACCTCCTTTGCCCGGACATTTTATTCCCTGTGGCTGGAAATTGTGGGGCTTCTGGCTGCCTTTTTCACGGTCCGCGCCGGAGTTGAAGCAGTTAAGGTTATTCACAATAGCGGCCTGTTAGGCGACCCGAAAAGACTCTGGGTCACAGTTGCGGTCACGCTCTTTTGTGGCTGGTTCAGTTGGGCCTGCTTCTTGAAAGCGCGGCGGATAAGAAAGTGAATAAGACCATTGAACCCCGGCCTGTGTACCTGCCTGGCGACCTCCAGGGCTGGGAGTATGACCGCGACGTAGGCTACCCTGGAGAATTTCCTTTCACCCGCGGCGTGCAACCCACCATGTATCGCGGACGCCTCTGGACCATGCGCCAGTACGCCGGCATGGGTGATGCCGAGGAGTCCAATAAACGCTACAAGTATCTGCTGGCCAATGGCACCGCAGGCCTTTCCGTGGCTTTTGATCTTCCCACGCAGATCGGCATGGACTCAGATCACGCCATGGCCGCCGGTGAGGTCGGCAAAGTAGGCGTGGCCATCGATTCCATCGAAGACATGCAGCGGCTCTTCGACGGCATCGATCCCGAAAAAGTCTCCACCTCCATGACTATCAACGCCACTGCCAGCATCCTGCTTGCTCTTTATATCGCCACCGCCAAACGCTCCGGGGCACGCGTAAGCAGGCTCAGTGGCACGGTGCAAAACGACATTCTGAAGGAATACATCGCCCGCGGTACCTACATCTATCCTCCGCAGCAGGCCATGCGCATTATTACCGACATGTTTTCCTACGCCAACGAACATGTTCCTGAATGGAACATCATCTCCATCTCGGGATATCACATGCGCGAAGCCGGTTGCACCGCCGTTCAGGAGGTGGCATTTACGCTGGCCAATGCCATTGCCTACGTGCAGGTTGCCATTCAAGCCCAACTCGATGTTGACCGCTTTGCCCCTCGCCTTTCTTTCTTCTTCAACGCCCATAACAACTTCTTGGAAGAAATCGCCAAATATCGCGCCGCCCGGCGCCTGTGGGCCAGGATCATGAAAGAGCGCTTCCACGCCCGCAACGAGCGCTCCATGATGCTGCGTTTTCACACCCAGACGGCCGGGTCAACCCTGACCGCGCAGCAACCGGAAAACAACATTGTTCGCACCGCCGTTCAGGCCATGGCGGCTGTCCTGGGCGGAACACAATCCCTGCACACCAATTCTTTTGACGAAGCCCTGGGCTTGCCAACCGAGGAATCAGTTCGCGTTGCTTTGCGCACCCAGCAGATCATCGCCTACGAGACCGGCGCTCCCCACACCATTGATCCCCTGGCCGGCTCCTATTACATAGAGTCCCTCACCAACGAAATAGAGGGACGCGCTAAGCTCTATCTGGAAAAGATCGACGAGATGGGCGGTACCCTGCGGGCCATTGAGCTGGGATATATCCAGCGGGAAATTCAAGACGCTGCCTACGATTTTCAACAAGCGGTAGACCGCAAGGAAGCCGTAGTAGTGGGCGTCAACCGCTTCCTGCAAGAGCAGGAAAGATCGATCCCCATTCAACGCATCGATGAGGACCTGGAGCGCCGCCAGGTCGATCGTGTTCGTGCTCTGCGCGCCCGGCGCGAAAAAAAAGTTTGGGAAGCCGCCATCAGTAGGGTCGAAGAAGCCGCCCGCTCCGGTGCCAACCTGATGCCCCACATCATTGAAGCGGTAGAAAGCTATTGCACGGTAGGCGAGATTTCCGATGCCCTGCGGCGCGTCTTTGGCGAGTACCAGGAAACTGTTGTGATTTGATATCTACGGAATTATGCTGATTGACCAAGGATGAAAGATTTCTCGCACGAAGCCGAGCATAGAATCCTAGCGGCCAAATATTCCAACGCTTCTTCGCTCGACTTGTCCAGCCTCAATCTCACGGCTATTCCGGAGACTGTGTGCCAGCTCGTCAACCTAAAGGAGCTCAGCCTCATCAATAACTCTATCGTGGCCATCCCCGAGGCTTTAGGCCAGCTTGCCAATCTCCAGCATCTCCTCCTCTTTCACAACGAGATCAAGGCGATGCAAACAGTGTGCCAGCTTTCCAATCTCCGGACGCTCGACCTCAGCGATAACCAGATCAAAGACATCCCCGAAACGGTGCACCAGCTTTCCAAGCTCCAAGCGCTCCACCTCAGCATGAACAGGATCACGGTAATCCCTGAGGCTTTGTGTCAACTTGCCAATCTGCAGAGCCTCCAACTCAACAGTAACCATATCGCTGCCATTCCCGAGACTCTGAGCCAGCTTGCCAATCTGCGGGAACTCCACCTCAGCAACAACCAGATCAGGGCCATCCCCGAATCATTGGGCCAATTGCCAAGGCTGAGGGCTCTGTATCTGCATGGAAACCCAGGTCTCAGAATTCCCGAGGAAATACTCGGCCCAAGTTGGGCCGACGTCGCAACGAACGTGCGCGACAGAAAACCAAAGCCTCCGCGAGAGATCCTCAACTACTTTAAGAGCCTAGTGAATGCAAAACCTCTTAACGAAGCTAAACTTATTATGGTTGGCCAGGGCGCGGTTGGGAAAACGTCACTTGTTAAGACTCTAACGACGGGAAAATTCAGGCGCGGGGAGAAGACCACAAAGGGCATCAAGATCAGCGACTGGTCTTGCTCGATTGCCGGGAGCAACCAAGTGAAGATCCACATCTGGGATTTTGGCGGGCAGGAGATGATGCACGCTACCCATCAGTTCTTCCTGACCGCCCGCAGTCTGTACCTGTTGGTATTACACCGGCGGACCGGCGGTTGTGACCAGGAGGCCGATTACTGGTTTCGCCTCATCCGGGCGTTCGGTGGAAAAAATGCACCGGTGATTGTGGTCCTGAACAAGCACAAATCCGAACCATTTGATGTAAATCGCGGCGGCTGGCTGGAAAAGTACGGGGACAACATCCGGGCCTTTGTGGAGACCGATTGCGAAGACGCGAAATCCATCACGCAGTTAAAGCGAGCGATTCAGGAGCAACTCCATGAGATGAAGAGCCTCAAGGCCAGCTTCCCGCGCCGCTGGTTTGCCATCAAAGATGAACTGTCGCAGATGTCTGCCGAATACGTGACTTTTGAAGAGTACCGCGCCATCTGCCGCAAGCACGGCGAAAGCAACCCGACCGAGCAGAACTCCCTGGCGGGCTTTCTCCACGATTTGGGCATCGCCCTCAACTACAAAGACGACCCACGCCTGCGCTTCGCCTATGTCCTGAAACCCGAGTGGGTCACCGAGGGCATCTACGCACTGCTTCATGCCTTCGTCACAAATAAAGGACTATTCACCCCGAGCGAAGCAGAGGAGGTCCTTGGCCCCAAGAAGTATTCGCCGGAGGCTGTGGAATTCATTCTGGGCCTGATGGAAAAGTTCGAATTGAGTTTCCCCCTTGGAGACAGTAAGGAGCGTATCCTGATTCCACAGCTTCTCGATGATCAACAACCGGAGGATGCGCGCAGCTTTAAGGCGGCAGAGTGCCTGAACTTTGCCTATCAATACTCGATTGTGCCCGAAGGGCTGCTACCCCGCTTCATCGTCCGCACCCATCACCTGAGCAAGCCGGCAACCCGCTGGAAGAGTGGAGTGATTCTGCATCATGACGACAGCGGCTGCCGGGCTCTGGTCAAGAGCGATACGATCGAGGGGCTGGTACGCATCTGCGTAGACGGTCCTGAGGCTGCCCGCCCCCAATTGCTGGCTATCATTCGCCATAACTTCAGCGTGATTCACTCCGATTACGAATTCAAACCGGTGGAATTGGTCTACGCCCAGGGCGCGCCGGAGAAGCCGCACCGCCGCGATGAACTGGAGGCCTTCTTGCTCGGCGGGACAACCACTATCCCAGTGCTTCACAACAACAAGGCAACCAAGCAGAGTATTCCCAGTATGATAGCGCCGGTCCGCTCATCGCCGGAACCGCTCAAGCTATTCTTGAGCTACTCACACAAAGATGAAAAATACGTGGATGAGCTACGCAAAGACCTCAAGCTGATGGAGCGGAACGGCCAGATACTGACCTGGTACGACCGCGCCCTCCCAGCCGGAGAACGGTGGGAAGAAAGCACCCTACAGGAACTGAACTCGGCCGATGTCATCGTCTGCCAGCTTAGTCGCGATTTTCTAGCCTCCGATTTCTGTGTCCTCACCGAACTCGATACGGCAATCGAACGCAAGCTGGCAGGAGATGCGGAACTGGTTGCATACGTTCTCAAGGAGTGCGGCTGGAAAGAAGTATCGAAGCTCAAGCAATTCCAGGTGCTTCCTCAAGATGCGAAACCCCTGAGCGACTGGAAAGACGGCAACAAGTACTGGCGCGCAGTGGCTGAGGGAATCAAGCGCGTCCTGGAAAAGATGCAGAAAGGCCCGCGCCGCCATCGTGGCAGAGTTAAAACTTGACCGCAGAAATCACATAACAGCAGAGCCCACACTCAAAACCAGCAACCCAGACACGCCCCCTCAGGTCAAGGTCAACTTCGGATACACCGATAAAGTGGAAGAACGGCCCTTTAGAGCTTGTCCTGAGGCGGAAGCCGAAGGAGGCGCATGAAAGTAGCCCGGTACAGCCTGCCCCCCCGAACGAGGCGAAGGGTCGATCTAGAATGGGCGCGGGTTATTGCACCCATGCTAGATCGTAAGTACCGGGTATAGAAAAAACGGACCCCTTCCTTGCGCCTGAGCGGAGCGAATAGGCTTGCGCGCAGCGAAGCGGAACGCAAATAAAAGGAATAATTTTCGACTGCAGTTGACCGAAGGAGCGTGCAGGCCCCGGCGGCGGAGAGCTGAGAAATTTTTGTCGATGCAGTATTTCCTAAAAATGCTATAAATGCCTGCAATGTCTCACAAAATCTCAACCCATGGACGCAGGTGCACATGAGCCGGAAGGCCAGCGGACAAAGGCATATCCAACCATCATCTCGAAGCCGCATACTTCTGCGTACCATTGCCGCATTTAAATTCGTGAAAGCGCTATTGCTGGTTATGGCAGGGGCAGGTGTTTTGCATCTCGTTCACCAGGACGTCGCCTCTCTAGCAGAGCGTATGGTGGAGACGTTCCACATGGACCCCGGCAACCCATACATTTCGCACGCTCTCTCCCGCGTTGCCAATCTGACACCCAAGCAGCTCCATGGAATTGGCATAGTGGCATTCATTTATGCCGGGCTCTTCCTGCTCGAAGGAATCGGCCTCTGGAGCCTAAAACGATGGGGCGAATGGCTCACTGTCGTGATCACCGGTTCGCTGCTGCCGGTTGAGATCTATGAGTCGCTCCACCGCCCCACGGTGCCGAGGGTGGCCGTTCTGCTGATGAACGCGGCGATCGTTGTGTATCTGGTCCGACGCATTCGCAGCAAAGCCTGACCATGAAACTCGCGGAGCAAGCAGAGGAGCAACGAAACGCCGTTCTGTTTCAATGCCCTAATTTCCGCCAACAAGGTGCATTAAGGACTAAAGACTAATGACTGAGTTTGTAAAATCTTGATGAAAAAATACCTGAGTTTTGTGGGCAGGTATCATCGCATTTGAGCTAGGGGATACGTCGGGTTGGGCTTCTTCTTGTGTGCGAGTAAGTTTACGCGCAAGGTAAAAAGCCATGAAATTTCGTTCGCCCTTGCTAGTCGTCGTCTGCTTCCTGGTTGCTTTAACAATTCAAGCGCAGGTGCCTCGTTCGAGTCACGTTATGGTCATCACTCTTGAGAACCACAGCTATGAGCAGGTCATCGGAAACGTTAACACGCCGTATTTCAACCAGCTTGTATCGCAGTACAGCCTGGCGGACGACTATTTTGCCACGCAGCACAACTCCCTTGCAGCGCTCATGTGGCTCACGACCGGCTCGCAGGTCACTACCAACAACAGCACGCTGGAAATATTCATTGTGGACCACATCGCCGCGCGCGTCTGGCAAAGCGGCCAGACATGGAAGGCTTATTTGGAAAGCCTGCCTTCCATCGGGTTCACGGGTTATGCTGCTTCCGGGCCATACCTGAAGCGCCACAACCCGTATGCATATTTCAGCGACGTAGTTAATAGCAACCAACGCTTCAACCTTCTCCCCTTGAGTCCAAATTTCGCGCAGGACATCGCCAACCGCATCTTGCCTAACTTCTCCTACGTTGTGCCAGACGCTGGCGACGATGCCCATGATGGAACCCTGGCCCAAGCCGATCAATGGCTTCAGGCCAATGTTCCACAACTGTTGGCGAACCCGGATTTTCAGAAGGATGGCCTGCTCTTTATCGTGTGGGACGAGGGCAATCTAAGTCCCCTCGATGCTCGTTGGACCGGCGGACGCGTGGCAACACTGGTAATCGGACCAAGGGTCAAGACGGGTTATCATTCGACCACTTTTTATACACATCAAGACTTGCTACGAACATTGTGCGATGCTCTGGCGCTGGGCGGGTGTCCAGGAAACGGCGCCACAGGTGTTCCGATGGCTGATTTCTTTCCGCCCGCCTCCACATCCCCCCATATTCAACTTCTCGCGCCCACCGCGAACCTGAACGCAGCAAAGAATCCATTAAGGTTCGTCGCCAACATCATCAGCGACAAGCCCGCCTCCACCATGATCGTTTACGCGGACAATCGTGAGATCTTTCGCACCCAAGGTGGACACACGGACTTCAAGATGGATCTTTCTACTGGCCCTCATCTCTTGGTTGTGAATGGCTGGGATTCTTTGGGAAGGCTCATGCAGGCCAGCGT
>DASZEU010000230.1:0-2589 GCA_035940535.1 Candidatus Angelobacter sp.
GATGCTTCAGCAGAGACCGGGAATGGCGTAGCCAGAAACGCGGGTATGGCATCACCCTTTTGCGCTGCAACCGCCGTCGTTCCGACAAAGGCAGCGAACGAATCCGTCGCCTGCCGCAGATAGCTGGATTCCTGCCGAACGATGTTGGCCATCTCTTCCGGCGACAGATTTGGAGAGCGCCTCATGTAGGCTGCATGGCGGCGCATCGCGGCAATCAGCGTTTGTTCATGAATTGCGCCTGCGTCTTTCTGCGTGGTTTGCGCGAGAAAGTATCCGCTGGTCGCGCCGATGAACGCGGCCCGCTTGAGCTTGGTTGGATCGATGTTGGCCGCGGAATCGAAATTTGTATGAATGTAACGGTCAGGCCAGTCATTCAAGTAGATTGCAGGGATACGGAACGAGCCTTCCTGGTAGACATCATGATCGCTGCCCATGGAAAACCAAGCAAACTCAGCCAGCAGAGGCTCCTTTCCGCCCTCTGGAGCGACCAGGGGATATTCCGTAACACCCGTCTTGGCCAGCTTTTCGCTTTGTTGGTTGGCGAAGTCGCCAAAGGCTTCGGCCACGTCGTGAACGAAGGAGGGCAAGCTGAGCGGTCCGCGCGTGACGTGGAAGATGGCCTTGGTGACCGGGCTGCCGCCCACCATATCCATGTGGATGGCCGCCTTGATGTGCTGGGCCAGATCGGGGCGAGCATTCAGGAGAGTAGTTGTTCCCTCGATTTCCGGAGGCCAGATAAATCGTATGGTTCGTGCCGGTCGCGCCAGCTTGCCCTCGGTAAGCAACTTTTGCAAGGTGCGCGCAACTTCAAGAATGGTCACGCAGCCGCTAGCATTATCGTTGGCTCCGGGCCGCTGGTGGTCAAGATGACAACTGAAGGCAATCTCTTCTTCCTTCAATTTGGGATCAGTGCCAGGAATGGTTGCGGTGACAATCTCATAATTCGCTGCATGATCACCGGCGCGCACCACGGCGTGGAGCCGTATCTGCTCTCCGCGCGCCAGGCGATCCCGCAACGCACGGGCGGTTTTCAAAGAGACCATGAAGCCAAAGGTCTTGGTTTTGGGAAACGATTCCAGGTGGCCCCAGCGGACCAGATTCTCGTCTTCTCCCCACCAGGCAGTGCGTTGGTTCTGCGCGTAGCTGACGATGCCTGCAGCGCCGAACTTCTCCACCGCCAATTCCTGCACTCCACCTGGCTGGGCTGCCGCGAGAACGATCTTGCCGCGGACATCTTTGCCCGCGTAGTCGCTCTCCGCGGTGCCGTTGCCCACGTCGATCAGGTCAGCCGTCACGTCGGCGCTCTCGCTGTCTTCGGCCAGGGCGACCGGCATGGCCTCGTAACTTCCCATCAATATGGTGGGAGTCCATGTGCCTCCGTTGTTGCCCATCTCCCAAAGCTCGGCGAAATCGGCGTCCCAGGCCAAGCGCGACCGTTGCGTCCCATAGAAGATTTTTCCGTCAGCAGGAAACTGCAAAATGCGGACATCGCTCAACCCATAAGCCCGGGCACGTTCGGCGACCAGTTCAGCCGCCGCATGAAAACCCCGTGAGCCGCGCTGGCGGTGATTGCGCGCGATGCCCTCCAGGTTGCGCTTCGCCACCTCGCCCGAAATTTCCTGGGCCATCGCCGCAACATCTTTCTCCGGCAGCAATGGAGGTTTCTGCGCCACAACACTGACCGGCAGGAAGAGAACGGCAAATATAAGAAACAATTTTCGCATCGAGTGACTCCATAAATGTGATCAGGACGGCGCGCCGATTCTACCAAGAACTGTGGATGTTAAGGCGCCGGTCAAAGTCAGCACCTCTATGCAGTACGTGGAACATGTCTGGCTAGAAGCTAGCAGCCAGAAGCTAGCAGCATTTATATTGTGCTAAGAATGTCCCTCCCCAAAAAACAAAGGTTGGCGCGCAAAATCATCCTGGCGCTTCTTGTAATTGCAGTGTGCTTCATTGGAGCTATTGCCAGTGCTTTGGCGCTGGTGCGGCATGCCTCCAAGGGACGCTTATACACGAATGTTTCGGAGATACCTCATCGCCCGGCAGGGCTGGTTCTCGGATGTTCGCGGCTGCTTGGGAATGGCACTCCCAATCCCTTCTTCAATAGCCGGCTGCACGCTGCCATCGAACTTTTTCAGGCGGGCAAAGTCGATTATCTCCTGGTAAGTGGCGACAACCACACCAAAGGCTACGACGAAGCCACCGATTTCAAAGAAGCCCTGCTTCAAGCGGGCATACCCACGAACCGGGTCTATTGCGACTGCGCAGGATTTCGGACGCTGGACTCCATCGTGCGCGCCCGCGACGTCTTTGGGCTGAAGCAGATCACGGTCGTTTCCCAGGAGTTCCACAACCAGCGCGCCATCTTCTTGAGCAACCACGAGGGCATAGATGCCATCGGGTACAACGCTCAAGACGTTGACTTAGGCGATGCGTCCGGAGCGCACAAGCGCGAAAAACTTGCCAAAGTAAAAGCTGTCCTCGATATCTATCTGCTGCGCACAAAACCACATTTCCTGGGCCCCAAGATTTCCATGGGCGTGGATGAACCCACGACGTGCTCGTCCGCGCAGTAGACTATCATTA
>DASZEU010000231.1:0-17023 GCA_035940535.1 Candidatus Angelobacter sp.
TGAGGTCCGCCGAAGGAAGTTCACTCGTGCCCTGGAGTTTCTACATTTCGGAGGTGCTTTGGAATCTGTGATAGAGTCCCGCAGGGACGTTTGGCAGTAGCCCCAATACGGTTCACTTAAGGAATTCGAAGTTGTCAAGGACTCAGATGGTCAGCGCCGGAGGCGCACTAAGAAGTTAGCCCAGCGTGTGAACGCTGGGAAAAGATTAGGGATAAATGACAAGCCCCAGCGGGGCGGCACAGGTTTTCGGTTGTCTCTGCACTAAAGCTATTGATCGAAAAGGTTCATCAAAAGCTTAAGTGAACCGTATTGGCAGTAGCCCAGCATACTTCGGCGCTGTCAGGCGCCGAACCCAATGCTGGGTTACCTTCCAAACCAATGGGAGTCCCGTTAGGGACGGCTGAATTCTATGTCTCACAGCTATCTGTGCTGTCTGCTCCACATCGTCTTCTATCGGAGCGTCCCAACGAGACAAGAGGGTAGCCTACATCCGGCGACAACCAGAACCTCACAAGCGGATCAGCTTTGAAGAGGAATTCAAGAGATTATTGGCGGCTTACGGAATCCAGGAAGAATGATTCAGCCGTCCCTAACGGGACTGCGATGGTTTTGAACCTAACCCAGCATTGGATTCGGCGCCTGACAGCGCCGAATCATGCTGGGCTACTGTCAGACGTCCCCTTCGGGGACTTAACCCCGTAAAATCGTGAGTACAAATGTAGAAACTCCAGAAGCCGTCCCCTTCAGGGGACGGCTGAATCTCTCTATAGGTGCCGCAATTTTGGCTGCCTAGCCTATCCCCAACACGTTTAAACCTTTTGACAGTAGCGGTCAATATCGTATTAAATCGTATTTCAACATGAAAGAAGAAAACAACAACCTGACTCGGCGACAACTCCTCCTTGGCGCGGGTTGTCTTGCTGCTGGAGTTGCGACCGCCGGACTTTCAGTGCATCCACTGGCTGCTGAATTGTCCGTACTGGAAGTGGCGTATGCCGGTTCTATGGGCTCCATGATGGAAGGCCCGCTGAAAGCTTCGGTCGCACAGAATTTGAAACTCGACATGCGTGGCCGCGCGCAGGGATCGAATGCGTTGGCGCAGTTGATTGTGGGCGGAAGTATCCGGCCAGACGTTTTCATTCCGGTGACACCCGGGCCTATGTTGATCGTTTTGCAGGCTGGAAAGTCCGAAACTGCAATGCCTGTCGCCCGCACTGAAATCGTTATCGCCTATAGTCCCAAAAGCCGTTTTGCGCCACCGTTGGCAGAGGCAGCTAAAGGAACGCGTAACTGGTGGGAGATCCTCCAGGAACCAAAACTGCGTTTTGGACGCACCGATCCGGTGACCGATCCCCAGGGACGCAATATCATCTTCACCCTCATGCTGGCCGCTAAACGATACAAACAGCCTGATCTCGTCGCCAAGATTCTGGGTCCTGTAATAAATGAGAAGCAGATCTTTACGGAGCCGACCGTGCAAGCACGCTTGCAGAGCGGGGAATTGGACGCTGCTTCCGCTTATAAGGTCCAGCCCGGTCCGTTCAACATTCCTTATATCTCTCTGCCCAAAGAGATCAATCTGAGCGCTCAAAACGTTCATGCCGAACATCCCGATGTCGTTCTCACCCTGGGAGGCAAAACCTATAGCCCGGAGCCGTTGATCTATTACGCTGCTGCCTTGAAAGGTACTCCCAATAGTAAAGGTGCGACAGCCTTCGTAGAATGGCTGAAAAGCGACGTGGCCCAGGAAATATTCCGCCACTCCTACTACGATCCACCGGGGGACGCATCCGCCCTTCACGCATGATTACCCGCCATCGCTGGATTTCGAGGGTCGGAGCCGCACTATTTGCCGGCGCTCTCTTGTATCCGTTCACTGCATTGTTCGCGCGCATCGGCCCGTGGCAGTGGGATCACGACGTGCGCGGCTCGGCGCTGGCCTCCGTTCGAGTCTCGCTGTTGCTCACCGGTTTGGCGATGGTCATTATCGTTGTCCTGGGTACGCCGCTGGCGGCCTATATTAACCGCTGTAGTGCGCGTGAACGTCTCTTGTGGCAGGCATTGTTATTGATCCCAATTCTGCTGCCGCCTCTGGCTCTCGGCATTCTCCTGACTCTCGCGTTTGGCCCTTATGGATCGGTTGGAGCGTGGCTGGAACGTTATGGCATCGTGATGACCAATAGCGCCGCAGCGTTTGTCACCACCCAGGTTTACGTCGGCATGGGGTATTACGTGCTTGGAGCCGTGGCCGCTCTCGATGCGGTTCCGATGATGCTGCAAAAGCAGGCTGCCTTGCTTGGGCTTACTCCTTTGAAGGTCTTTCTTCGCGTCACCTTGCCGCTGTCGCGATTGGGATTGGCTGTAGCGATCAGTCTTGCCTGGGTCCGCGCCATTGGTGAATTTGGCGCCGTCGTGGTTACCGCATACTATCCTTCGGGCATACCCATCCAACTCTGGATCAATCTTCAGAGCTTTGGACTGCCTGCCGTCATGCCCTTGCTGATAGTGTTTCTCGCGGTGGCCCTTCCGTTTCCCTGGCTGATTCATGTATTGGCCCAGCGTAGGCGCCATGCTTAAGGCTCGGATCATCAAGACGCGCCGGGAACTCCGTGCCGATGTATCGTTGGAACTGGCCAGGGGATCATCGTTAGCTCTATTTGGCGCATCTGGCGCGGGCAAGAGTACGGTTCTCGCCTGCATCGCCGGAATTGAGGAACCAGACGACGGCCATGTCGAAGTAAACGGCGTCAAGGTTTTTCCGCCCTCTCTTCCCTTGCACAAGAGGCCGATTGGATACCTGACCCAGGAACCCGGCCTGTTCCCTCACTTGAGCGTAAGCGAAAATATCAACTTTGGTATGTCCCGGGACCGACGGCAGGAAAAGGAACAAGTTGAATGGATTTCGACCTTGCGTGACCGCTTGCATCTGGCGCCGCTGTGGAATGCTCCGGCAGCGTTGATTTCCGGAGGTCAGGCCCGGCGCGTCAGTTTGGCGCGCATGTTGGCCCGCAAGCCACCGCTGCTTCTGCTTGATGAGCCTTTCGCCGGCCTGGATCGCGGGCTAGTCCGCGAGTTGATTGACAGCTTGCTTTTTTGGAGCAAAACCATCGGCTTTAGCATGATTGCCGTGGACCATCAGGCCGAAGTTCTAAGGCGGCTGTGTCCGGAACAGGTGGTCGCGCTGGAGCAGGGAAGGATTGTGCAACAAGGCGGCTGGGATGAACTGTGCAGCGCTCCTGCAACCTCATCCTTGCGCTCGTTGCTGTCTCCTCTTTGATTGAATGGGAGAAAGATCCGCTCACCCTGATTGCGAAGAACAGGAGTAGACAATGAGTACGAAAGAGCAAATACGGCCGAAACTTTATCCCGTTAGCCATGCCTGCAAAGTGCTGGGCGTGAGCTATCCCGCTTTGAAGCAATGGATATATAAGGGAAAGATCAAGACAGTCAAGACCCAGGGCGGACATCACCGCATCCCGGAAACCGAGATCGACCGCCTGCTGCCGCCCACGCCACGGAGCGGGCCCGCGCAAAACCGCAGACAGAACTTCAGAAAAATCAGTGGCCGTAACCAACTCGTAGGCCGCATCGTCGACCTGAAAATCGAAGGCCTGCTCGCCCAAGTAACTCTCTCCATCGCGGGCCAACATCTCACGTCCATCATCACCGCCGACGCAGCTCGAGAAATGCGGCTCGAAAAGGGCCAAATCGCCTCAGCCCTGATCAAGTCCACAGAAGTCATGGTGATGCGGACGTAGGTTTTACGGCAGCACATAACGCATGCTTGTGTACACCATCACCAGATGCGCGTTCTTGGGTGCGCCCGCAGGCACAAACCACGGACTGCGCGTTAGATAAGAAGTCTGGGTAATCAGTTGGATCGCTCCATATTGCGGGTTTCGCCAGAAAGTTTGTGTCCAGTCAAAAGTGGGCTGCTGAATGGCCCGATTGTTGGTATTAGCGGACCCCAGCCCGCCAAATCCGACGATGGTATTCGGCTTTGCGCCGGCGCTGGTATCGAGAAATGCGTTCCGTTGAAAGTAGGCCGCGCCGTAGTAAAGGCCAAACTGGGTCTTGGACGTGGGTTGATATTCAAATCCAACCAGCCCCGTTCCCGCGTGCACCAAAGACGGACTGCCGTCCGGCCGCACCACCGCATTTGGTCCTAACCCAATAATGTAGTGCCCACCACCGGCACCGTATAAGGCATTGGCTAGCACTCGGAAATTATGGGCCAGTTCGAAATTCATGGCTGCGCCGCCGCTGGCGCCAACCTTCGAATTCGACTGGAAGGTCGAACCCACAACTGGAGCCAGGGTGGCTGTCTTGATGGTCGTGAGCAGCCCCAAGGCTTCCGCGTGGAAGTGCCGACCGGCGACCTCCGTGTCGTAGGCGATCTTGGGGATCACGTCGGGCGCAACGTTAGGCGTCGTATTGTTGACATTGTTAGGATCAAATTGGGATGCGAGTTGCTGGTTGAAGGCATTGGGAAAGGTAACCTCGCCCACGCCACTGCCGGTAAATTGCTCTGGATTTTCAATAGCTATGCCCGCAGCGAAGTGCTCGTTGGGATGATAGATCGCGCGAAATTCTGCCGCCCGCGTGTACGGTATGCCGACCTGGACATTACCGTCCTCGTCATAAGTAATCGCCAAGTCTGAGGGCATAGGTGATAGGCCCCGGCGATTGGGAGTAACAAAGCTCCAGCTCTGTCCGCCCAGGATCTCCCATTTGTGCCGCTTTACATCTACCCAGAACAGGCGCTCGCGGAGCGTGTGGCTATTGCCGGTCACGAAGGCGTTGCTGGCGTCATTTCCGTTAAAGTCCACCTCCGCGAAGCCGGTAATGTCATTTGCGCCGAACTTTCCGGTGACCTTCAGGTTGAGTCGTGAAAACTGCCCAGTGAGTCGGTCCTCGGTCAGATGGCCTTGGGTAGTATTGCTGAACGGAATCGTGCCAAAGTTGGTAGTAACGATCGATCCTGAATTCGTGGTACGAAAGACGTTCTCAAGTTCCACGAAGCCACCCGGAGTGAAATCCATGCCGCCGATACGGAAGGAGAGCGGAGATTCTTTAACTCTTTCGGAGTCACCCTGTACAGTGGCCGTATTCCCTGCCGGCGCAGTTTTTAATGTTGCATCGACCACGTGCGGAACGCCTTGGCTGCCGGCAGAAGATACGCTCCCCATCTCCGCAACCTTTAGGCGCAGCTTCTCAATCTCCTCCTGCTCATGGACGATCTGCTCATGCTGCTCGTTCATAAGCCGTTGCTGCTCTGCCATTTGCTTCTGTTGCTCCTCAAGATGCTTTTGCTGTTGAAGAATCGCATTGCGTAACCGGCTTAGCTCATCCGCGATGCCAGGTTTGTCTGCCCCGCCAGTTGACGTGGCAACCTCCTGGCTCGACAACAGGCCTGAAACCACCAGCAATAAAACCGCGACCGCTGAAAATCTCATTACTCACTCCTCTTTCCTGAATTTGTTAAATTTTTTTGGTTTGGGCCAACTCAAGAAGAGACACCGCTCTCCCACTTACTGGATGCTTAACGATGCAGTCAATTCAATGAGCTAGCTGCGGTTTTTATCATGCAGCGACGAATAAAGTCAAATCGATTCGATATATATATACGATATTATAAAATCCATCATCAGGAGCATACTCTTATGACTTTTTCTGCAAGGAATCAGCTACCAGGTGTCGTTGAAGATATCCAACTGGGCACGATCATGGCCCACGTGACCGTGCGAGTGGGCAGCAACCTAGTCGAGAGTGTAATCACCCGGCGCAGCGTGGAAGAGATGGGCCTGAAAAAGGGCGACAGCGTTAAGGCAGTGATCAAGTCTACCGAAGTGATGCTGTTGAAGGACTAGCGACCACGCGGATAGTCTTCACCATCCTGACCCAGCGGGCGGGCCTTTTGTCTGAGGGTACGATCATTCGTAACGGCCCTGCCGTCTGCGCCAGGGGCTTACCATCTTCGCCGTCCGCCACCAGGACCTCCAGGTTCCCGATGCTTTCGTCCAGTTCAGCAATCGAGAACGTTACCTGATAGCCATCGGCGGCGCTGATTACAATGCAAGTAGTCAGCGCTTTGCCTCGCAAGCCATCGCCCAACGGTACCCCTGCTTCTCTGAGCAAGTCACGGAGAAGAACCCCGCTATATGTGGCAGTCTTTTTCTCGTGAGTGTTCGTTGCCGACAGCGATGTGTGTTTCAGTTGTTTCCACTCCTGCTCTTGAAAAGTTCGGGGGTGGGAAACATCTCCGCTGATTTGCAGGAAGGGCACCGGCGCTTGCTGGCTCCACGCAACCAGTTGAACAATCACGCAAATCGCAAATAGACGGATCATTTTCATTTGCAAAAAGTATAACAGGCATATCTCGGCAAAAACGATTTGAGTCGAATTGACAAGACGATTTTTAAAGTCTAAAACCGTAGATTGTGCAAGGAGGCACTTATGGCAACTGTACTCGAAAAGCCGCAACCTTCTGTCGGTTGGTCGGAATCTATGGAGTTCTACAAGACAAGTTTGAGCCTTCCAGTTTGGCGGAAGATTACGAATGGCAGCGAGGATGGCTCGAACGACTGGTTCAAATGTATTCGCGGCAGGCTGAGCAAGCCGGAATCGAATTGCGCACCATGCTGATAGCCGCAAATGATCAGCAGAAGCTGTTGGATGTCTTCGACAGTAGCGGGTTCGATCTTGTCGTTCTCTCCCGTAGATTTTCTGATGCCGGGGCCATGGATGATACTTCGAAGCAGCTATCTCAGAGGCTCATCAGGGCAACCGGCGCAGCAGTTCTCCTTTGTCCCTAACCGGCGAAATCACGATGACAGCTTCGGGAATGTTTCTTTCAATTGTGTGCCGCTGATTCGTGATTGCAACATCTGCTCCGCCAAGTTCGCAATCCGCGCTGCCGCCGCCGGGCAGGAAACCCCTCGGGCATGAATGTTTGAAATCAAATTGCGATCCGCATCGGTATCGCCTGCGCCGGGCTGATATGCCATGTAAGCGGACAAGCTCTCGGCTGTGGCCAGTCCCGGACGTTCGCCAATCAGCAGCACGATGACTTTGGGACCAAGTACTTCGCCAATATCATTCATTACGCCGACGCGACAATGGCGTACTGCAAATGGTTGACCCAAAACCCATTCATGGCTACGGCTTTGTTCAACGATGAGTGGCAAAAGCTGCGGGGCTTGGGCGGCGACTGCGGTTACCGAGAGTCCGTCTCCGATCACCACTTGCAGATCAGGCTGCTTAGGGAAACCCGAGAGCCGTTGCCGGGCATCGTCGCTCAGTCGCCGGCCCAAGTCAGGACGAAGGAGGTATTCGTCCTTGGATCTCGCGCAAGTGGAAACCTCCATGAGCTTCCAGCGCTGGACAAACTCTGCACCCATATCTCTTTCCAAATCAAGCTCTGTTCGCACCGCATCGCGCGCCGCCGCGTGCGCCTGGCGCAGCTCCAGTTGCGTAGGAGTACGATAAGCGGCCCCCGATCGCTCCACCAAAACCCGCGCCGGTGTCCGCGCGCGGATCTTTTCAATCAAATCAGGCCAGCCAAGGGGCTGCAGGCTGCGGTCATCGTCATGGTTCATATTTTCCTATTTTGGGAAATCATTCGCTTTCAATGAATTTACGTGTATACTATGCGAACTATTTACAAATATTCGGAAATTTCATGAAACAAGCTGTGATTAGTCTTGTTCATCTATACCAGCGAGTTGCACCCGATCGTGTTCGTAACTCGTGTAGGTTTGAACCTTCATGTTCTAACTTTGCCGTAATGGCGATCGAGAAATACGGAGTAGTGGTTGGTTTCGTCAAAACATTAGACCGTCTGCGACGCTGCCGACCTCCACATGGAGGGTTTGACGTTCCATAGTTTCTTAAAAGGAGGGTAACGCGTTGACCAAGTACCAATATCAAGTGGTGCCTTTTATCGGAAAGATAAAAAGCAGCCAGTCTGCTGGTGAAGTGAGTGCACAGCTTCAAGCTGTTATTAACCAGTATGCAGCCCAGGGCTGGGAGTTCTATCAGTTGAATGATGTAAACATAGAGGTGCAACCTGGTTGCCTCGCAGGATTATTTGGCGCAAAAACAGCTTATGTTCTACTCGATCAAGTCATCTTTCGACGCGAAAGCTCATAGGCGCAACTACCAACGCACATCGCCACGGGTAATCTTTTCGTAGCGCTCCGCTAATCTTCATCTAAAGCAGCGCGGCGGCATCAATATTTGGCCGCGCTGCGACGTCCCGATAACCCGCTCTTCTGCTAGCTAGCCTTGCCTTCAGCCGCCATGCGCGCCTGTGCCGAGTCGTAACTCTCGCCGTAGATTGCAGGCACCTTGGCTCCGGCGGGACGCAGGTACATGGATAGTTGTCCCCGATGATGGATCGAATGGCTCATGGCAAGCTGCAAATACATGATGGCCGGCAATTGCATCATGCCTCGAAAATCGATGGGTTTGGCCAGTTGCTCGCCCGTGAGCTGCTTCAATTGTGCCAGGTTGCGGGTAAAACTCTCGTCGAACCATGCGGCAAGCTGGGCTGAATTGCTCACCGAATCCGGGCGATTGATGGGCGCAAAATCAAATGCGCCGCTGCAGATTCCGCTCAGAAACCGTTGCTCTGAAGCAGCAATATGCCACGCCAGTTCCAGCGCCGATTTAGAAACGGGATCAGGGCGGTAGTCTCCCTTGTCCAAAGGCACGGCCTCGATCACGCGCTTGGTGGTCTGATGTTCCATATCTAGCCGGGGCAGCGACATGCCCAGCAGGAACTTGGCTTGGTCAGTGGTGATCTGGGGTGTTTGCATGGTCTTAAATCCTCTTTGTAGTTTTAAAGATCGACTCAAATAGCTTACATCAATCCAGAGCCAGTCGCTCGCAGCCGAAGCTCACATAAATCAAATATGTGGCTAGCGTTCCTTGTTACGAAATAAGCGATATTTTAGGTGAAGCCTGTCTGATTTAAACGGCTTGCGGCACGAGTAGACTTCCTTCGAGCTTACCTCAAGACAGGCGATGCCCTCCCCAGAAACTCTTTTTGCGGATATAACAGCAAACCTGTGCCGCCCCGCTGGGGCTTCTCCTTATCTCCACTCCCACCCAGGGCTTACGCGCCTGGGCTACGCTATTTCGCCCTGCCGGGGCTGGTTGATTGGAACCGGTAGCAGCATGCATTTCCCCTGGGGTTTCTGGTTCACGCAACCATCACCAGGAATTGTTGGGGCTGACACAAAGCTCGCGAAATAGGCGTTTTTTCAGTGCTTCTAACTAGCCAGGGACTCCGCCCCTGATACCCCGAGAAGCCAGAAGTCAGGAGTCAGAAGAGGCAAAGTGCGTGGCTAACGAGAACAAAATTCACGTTGCAACGCGCATAACCGACTAAAGTCCGAGTGAACTTGTGCCCTGTCGCATGTCTTCGTACAAAATGAGCGATTACCGATCACCTCCAGCTCGTTGACCCACTTAGTGACTTGACGACCAAAAATCGTTTTTCTTCCGGTGGATCAACCCATTCAGTGCTAACCGGGATTTTGACCTTAGTCTACAAACATTATGGATGGCAGTGCGCATCTTACTCGTTCACGCAACCTATTCTGGAAAATCAGAGCTGCCTCAAGATGCATAACGTGCCGTTAGCAAAATGGGAGATGAATCTAAAACGCCCCAGGCTGTTGGCTTATATCACTGCCCTCGCGCTCGTTTTTTGGCTGTTGGCGGGATGCAATGGCACCATGTTGGGGCCAACCACTTCGCCTTCCCCTGGAGGAAACGGCAGTGGCAGCGCCCCCAACCCTGGCAACGGTGGAAACTCGCCCAGCGCCAGCCGCTTTATTTATGGCACTCCAGGCTTTGAGACCCAGGGTCTTCAGGCAGGTGCGGTTGACAGTAAGACCGGCAAGATCACGCCGATACCCGGTGGTCCCTTTGATCCCGGCCTCGGCCAGAGCAGCATGATCCAGACCATTGCCGACCCGCAAGGACGCTTTGTTTACACGCTGGAGGTGGGAGCGAGCGCCTTTGGTAATCCCATCGGCCAGCCCGGTATTGGCGAGTTCAAGATCGATCAGCAGACGGGAACACTCAATCGTGTCCAAGGAAGTCCAATTGTATTCACGCAACGCAACGACAACTTCCTGGCGATCGATGGCACTGGGCACTTTCTCTATGAGCCAAATGGCAATGTACACAGCACCGGATTCGACATCTATGCCATTGACCAGAGCACGGGCGCGTTGAGTAAGACTACTTCGTCAGCGAATGTTCCTCCGGTGGGAGCCAACAGTGTCGCCAGCCGCAATGGGTTCCTCTTCAACAATGGGAATGGAATGGTGGAATCGTTTTCGATCAACAGCCAAAACGGGCAGCTTACAGCCATTGGGGCTCCACTCTCCACCGGCGGATCAGGCGGGTCTTCGGCGCTGACCTCGGATGGGAAGTTCTTGTACGTCGCCAACACGACCGAAGGAACCGTGGCAATATTCTCTGTAAGCAATAGTGGAACACTGACTCCTGTGGGAGCGACCTTCTCGACAGGCGCAACCGGAATCTTCTTTGCGACCCTCACTCCCGATGGAAAGTTTCTTTATGTAGTCTTCTCCAACTCCGCAGGTCAGTCTATTAAAGGATTCGCCGTAGACCCCGAGGCGAGGAAATTTACGGCCATTCAGGGTGGCGCGATCAACAATGCCAACACCATCACCATCGACAGCTCAGGAAAATTTGCCTACGTGACCCTCGTGACCAGCACAAATTTCATTCTTGCCACCTACAGCATTGATTCAGGCACCGGCGCGCTCACTCAGATGTCGCAGGTCCCAAATCCTATCAGCGACGATCCCAATGACATGGTAGTGGTTCCGTAATCATTTTGATTGACTCTTGACCATCCGCGTAAGAGGATACAGGCAAAATCCCAACCAAAGGAGAGGATTATGGCCAAAAAGGTCTTGCTTGCGGGTCTCTTGGGCGGCATTGCTATGTTTCTTTGGAATTTCGTCTCGCACGAAGTGCTTGGCTTGGGGGAAATTGGAGTCCGGGAAATTCCCAACGAAGCTGCTGTTCTGGGCGCAATGCGCGCCA
Source organism: Candidatus Angelobacter sp. (assembly GCA_035940535.1). Lineage (GTDB taxonomy): Bacteria > Acidobacteriota > Terriglobia > Terriglobales > Acidobacteriaceae > Angelobacter. Next base: position 11,092 of record DASZEU010000231.1, read on the forward strand.
ACTTGCCTGAACCAGGATTTTACTTCTTTCCCGGATTTGGTCTCCCTGCCGATGCTTCGCACGCGCAGCGAGAGGCAGCCATGCCGGAATTTACGCGAAAAGCCACGACTGGTCCCGAAGGCATTTTGGTTTATCGCCCCATCGGCGGACCTCCGATTTCGTCACGCCAATTGATTACGGAAGCCGGAACGAATATCCTCCAGGCCCTGATTGCAGCTTTTCTGTTGGCTCAAGTGGCACTAAAAAAGTTCTCCTCGCGCCTGGGCTTTGTAACATTAATCGGGATACTGGCCGCGGTTACCACCAATATCTCGTATTGGAACTGGTACGGATTCCCTACGAACTACACTGCAGGCTATGTTTGCAGTCTGGTCGTGGGATATGCAATTGTGGGTGTGATTGCCGCTGCGATCGTTAAGAGCACAGCAGGGAAGGCCACAGCCGCCAGCGCATAAACCATGAAGGTTTGTATAAGTGTTGTAGCGCCATTGTTTAACAGACCGGAAAATTTTGTGGCAAATGAGTCAGCTGTGCCGCCCCTCTGGGGCTCGATCATTCTTTGTAACGTTACCCAGGGCTTAGCCGGTCCCAACATGCGCAAAAACGGCGCATGTTGCGACTGGCACGCCCTGGGCTAAACTGTTTCACCCCTTCGGGGTTGGAGCAATCAAACCTACGCAGTCTTGGATTTCCTTTAAGAGAACGGCTTTATGCCCATGCAATATGAATACACGGCTATTCCTGCCGCAGATGTTCCCAAGGCGTCGAATCCGATCTTTCAGCATCTGCTGGACACCTACGCCAGTGAAACCAGCAAGGTCATTACAGTGTGGCGGCAGTTCAGTCCTGAGGAGATGGGCTTCAAAGCAGCCGACCGCTCCGCTTCGGTGCTCGACATCATGAAACACCAACTGCTTTCGGAGCGGCGTTTCTTTGGAGAGTTCATGGGTTTTCCGGGAGAGCCTGAACCGGCGATGATCATTCCACAGGAGCTTACGACGATGGCCTTTTGCCGGCGCAATGAAGAGCTGTGCCGCCCCAGGCTGGCTCGTCTGGCTCACTGCGATGAGAAATCGTGGCTGGAGGTCATTCCGTTTTTTGATGTGCAGCGCCAGCGCATCTGGGTATTCTGGCGGCGCGTGTTGCACACCGCCCACCATCGTACGCAACTCAGTGTCTGCCTGCGGCTCCTGGGTAAACAAGTTCCATCAAGCTACGGACCAACCGCGGACGTCACGTGGCAGGGGGCTGATCCGACAAAGAGTGTTGAGGCTGCGGGAAGAAAATGAAGAGGAATTGGGTAATTGCGAAGCGTAACGAAGACGGTTTAGTGGCTAAGGCCTAATGTCACTTACTTTGTAATAAGAACACCAGCCGGGCGCGTGACTTATACGAGCTGCGGGCTTCGCGCGACTACCTTCTGCAGGAAAAATCGAGCGTTCCCGAATTGCCTCTTAATCTGACATGGAATATTTACGCATTCTCGGGGTCTTTCAGGCGCAAAGAGCGCGCCTTCAAGATGACAGGGCGTTTTAAAGGGAGAAATTGATGCTCAACCGACGAAAAGTAAGTAATAATTCCACCCCTTCCAGGGTTGGATCGCTCAAACCTAAACAGTTTTCAATTTCAAAATTTACCCAATTACCCAATTCTTCCTCAGTCGGCTCCTGCTTCGACGACAGGTACCTCATGTTCTTGAATGGCCGGTTCTGAAACTGGTGTCTTCATCATGCGCAGCTTGGAGAGGTTGACCATGGCAACGGCTGCAAGGATGATCGCGGTTCCGGCGAACATGTATCCATCGACTTTTTCGTCAAGAAACAGCCATCCCAGGACCACTGCGACCACCGGATTCACATAAGCATAGGTCCCTACTTTGGGAGCTGCTACGTGTTCCAAGAGCCATATATAGCAGGTGAAGCCGATCCAGGAGCCGCATATAACCAGATAGGCAATGGCGAGGACAACTTTGAAAGTCCATTCAACATGATGAAATCCGCCGGTCCCCAATGCCACCACCGTATCGACCAGGCCGCCCAAGGTCATCTGCCAGGCAATCGCGGCAAACACGCCGATGCTGAGCGTCCAACGGCTGGAGAGTACCGAACCGTAGGCCCAGCCAAAAGATCCGGTCAGCAAAATCACAACGCCAATTAATTCGGCATGGCCAAAGCGCGTGCCGGAGCTTAGCTTAGGCCACAGAAGCACGAAGATGCCGGCAATGCCGAGCGCCAGCCCAGCCATACCTAAGGGTGGAATGCGGCGGCCTTTGAATATCCAGGCTTCAATGATGGCCATCCATATTGGCAGCACCGCTACCAGCAGAGCTGTGAGGCCGCTCGGCAGATACTCTTCCGCCCATATCACCCCGATGTTTCCCACGGAGAGCAACAGTGCCCCAATCGCAAGGAGGCGCAAAGCATCTTGCCGGTTGAGGCGGATTTTTTGGCCCGCCAGAGCGCACGCAGCCAGCATGATAGGGCCGGAGATCATATAGCGCACGGAGGCCAACGTGTAGGGCGCCATGTGCTCAACGGCCACGCGCATCGCCAGATAGGTTCCGCCCCACAGTGTGGAGAGCAGCGTAAAGGCAGTGATCACGCGAAACCGATGCTGTCTTTCAGCGGAACTCATCAGGAAATACCATAATCAGACACACCAGCGGCTTTCAACGATGCGAAAAAATTGAGACAGCAAAAATTTACATCGATTTGCGATGGATAGAGGTCAAAAAGTTAAATTGGTTAACGACTGCTCAGGATATAATGAATTGTCTCATGAAACAGCGGACCACAAATTGGGTTGCAATGCAGTTGCCGGAGCGTTCTCTGGCCTGCTGGGTGGATTTCCTTGTCTGCCCGCGTCGCCACCTGGCGATGCTGCCCTCTCACGCTCGCGCCAACTTGTTCGCAGGCGACTAATTTCCTCTTTCTGAGCCCTTCGCATCTGGCCTGATCACGGGCTGTCTCCGAAACTGCGCTTCCACGCGCCTAGAACTTACGAAAAGAGGATGCTTATGTCTACACAAACATTGACTTCTGTCGCCGGGACTTCTCTTATTGGACCCAGAATCAAGACCAAGCTGCCCGGGCCCAACGCGCAAAAAATTCTGCAAGGCGATGCCCAATATATATCGCCATCCTATACGCGCTCCTATCCGCTGGTAGCCAAGCGTGGACGTGGAGTCGTGGTGGAAGATGTTGATGGGAACGAGTTCCTGGATTTCTCCGCAGGCATCGCAGTAGTCTCCACCGGACACTGCCATCCTGAAGTTGTGGCCGCCATTCAGAAGCAGGCTGCTGAACTGATTCACATGTCGGGCACCGACTTCTATTACGAGAACCTGGTTACACTGGCCAAGCGGCTGGAGAAGGTCGCTCCTATGAGCGGGCCGCTGAGGGTCTATTACGGAAACTCCGGCACCGAAGCAGTGGAAGCGGCCATGAAGATGGCCCGCTATCACACCAAGCGCCAGGGCATCATCGCGTTTTACGGAGCATTCCATGGACGCACTATGGGAGCGCTCTCCCTCACCGCTTCCAAGGCGCAGCAGCGCCGCCGATTCTTCCCGCTGGTTCCGGGAGTGGCCCATGTTCCGTATCCTGACGTATATCACCGCCCCGAAGGCATGACAGAATCGCAATATGCCTTGGAATGCGCAAAGTTCATTGAAGACAAGGTGTTCAAGACCATCATGCCGCCGGAAGAGTGCGCCGCCATTTTTATTGAGCCTATTCAGGGCGAGGGCGGCTATGTTCCCGCGCCTGCGGAGTTCATGAAAGAGTTGCGCCGGATTTGCGACCAGCATGGCATCCTGCTGGTGGCCGATGAAGTGCAATGCGGTTCGGGCCGGACAGGAAAATGGTGGGCCATCCAGCATACTGGCGTGGAGCCGGACATCATTACCATTGCCAAAGGCATTGCCTCAGGCATGCCGCTTGGCATTACCGTCTCGCGGGCAGACATCATGGATTGGGTGCCGGGCTCCCACGCTTCAACTTTTGGCGGGAACCCGGTATGCATCGAGGCCGCACTGGCTACCATCAATGTGCTGGAGCGCGAGGCCATCCACAACGCCGAGGTGGTGGGCAACCACATTCTGCGGCGTACCAAGAGATGGGTTGATACACACCCCATGGTGGGCGACGTGCGCGGCGTGGGCCTGATGATTGGAGTCGAGATCGTTCGCGACAAGCTGAGCAAAGGGCAGGTACCCGATGTGCGTGATCGTATCGTCGATCTGGCTTTTGAACGCGGCGTCCTCTTTCTGGGAGCAGGACAAAGCTCGATCCGAATCGCTCCGCCTCTAATAATCAACCAGGAGCAGGCCGACATCGGTTTGGACATCCTGGAAGAGTGCATCTCGATTGTGGAGAAATAGAAGGATGAAGGGCCTTGCGTCTCTATGACAAGCGCCGGGCCCTTTTTGGATTGCCAGAATTGCAGGCAATGCCAAATTGCCATAATTGGAAATTCGCAATCACTCGAAGTATGCCTCGCCAGATCACACGCTTCACGATTCGTGCTCTTGACTCCATCGCGAAACTTCTGCCCCAACGCAAATCTGAAGCCCAGCACCTCGTAACCGGTCGCCGTGGAGAGGAAGCAGCCTATTTTTATTTGAGGAAACAGGGCTATGTGATTGTTGCCCGCAACTATCGGACACCCAACAGCCGCAGCGAACTGGACATGATTGGCTGGGACGACAGCACACTCTGCTTTATTGAAGTAAAGACGCGCACCCTTCGAGACGAACTGCTGCCTGCCGAGTCGGCGGTTGATTTTGATAAACAGCGCGACCTCTGCCGCGTGGCCCGCGAGTTCCTGCGCAAAAACAGAAAGAAGGAAGATCCGCCTTTCCGGTTTGATATCGTCACCGTTTATCTGGAACCAGGGCTCGATCCGCAGATCGCCATTTTGAAAAACGCCTTCGCCATGGTGTAAGTAGATGGCTTAAGATATGGACTGTGCCTGAGCTAAGAAAAGACCCCATTACCGGCCGCTGGGTCATTATTTCTACCGACCGCTCCCGGCGTCCTGGAGATTTCTCTCGCGAACCCGTAGTCATCAAAGGCGGAGGTATCTGCCCCTTCTGTCCCGGTAACGAGCATAGAACGCCTCCGGAGATTCTGGCGTACCGTCCGGGCGAAAACCCTGCGCGCGACAGCTCAGGATGGAACTTGCGCGTCGTGCCCAACAAATTCCCGGCGCTAGGAATTGAAGGGGAACTCGAACGGCAGGCCGATGGAATGTTCGACAAGATGAGCGGCATTGGAGCGCATGAAGTAGTGATTGAGACCCCGAATCATACAGAGACCCTGGCCACCATGCCGTTGAAACGGGTCGAAGACGTTTTCTGGGCCTTCCGCGATCGGATTCTCGACTTGAAGCAGGACCACCGCTTTAAGTACATCATGGTCTTTAAGAACCACGGAGAGCCGGCGGGTGCGTCCCTGGAGCATCCGCATTCACAACTGATTGCCCTGCCGATCTTGCCCAAGCAGGTGGTGGAAGAGCTGGAGGGAGCCAAGCGCTACTTTGCCAACAAAGAACGGTGCATCTATTGCGACATCATTCGCCAGGAACTGGAAGAGCGTATCCGCATTGCCGCCGAGAACCAGGATTTTGTGACCCTCTCGCCTTATGCGCCACGCTTTCCCTTTGAAACTTGGATTCTGCCCAAGCGCCACGAGTCGGCGTTTGAAAACTCTCCGTCAAATTTCTATGAGAACCTGGCCCGCATGTTGCGGATGATCCTGGTCAAGTCCATTCATGTCCTAGACAATCCCGCATACAACTTGGTGCTGCACACCTCGCCCATTCAGGAAAACACCAACGACTACTATCATTGGCACCTGGAGATCATCCCCAAGCTGGCCAAGACCGCAGGCTTCGAGTGGGGTACCGGCTTCTATATCAACCCCACACCGCC
>DASZEU010000232.1:0-2656 GCA_035940535.1 Candidatus Angelobacter sp.
GCCGCCGATCCTCGCAAGGCGGCCGAGGAAATGTTGCTGGAAATGCAGCAGGCCTTTGCCAACGTTTCGCCGGCTACCTTGGCGCATCCTTGAATTTTAGAACAACAGGAAATGCTTCTTCTTCTTTGAGTGTTTAGCTGGGGCTGAGGGGCCGTCAGCCGATGCCACGATAACGGGCTTGGTCTGGTTAGGGCTGGCTCCCGTATCGACATAGCCGGATTTGATGTCGATGTAGGCCTCTTCTCGCAACTTGGTTAGAAAGGTGCGCGCCGCTGGTTCCAACTTCTCCGAGTAAATCGCCTCCCGAATTCGATCTTCAATTTGCTTCAGGGGAGGCACTCCCGCTTGCTGGTGGTCAAGGACTTTGAAAATGATGAAGCCTTGCTTCGTGCGAATCACATCCGTTATTTCGCCTGGCTTTAGAGCAAAGGTTTTGTCTTCCAACTCCTTGGCCATTTCGCCGCGTTTGAAAGCCCCAATGTCTCCGCCCTGAGCAGCAGTTTGACCATCAGAACTCTTCTTGGCCAACGCGGCAAAGTCTGCGCCTTTGCGAAGCTCATCCAAAAGCTGTTTTGCCTTGGCGCTGGCTTCGGCCACGCGATTGGCGTCTTCCGGCAGTTGCGCACCCGGCTGGGTGCCTTCTTTGTCTTTGTCGCTGACGGGTGGCTTGGGTGGTTGAGTCGATACCAGTATCTCGCTTAGCCTCACGGCTTCTGGCGCGGAGATGTCCTTTTTGTGTTCCTCGTACCACTTCTGGATTTCTTCATTGCTGATGCGGACTCGAGAACCAACCTCGCGTGAAACGACCTGCTGGGCAATGATCTGGTTGCGGATACGGTCTTTGAAATCTTCAAACGAAACACCTTGCTGCTGGGCCGCTTTCTCCAGGTCTTCCATGCTTTCCAGGCCCATCTGCTTGCGCAGGTCGTCCAGGCGCTTCACCAATTCGGTGTCCCCGGTTATGCCCAGTTGCTTTCCTTTTCCCAGCAGCAGTTGTTCGTCGATCAGGTCGCGCAAAACGTCTTTTTGGCGCTCATTCCATTTAACTTCCCACCCACTCTGATAACGGTCCTTGAGCTCCTGCTGTGAAGCCTGCTTGCCTCTTTCGAGGTCGCCGCGCGTAATGATCGCGGTATCAACTCGGGCGATAATCTCGTCCACAATATTGTCAGCGTGCAGGACTGTGGCAAACAATATTGCCAAAGCAAAGAGAGATGTTTTTTTAACCATGGGAAAAGCTTCCTGGAACTCTTATTGGGAGTCGTGTCTATTCCTGATTTTAACAGCCGCAAGGGTCTCCCTGCCAGCCGATGCCTGCTTCCGGACACCCTATTCCTAGTGCTTCTTCTTGTTAAGAATCCCTCCCAGGATACCGCCGAGGCCCCCCTGGCCCTGGTTGGGGCTCTGCAAGTTCTGAAGGGCATTACCCGCCAGGTTACCCAGAGCGGGCATGAATACCGGATTAGCAGTCGTTCCTTTGATCAGGAACGGGATGCCTTTGCCTTGAGCTGAGCCTGAAATATTGGTGATCTTACCGAGCAAGCCACCCCCACCAGCAAGCTTAGCCACCATTTTAAAATCGAGCGCATTGTTGGCCCCAATGACTCCATCACCCAGGAGCGTACCTATGGATGGCACTTCCAGCACCAAATTGTCGGCGCGTATGCCTTCTGGAGCAACTCGCAAGCCACTGCTGAATCTCTGGATCAGCGTATCGGCACTGGGCTGGAGCCCGGTAAAGGCGGAGATCGCTCCCAGTTTGGAGGCCAGATTGTAACCCGCGAGATGAGTCCCCGAGATATTTACTGGCCCGGTAATCACCAAGTGATCAAATGGTCCTTCGGCCGCCAGGTTCATGTTGACAGTTCCACCCTGTAGCGACGCTCCGGACGGCATGATGACACCGAAAGCAGGCAGCAGGCCTTCAATGTCATTGACAGCCATGTTTTCGCCTTGGATTTTGAGGTGGGCAATGGTGGCTTCACCCCGAGAGTTCAGAGTCCCGCCGGCGCTGGCTAGGCTGTTGCCAGTATGTAGATTGGCTTTAAGCGTCCCTGCATCTGTGTCCAGGCCATAATCCGAGTTGTAGTCCAGGTTGACCGCTTGGCGGGCCGGGCTTCCGCCTTTTACCAGGCGGAGGTTGCTGGCCTTAGCCTTGCCATCGGAGTGCAACTCACGACCGTCGGATTTAACATTGCCCGCGAAGTCCACAATGCCACCCAATCCAGAGCTGGAATCAAAGAATCCGGTGGAGGCCAGGTCGGCATGCTCCAAATTCACCTTCGCCTCCAGCGGCGTCTTGGCCGAGTCTTGATGGTTGAGTGGACCAGCCTGTCCTTCAATCTCCAAGGCACCCCCGCCGGGAGTAACGGCGCTCAGGGTGAACGGAATGATGGAATCAGCCGATATATTGCGCGCCAGGATGTTTACTTTCTGGTACACCTGCTCTTGGCCAGGAGAACGTCCGCTGATGTGCCCAACTCGCAGTTTCCCATCCTCAATCTGAAACTTCCCAACCGAGAGATCATTCGAACGATCGGGCGCGGCGGGCGCAGATTTCTGCACCGGGGCCGCCTTGCCAGAGCCGTTTCCCAGGCTGGAATAATTCCATCGTCCGGCATTGTTTTTCAGCAGAACAATGTCAGGATTCTTGATG
>DASZEU010000233.1:0-3474 GCA_035940535.1 Candidatus Angelobacter sp.
CCCGACAGGCCTGCTCCCATGATCAACACGTCAAAATGTTCCGGGACCATCGATTGCTCCAAAATGTGGTGTTACGAACATAACACAAGGGCGAGAGCCAACAAACTGCCGTGCTCAAACCGGTTAAGCGCAATACTGTTCACTTAAGGCGGTTCAGAACCTTTCTGGTTAATGGCGAAACACAAGGTCCCTCCACTCAACCCGAGCTGACGCGCGTGTTGAGTCTCGGGATGACGAGCCAATTTTTTCTCAATCTTCCTTAAGTGTCCTACAGGGCCGTTGGCCCGCGAAAGCTCATGAAAATTATTTCGGGCCGGAGCAGAATAGAGGCAGCGTAGAGCGGCAAGATCGAACCGTTAATGGAGCAATTGAGGCTGTTTAAGTGTCTGGTCTGGAGCGTGCATGATGGAACGAATAAATGGGCGTTGTTGTTTCCCCTGTGGGAGCGGCGATAGCCCGCGACCCTGCATGATGTAAGTTGCGGCACGCTCTCCGCTCCCGCCAGGAGAATGATCATGTCTTACAGGATAGCGGGAATTGATGTTCACAAAAAGATGCTGGCCGTGGTGGTGGCCGATATCGAAGTGGAAGGTGAGTACGAATTCGAGCGACGCCGGTATGGTAGTAGCCCCGAACATCTGCAACTGTTGTCAGAATGGTTAATCGAGCAGCAGGTCGAGGAAGTGGTGATGGAATCGACCGCGCAGTATTGGCAACCGGTGTGGGGTGCGCTGGAGCGATATTGGAAGCCGAAGCGTCAAAAGCAAGAAGGTTCAGGTCCTATGTCAGGATCGCTCCATCTGGCCCAAGCCCAATCCAATCGTGGGCGGAGGGGACGGAAGAAAGATTTTCCGGATGCCGAACGGCTGGTGAAGCGACTGGTGGCGCAAGAGCTTACGCTGAGTTTTGTGCCGGACGCGGAACAACGTCTCTGGCGGACCGTGACGCGCCGCAGGTACCAGTTAACCCAGAACCGCGTACAGCTGCACAACCGGCTGGAGAGCCTGCTGGAAGAAGCTCATATCAAGTTGTCCAGTCTGGTTTCGGATCTTTTAGGGGTGAGCGCTCGACGTATGCTGAATGCCCTGGCCGAGGGCGAAACCAACCCTCTGGCGCTGGCCGCGCTGGCCGACCGCCGCTTACGTGCTACGGAGGCACAGTTGTGTGATGCGCTAGGCGCATGCACAGAGTTGAATGCAGTGTATCGCCGGTTGTTGAAGATGGCCTTGGAGGAGTTGCAACTGATGGAGCAGCAGAGGGACAAACTAGAGCAGGAGATGGCAACTCTGCTCCGTCAGCAAGAAGCTGCCGTCCAGCGGTTGGCCGAAGTGCCAGGTCTGGGAGTCAATTCTGCGCAGCAGATCATTGCGGAAGTGGGCGCGGCCGTAGCGACATTTCCTTCGGCCAAGAACTTGGCCTCATGGGTCGGTGCTTGCCCTGGGGACCAAGAGAGTGCGGAGGTGTCTTACAGTCATCGCTCTCCCAAGGGTAATCGCCCTATGCGGCGCATTCTCAATCAGGCAGCCCATGCTGCGGTCAAGATGAAAGGCAGCATTTTCCAGATTCTGTATCACCGACTGGTGCCGCGCTTAGGACACATGCAAACCATCGGAGCCATAGCCCATCGCCTTTGCCGACTGATCTGGCTGATTCTCCATCAAGGCGTCCGTTACGAGGAACGCGGACCCGCGGTGAGCCAAAGGTCCCAGCACCAGCGAGCTCAGAAGATGATCCGGGAACTGCGAAAGCTCGGGTATCAGGTTGAACCGTCGAGTGTTGTACCAAATGCTTCAGCGCTTGCGTAGTGAATTTTCGACCCTGAACGGTATTGGTGCGCAGGCTTGGCATTTACTGCAGACCTCGAAGAGGTTGACTTCCGCCCGAGCGGCCATTATGGTCATGACTGTTCAACGCGGCTTTTCAGACTTCACTTTTTCGTGACGGCATTGGCCCCAGCTCGGTGGATGCGACTGTGGTTGAAATCGTTTGGCCCAGGCATTATCACAGGAGCTGCCGATGATGACCCTTCCGGCATCGCCACATATTCTGTTGCCGGCGCACAGCTTGGAACCAAGCTTCTCTGGACTGCGCTGCTGACGTGGCCGCTGATGGCCGCGGTCCAAATGATGTGTGCGCGGATCGGAATGGTGACCGGGCAAGGCTTGGCTGGGAATCTTAAGCGGCGATTTCCGGGCTGGCTGTTGTGGGTTTTCGTCGTGGCCCTGCTTGCGGCAAACACCATCAATATCGGGTCGGACCTGGCCGGAATGGCGGACGCCGCTCAAATGCTCTCCGGGGTCAATTCGCACTTTCTGGTCGTGGCTTTCGCAGGCTTGATCTCGTGGGCAACGATTCGGCTCCGCTATCACCAGATAGCCAACGTGCTCAAGTGGCTGGTGCTGGTGCTCTTCGCCTACCCGATAACCGCGTTTGTAGTTGGGGCAGACTGGGGCAGGGTGGCGCGCGATACATTCATACCCTCGCTACCCCATACCAGGGAAGAATGGTCCATGCTGGTTGCGATTCTTGGAACCACAATCAGTCCGTATTTATTTTTTTGGCAGGCGAGCGAGGAAGTGGAAGAAGAAAAAGCGGCCGGCCTCAATACGCTCGCGGAACGGAGAGGAGCGACGGCCCAAGAACTTCAGTTGAGGCGAATTGATGTAGGTGTGGGCACGTTTTTCTCAAACGTGGTGATGTTCTTCATCATCCTGACAACCGCCATCACCCTCAATCGCCACGGCCTCACGCACATTGAAACTTCTCGGCAGGCGGCCGAAGCCCTTCGTCCTCTGGCCGGCAAGTTCGCTGCGACACTGTTTACCGTGGGCATTGTCGGTGTGGGATTTCTTGCCATCCCGACGCTGGCGGGATCAGCAGCCTACGCATTCGCGGAAACGCTTGGGTGGCGACAGGGTCTGGACAAGAAGTTGAAGCAGGCACGTTCGTTTTACGCCCTCATTCTGCTTTCGACCGGCGTGGGCGTCGGCCTGAACTTCGCAGGCATAAATCCGGTGAGGGCGCTCTACTGGACGGCAGTCATCAATGGATTGCTAGCTCCCTTTGTGCTGGTGGCAGTCCTGGTCATCGCTGCTGACAAGAAACTGATGCAGGGCCAGCCGAGTTCACGCCTGGGATGGATTGTGGTGGCGATTACCACCGTGGCGATGTTCGCTGCGGGCGTATCTATGTTTGTAGGATGACCCGGCTTCAACCCCATCGAGCATGCCTGGTCCAAGATCCACGATCAAAAGAGCGGCTGCGGGCAGCTAAGGCTAAGGCCAATATTGTTCACTTAAGGCGGTTCAGAACTTTCTGGTTAATGGCGAAACGCAAGGTCCCTCCGATCAACCGGCGCTGGCGCGCGGGTTGACCCTCGGGATGACGAACCGGTTTTTCTCAATCTTCCTTAAGTGAACGGTATTTTGTTTAAGACGCTCTCTCGATGTTGCAATGCTTCATGACAGTTGTCCT
>DASZEU010000234.1:0-10817 GCA_035940535.1 Candidatus Angelobacter sp.
TAAGATTTCGTGGGCCGCAGAGCCAAGGTCGCCATGCTTCCGATAGGCCGCAGTCAACGCCACTTCGCCTTTTCCGGAGACCTCAGCAACTGCGCGCCACAGCAAGGCGCCGCCGATTTGCAGGGTCCGCTCGTCCCAGGCGGGAAAGGCGCGTCCCGAAAGAAAGATGGCCGCCTGGGCTGCTTCTGATGTGGATCGAGAGCGGAAATACTCTGCCACCAGACGCACTTTTTCTGTTTTCTTGGTGGTGGCAGCGACAGCTTCACAGGTGGCGGCCAGGGATTGCATCAGTAACATATTGGATGCAAAGCTGGTTAGGCGACAATGCTTAACTCCAAAGTAATCCCCGCTTAGGCTGTTGCTTTGGCGCAAAATAGCATAGAATCTCTTGGGCAGACAGTTTCTCTCTGGCTGCCAAATCTGCGGAACCCCGCTAAGGTTACCGATCATCTAATCGAAATAAATGAGTAAAGTACGCCAGTTTTTGCGTTTGTTCATGGTCCAACAGCTCCTGCCTGCTCTGGAAGCCAACCAAGAAGCTCTTATCGGCGGCCAAGCCGTGCTGGAAGGCGTGATGATGCGCTCTCCCCATGCCTGGGGGATCGCTGTTCGCAAGCCGTCAGGTGAGATGGCCACCCATTGCGAACCGCTTCAACGGCCTTCAGAAAAACGTAAGTGGCTGGCATGGCCTTTTGTCCGCGGGTTGGTCACTTTGGGGCAGGCTATGAACCTTGGCTACCGCGCTCTGAAGTTTTCCGCCAACGTAGCGTTGGCTTCATTTTCCTCTGCGGAAAGCCAGAAAACAGAGGAAAAGGAACAAGCGGTGTCCGCCGCCCAATCCCAGGTACAAGCTGTTTCGCATTCAGCTTCTCAATCTGTGGAGCATACGACTTCTTCCTTGAAACCATCATCCCCGAAAGAAGACGCAAAGCCGCCAGAGATGACTAGCTGGATGATCGTAATGAACATGGTGGTTGGCATTGGGTTCTTCATCTTTATGTACAAGTTTGTTCCGCTGGTGGCCGCCACCCAATTAAGGCATTCCTGGTCGGCGCTGAACAACAATTTCCTCTTCAACCTGGTGGATGGCGCCATCCGCATGGGACTCTTCCTGCTGTTTATCTGGGGTATCTCCCTATGGGCAGACATTCACCGGCTTTACCAATACCATGGCGCCGAGCACAAGACGGTCTTTGCCTACGAGGCCCAAAAAGACATTCCCAGCATTGAATTTACCCAGAAATTTTCCACCTACCATCCCCGGTGCGGCACCAGCTTTCTGGTGACCATCATGCTGATATCGATCTTCATCTACGCGGCCATTCCGGTAACCAGGTTCTGGCCACGCTTCGGACTCCGCGTCCTGCTGTTGCCGGTCATTGCGTCGGTTTCCTACGAGATGATCCGCTTTTCCGCCAAGCATGGGCGCTCGTTGTTTGCCCTAATGACCAAACCTGGTCTGTGGACACAGCGCATTACAACCAAACAGCCCTCTGACGACCAAGTTGAGTGTGCGATCAAGGCGCTTGATGAAGCCATGATTCTGGAAAAGAACCACGGCGGCGATTTGGTTATTGCCTAGCTGCGCTTTCTGCAATTCCATCCCGTAAAACGCGCTGCGTGCGTTCCTGCACGCGGATGCAATCGCCTGTATCGCCGGGATTGAACTGCGGCTACAATAGAGAGGAGCAGACCATGTTTGAACGCCTGGACCAAATCGAAGCCAAGTACGAAGAGCTGACCAAAGCGCTGGCCTCGCCGGAGATCATCCATGATTCAGCCAAGTACCAGAAGACTGCCAAGGCGCATAGCGAACTCTCGGAAATTGTTGAAAAGTATCGAGAGTACAAAGATTTGAAGCGTGGCATCCAGGAGAGCCGGGTAATTATTGCCGAAGAATCTGATGCTGAGTTGCGCGAATACGCCCAGGAGGAGCTAGGACGCCTGGAAGAGCGCCTTACCAAAGTGGAAGAAGAACTCAAGGTACTGCTCGTACCCAAAGACCCGAACGACGAGAAAAACGTAGTGCTCGAAATTCGGGCCGGAACCGGCGGAGACGAGGCCACGCTCTTTGCTGCTGAGATCTTCCGCATGTACAACCGCTACGCGGAAGGCCAGCGCTGGAAGGTGGAAGTGCTTTCAACTTCTGAATCCGGCATTGGGGGCTTGAAAGAAGTCATTGCGATTATTGAAGGGCGGGGCGTCTACTCACGGATGAAGTACGAAAGCGGCGTCCATCGCGTGCAGCGCGTGCCGCAAACCGAGCAGCAGGGACGCGTGCATACCTCGGCAGTGACCGTCGCCGTCTTGCCGGAAGCCGAAGACGTGGATATCAAGATCGAAGCCAAGGACCTTCGCATTGATACCTTCTGCTCTTCCGGGCCTGGGGGCCAGTCGGTGAATACTACCTACTCGGCTGTCCGCATCACGCACCTGCCGACCAATACCGTGGTGAGCTGCCAGGATGAAAAATCTCAAATCAAAAATCGTGAGAAAGGCATGCGCGTGCTGCGCGCCCGGCTCTATGAAATGGAGATGGAAAAGCAGCAACAAGCCCTGGCAAAAGAACGCAAAGCGCAAGTGGGTAGCGGCGACCGCAGCGAAAAAATCCGCACCTATAACTTTCCCCAGAACCGCATGACCGACCACCGCATTGGCCTCACCCTTCATCAGTTATCAGAAGTCATGGACGGCAAGCTTCAGCCCATCTTCGATGCGCTCGCCACTCATTTCCAGGCGGAAAAACTGAAACAGCAGGCCGAAGTAGTGGCTTAGCTGCGATGCAACTCAAGCAAGCGGTTGACTCCGCTTACGAGCTATTCATAAACTCCGATGTCCCCTCGCCGCGTTTGAATGCCGAACTATTGATGATGTTCACTCTGGGTTGCGACCGCGCCTATTTGTTCGCCCATCCGGAAAAGCCTTTGAGCGAAGAAGAATATTCCCTCTATCAGGAAGTAATCACGGAGCGGGCCCGCGGATGCCCGACGCAATACATCACTGGCCATCAAGAGTTCTGGGGCTTGGATCTGATCGTCTCTCCCGCAGTACTGATTCCCCGGCCAGAGACTGAGCATGTCATCGAAGCTGTGCTGGAGTTGGCCCAATCTCACTATTCAGATGGCAAAGTGAAGATCGTTGATGTGGGCACCGGATCAGGCTGCATTGCGCTGGCCCTGGCCTCTGAATTGCCACAGGCAGATATCCTAGCCTGTGACATATCAGAAGAGGCGCTGGAGATCGCCCGCATCAATGCTGCCAGGCAGGGTCTGGAACACAGAGTCCAGTTCCGCTGCTCTGATCTGCTGGCTGCCTATCCGCATGGACAGTTTGATTTTGTAGTTTCTAATCCTCCTTATGTCGGCGAATCTGAAGCCGACAAAGTGCAAAAACAGGTGCGCGAATTTGAACCTAAAATCGCCGTGTTTTCGGGTTGGCAAGGAATGGATATCTACAAACGCCTGATTCCCCAGGCTTGTGCAGCATTGAAACCCGGCGGCTGGTTTGTGACCGAGATCGGATTCTCCATTGAGAAACAAGTTAAGGAGTGCCTAACGGAGTGGTCGGAGATTCAGACGAAGATTGACTTGCAGGGCATTCCGCGAGTCATTGCGGCACGAAAGCCGATCGCATCAGTTTCTGGATTTGACAGTCAGACATTGCTTGCCTAAACTTTGGCCATGGAAGTACCTCTAACCTCGGAACAGCAAGCGCAACTTTCGCAACTCGCTAATAGTAGGGGGCGTAATCCAGAAACGCTGGCTCAGGAAGTGCTCAGCCTCTATTTGGAACATGAAGCCCATTTTATCGATGCGGTAAAACAGGGTATCGCCTCGCTTGATCGGGGCGAGTATGTAGAGCATTCGGAAGTTGCTGAACGTATTGAGAGACTTTTTAAGTCTTGATCAAAATCCGCTGGTCTCCAGAAGCTGCCGATGATCTCGAACGGATTGGCCGGCATATCCTGAACAGCAATCCTCAGGCTGCTCGACGGATCATCAAGGTAATCTATTTTTGCTTCAAACGGGTTCCAATTCTTTTAGTCGTGAGTCGATTATCTTCACAGCTTTGTCTATGACTTCATCCAGAGTCAGGTGCGTAGAGTCGATAATCACTGCGTCGGGAGCGGGAACTAGAGGAGAGTTGGCGCGAGTGCGGTCGCGGTGGTCGCGTTCGCGCAAATCGGCTGCGGCTTTTTCCGGGAGATGCGCCGCTGGATTTTGCAGAAATCGGCGTGTTCCCCTGACCTCCGGGTCGGCATCGAGAAATATCTTGACCTCGGCGTATGGGAAGACCTGAGTACCGATGTCGCGGCCTTCCATTACTACGCCGCCTGCGGAACCTAACTCGCGCTGGCTGTGTACCATCCATACGCGAACCTGGGGATGCACGGAGACCCTGGATGCAGCTTCGGTAACGTCCTGTTGGCGGATGCGCTCGGTTACATCCTTTCCATCCAGCAGAACGCGGTTTCCATTGGGGTGGGCCTGAAGTTCAATGCGGGATCGGCCAGCCAAAGCAGCCAAGGCAGCTTCGTCATCAAGAGGGATACCGGCTTCCAACGCCTTCAGCGCCAAAGCCCGGTACATAGCCCCGGTCTCGATGTTGATGTAGTTGTATCGTCGGGCCAGCAGCGCCGCAACCGTGCTTTTGCCGGAGCCCGCCGGACCATCAATGGCGATGATGATCCGCCTCTTAGCCACGACGGCGGAGTCCTTTATCGGCGCGGTGTGTATTGGGCCAACCTTTGTCTGTAGAATTTTTGTCTTTGAACTTCTGGGCCGCAGGGGTTTTGTTTGAAAGTGTCTGTGGCTTATTCATGGTTCGACCATTGGCAATACTCCGTTCGTCAACCAACGGTGTCATGTGTATGAGTGTCTTGGTTCCCACGGAGAGAAAGCTGAGTTGGCGGGCCGCCTGTAAGGCATGGATGGCCTCGCGAATCTTCTGGCGGGGCACCAGGGTTGAAAAAAAACGTTCGATCTCTTCCTGGTCAGCAGCGATTACAGATTCCAGGTACTTGCTCAGCAAAGCAGTGAGCCCTCCTGGAAACGTGATGCCCATGGTGCGGTTGAGCGCCTGCCGGCCCCATCGGTGGAGCACATCCCACAGAGCGCCCTCGTCTTTCTGGTAATCGACACGGGTGATCTTGAGAATTGTCCACAGTTCATTCAAAGCGCGGTCCAGCGCCACCAGGGCAGGCTCGTGGCCGACAAGTTGGCGCAACTGGCCTTTGCTGAGCGGCCCGCGCTCTTGCAGCACCTCGAAGACCTTGATTGCCAGCGGGGAAACCCTGGCTCCCTGCGCCTTGATCTTAGGCGGGGCTTTAGGACTCCGGTCACCCAGCAGCACATAGAAAAAAGGAAACAGGGAAGCCGAGACCAGCAGGCCGATTTCACCAGGCAGATTCAATTCGAAGGCACTATGCTCGCGCAGTAATCGCACCATTAAGTCGATCGCGGGCTGGGTCCGGGGATCGGAGAATGCGCGTTTGGCCTCCGGCAGGCCTTCCGTCGAGCCGGCATAAGCACCCATGAATGTCGGAACCACCGGCAGGGAGCGAACTGGATAGACCAGGCAGAAACCCACATCTTCAAGAAAGCTTTTGGCATCTTCCAAGGTCCGAATGGCATTGCCAGCCACGCGCCATTTGATCGCCCGCTGCTGCTGAAGCTCCTGTTCCGTCATTCAATTACCATACACTAGTGCGTAGCGCCATTCACCACGACCTTTCCCCGAAACATTCGATAGACGAACACAAAATAACCAAACGCCAGCGCCATTCCTACGCTCCAAAAGATCAATCCCACAGAGAGCGCGTAGGAGCCGGTTGCAGCATTGTGTACAGTAATGTTGAGCGCCGGATCGGTGGTGGACACCAGCAGGTTCGGATAGACAGCCGCCGCTGCGCCCACCACCATGAGCACCAGATATGTGGATGAAGAGAGAAATGCAGCTTTATCATTCCCTCGGCGAATAAAGAGAAGCAGGGCAAGCAGACTCGCCACCACTCCTGTTGGGACCACGAACAAGACAACATGGCTTTTGTAATTATCTAGAAGATCGGGACGAATCCACAGCGTTGCCCACAAGCTGAGCAGCGTTAGCAGTAACAGCACGGGCCAAACCAGCACGGCCACCCGGCGGGCACGCAAGTTCAGATCTCCCGAAGTCTTCACCGCAACGAAGTTTGCGCCGTGCAAGGTAAGCGCAGCCAGGGCCACCACTCCAGCAATTACGGTGTACCAATCGAGAATGCCCGGCTCCGGTCCTACCCGCCAGTTGGTCCAGAGCGGAAGGAAGAAGTAGCCGTCTTTGCGCAATGGAACTCCACGGAGCACGTTGCCAAGAGCCGCGCCGTAGAAAATTGCCAGCAGAATGCTGGAGATGGCAAAAGCGCCATCAAAAAATCCGCGCCACACGTAAGAATCGATATGGCTGCGAAGCTCAACCCCAATGCCGCGCAGAATGAGCAACCACAGGACGATCATCAACGGCAGATAGAAACCACTGAAACCTGCGGCATAGAGCCAGGGAAAAGCGAAGTAAAGGGTCCCGCCGCCGGCCACCAGCCAGACTTCGTTGCCGTCCCAAACCGGGCCAATGGTGCGGAGCACAGTGCGGCGCTCCTCATCTTTTCTGGCAATAAACAGGTGAAGCGCGCCGGCGCCCAAGTCAAAGCCGTCGAGGACCACGTAACCGGTAATCATGATGGCCACCAGCCAGAACCAGATAAAGAGCATTGCTTCCTCCTAAACGGCAGGTTTGGTCAAACTGTCCGCACTGCCGACCGAGAGTTCGGAACCATGCTCGATTTCTCGATGAACCAGATATAGAAACAGAATGGCGAGCACGGCGTAGAGTCCCATGAATCCCAGAAGAGTGAAGAGAGCGTTACCGGCATGAACATTTTTAGAATAGCCCGCGGTGGTGCGCAGCAATCCATAAACCAGCCAGGGCTGGCGGCCCATTTCTGCTGTCATCCAGCCGGCGGTGTTGGCAATGTAAGGAAACGGCAGGCAGAGCAACAGGACCCAAAGCATCCATCGGCTCTGATACAAGGTTTTGCGCCAGAGCAGGAAGGCAGCCACAACCATTACCAGCACGAAGATCGTGCCTAGCCCAGCCATGATGTGATAGCTGTAATACAGGAGTAGAATGTTGGTGGGCCAGTCTTCTCTGGGAAATTCATTCAGCCCTTTTACTTCGGCGGCGGTCGTTCCATAAAGCAGGAAGCTCAAGACTTTATTGACGACCAGCGGATTGTCAATTGTCTGGTGCTCTTCATCCGGCTGGCCGAGAATCACGATAGGCGCACCGGTCTCTGTCTTGAAAAGGCCTTCCATGGCCGCAGTGGTCACCGGCTGATGTTTGCCTGTATAACGCCCTTGAAGATCGCCAGTGGGAAAGATCTGGAGGACACAAAAGATCAGGCCTCCGATCACGCCCACTCGCAGAAAGATGCGTCCGTACTCCTGGAACTTTCCTTCGAGCAGGTAATACGCGCCCACGGCGGACATCACGAACACTGCAGTGATGACTGCCCCGCTCATGTTGTGGGCGTATTGCAGCAGTGCCCAAGGATTTAGAAGCAATCCCCAGAAGCTGTTCACTTGGAATACGCCGTCCGTCAGGCGCTGATAGGCGACCGGATGTTGCATCCAGGCGTCGGTGACGATGATGAAGTATCCCGAAAGCCACGAGCCCAGGAAGAGCAGGAACCCCGACCACCAGTGCGCCCTGGCGCTGATGCGCTTTTCTCCGTAAAGAAACAGGCCCAGAAATGCCGATTCGAGAAAGAAGGCAAACACGCCTTCCATTACCAGCGGCTGGCCGATCACGCCGCCGGTCAGGCGCGAGAATTGTGACCAGTTCGTCCCGAACTGAAACTCCAGGGGAACCCCTGTGACCACACCCATCAGAAAGTTAATGCCGAAAATCTTGGCCCAAAATCGCGCGGCGCGATTGTAGTTTTCGTTCGCGGTGCGCATGGCCAGGGTCTTTAACACCACGATCAGCGGCGCCAGTCCCATGGTGAGTTGCGGAAACAAATAGTGGAACGTAACCGTGAAGGCGAAATGGAGCCGGTGAATCATAAGAGCGCTATCCATGCTTTTGTTCTCCTGGGGCCGGTAGTTCGGGATGGATGATGCGTCCTAATCTTTTCAATGATTTACGATGCTATAAGAGTGCCGAGGCTGCGTCGATCGTCGTCTTCGGGCCGCCGGGAGTCGAAGACAACAAAAGTGCGATGAGATTTCCGCTCAATGTAACTCTGGGCAGAGTAGCTGCATCTTATTGAACGTGCAAGTACTAACTTAGTACCAACGATTGAAAAGATTTGATTTTTGGGTTGCGTAGAATCGGGCAACTCCCGTACTATCGCAAACAGAATTCTGTTGGAGCGCGTTCCAGAGAGGGTTGTCCCCACCCGACTGGAAGACCTCTTTAGAATTAAAGATTATTTCCCCCGGGCAAGCAGGTTCCCGTGAGTCAGATGAAAATAGGTTTTAGGTCTTCGATAGTTATCTTTGTTCTTGCTGTTTTGCCGGCCAGCATCGCTTTTGCCCGCACCTCCACGCCTACCAAGACCGCTAAAAGAGATGGAAAAGTGGCTGAGAGCGCTCGGACCAAAAAGCGCATCTCGCGGCTGCGGCATAGCCGCGTTCCTCATGCCGGGCTGAGGCGCCGCCATCATTACTACGAACGCTTCTACACCAGTTCGTTTGCCGATGACGTTACCTCCGGCGACATCACAGCAGGCGAAGACCCGGTAGTTCGCCAAGCCGCCATTGACGCCCTCGGCAACATGAATGGCACGGTTGTTGCCATTGATCCAACCAACGGACGCGTTCTGGCCATGGTGAACCAGAAGCTGGCGCTTTCTGAGGGCGCTCAGCCATGTTCAACCATAAAATTGGCAGTCGCCTTGGCCGCTCTCAGCGAACAGGTGATCACACCTGAAACCCTAGTTTACGTAGGCGGACGCTCTCGCGTGGACCTGACCGAAGCACTGGCCAAATCCAATAATGCCTACTTTGAAGCCCTGGGACGCAAGCTGGGATTTGAAAAAGTCAGTTATTATGCTCATCGATTTGGTTTGGGCGAACTGGCGGCCTTCAATATTGAAGGCGAACACCTGGGCGTATACCCCTCCCAGGAACTCGACGCCAAACTCGGCGGCGTAGGCAAGATGTGCTCTTTTGGGGAGAGTATCTCCATGACTCCCTTGCAGCTCGGTGCCATGGTTTCCGCCATTGCCAATGGAGGCACGCTTTACTATCTCCAGCACCCCACTACCCCAGAAGACATATTGAACTTCCAGCCCAAGATCAAGCGGCAATTGGACATCGCCCCCCTGATTCCAGAAATTTCGCTGGGCATGATGGGTGCGGTGGATTATGGTACAGCGCGCAGCGTCCGTCTGAACTTCAATGAAGAGCAGATCCTGGGCAAAACCGGCACTTGCTCCAAGGATGGTACTCGCTTCGGCTGGTTCGCCTCTTATGCCAACACCCAGGTTGGACACATCGTTACCGTGGTCTTCCTCCAAGGTGGCCGCCCAACTTTCGGCCCCAAAGCCGCTGAGATTAGTGGAAGGTTCTATCGTGGTCTCTACGATCACAAATTCTTCACAGCACCGGCAACGGCCGCCAGTCGCGTCAATTCGGAGAAATCTACGACGGTCGGAGCACAGCAATAGCCTGAGGTGTTCTGGGATACCAAAAGGCCGCGTTGAGAGCGCAACCGACTTAACTGGCCACGACACGCATCGCAGCATCTGCTTTCTGAATTTTGTCGGCAGCAATGGCCTTGGCATCGTCTTTCTTGTAGTTCAGCCACTTCAACAATGAGTTGAACCCTTCTGTGCCAGCACTCAGAAAGATGATAGTCGTAAACCGGTGTATAAATTTCCCCGGGTCTCCCTGTATAAAGGGCTGGAGAACATCCAAGCCTGCACATGCCACAATAAGCCATGCGAACAATAAAGAGAGTAGCGAGAAGGTAGCTTTCTTCAGTTTGACATTCTTGTCAAATTCCTCGTTAAGCGCGCAAATGCTACCAATGACCTCCACTGCCTGCTGTACGGCAAAACCGGCTACAAACGGTGCCGCTAATGCTTTAATGTATTCTGCAGCCATAATACTATCCTCCTTTATCGTGATCGTGAGCATTATGTTCGCTCTTAGTGCTTTAATAGTTGTGAAATTGAATCAAAGTCGTAGGTAACGCCAGTGCGACCGCGCACATCTGAAGTATTCAACAAGTGGGTGTGCAAGCTCATTACTCTCAGGTACATCCAAATGCTCACAAACGTACGCGTTAGCCATGTTCAATTGCCCGTGCGATCTTTTGTTTCATAAAGAAATCCAAATTGGAAGGCTCTCGTATTCGCAAATATCGGCGGCAAGCTTCCGCGTTGAAAGGTCAGTTTAAGTCCATAGTTGGCATTGTTTGATTGTCCTATAATTAGCTTAAAATCTATCTGACCATACAGCTTATGCCCGTGTGCGATCCTGTCAATAGCATCGGTTGATTGGTTATAATTCAGCTCATCAAGAAAAAGATATCGATCCACACCTGCAGCTCTAAGCTCTAAGGTCTGAAACGGCCAGGGACGTCCATTGTTAAGGAGGCGCACGGATCCCTCTACGCCGGCCTTCGCACGCGCAAGCCAATCGACGTTCTGAAGGGAAGCGAAAGGGCCTGTTCCTGTAGGCGCGGTCCCCTTGCTCCTGTTTGATCCACCCTCGAACCCTCCTACAATTCGGAATTTTGCACTACTTGAGGGTCCAAGGTCCCAGACTGGCGATTGA
>DASZEU010000235.1:0-8069 GCA_035940535.1 Candidatus Angelobacter sp.
CCGAGAGGTAATCATGAAATGCAAAAGTTTTCCAAGCGCATAGATATCCGATGACTCGGTAACATCGGTCACGCCTCCTCGTTCTTGTTCAGGGGCCATAAAAAATCTTGCACCAACGGTTTCACCGTGTTCAGTCACGCGGTCATTCTCGATGGTCTCCTTCAAGAAGCATATCCCAAAATCCGACACCATTGGTTCCTTTAGTGACTCGTCTAGGAACAGCACATTTGCCGGTTTAATGTCCCGATGAACGGCACCTTGTTGATGGGCTTCCCGAATGCCAGTGGCGATTCCGAGGAAGGTTTCCAGGCAAAACTCCGTTCGAAGACTGTATAGCTTATATCGATCGTACAGCGAACAGACCGCCATCGGCATCGCGATGTATCCGCGTACCGCATTTTCAGAATCAGCGATCTGCTCCAGGTTGTGATCGAGAATGGGGATTACGTTCGGAGCCCCTTTTTCGGAGAGAAGCGCGTGAATCTTTAGCTCTTGGATGAATCTGGCTCTCTTCTTTGGTTTAGAAAGGCGAATCACCTTGACAGCCGCCACGGTGCCTTCGTCGCGGGTAGCTCTGAAAACTGAGCCCTGTCCACCCGTCCCAAGAGGCTCACCCAGTTTCCAAGGTCCTATCGACTTGGGCACCATGTTGACCTTGACAGCTTCATTTGGCTTCGATCAAACGATTCGCGTAATTTTCGATACCGCCAGGAGACCACATTATATCGAATGGTTCGGCCAGCACCACATAGCAATAACCGCGATAGTTTACTCAAGAACTTTTCGAATTCATCGAGTGTGGCTGATCATTTTCTTGCGAACAATCGATGGCAAGCAGTCTGGCGCAGAGTCGTCGTACAATAAAGAGTTACATACCTCTTCATGGCCAGCGCAATTGAACTCGTCCAGATCGACCTGGCGCCCCGGCGTCCGCAGCCTAAACCGGCGTGGCTCAAGGCCCGAGCGCCTATGGGAGAGAACTACCACGCGCTCAAACACCTGGCTCGAACTCTGGATTTGAATACAGTGTGCGAATCAGCTCAGTGCCCGAATATCGGCGAATGCTGGAACCATCGTACCGCCACGTTCATGCTATTGGGCAACCTGTGTACGCGGCGGTGCGGCTTCTGCGCCGTTCCCAAAGGTAAGCCCGAACCGCTGGATTGGGACGAGCCTCGCCGCGTAGCCCAGGCTGTGGCCACTCTGGGCTTAAAACACGCTGTGGTCACCAGCGTAAACCGTGATGACGATAATGTTGGCGGAGCCAGAATCTTTGCCGAGACTATCCGCCAGATACGCATGCAAGCACCCCAATGTCAAGTGGAAGTCCTGATTCCCGATTTTCAAGGCAGAGAGGACTGCCTGGAGATCGTGCTCGACGCCAAACCCGAGGTCCTCAACCACAATACCGAAACGGTCCCCCGGCTTTATCGCACGGTCCGCTCGGGCGCCCGGTATGAACGAACACTGGATTTGCTGGCGAATGTGAAACGGTTTGTGCCTGGCATGGTGTCGAAGACTGGGGTGATGGTGGGAATCGGCGAGACTCTGGATGAGTTGCTGCAAGTCTTCCGCGACCTGGCTGCGCGCCATGTAGACATCCTGACTGTCGGGCAATATCTGCGTCCTTCCAAAGACCACCTTCCTATGACTCGCTACTACACGCCCGAGGAATTTGCCTTCATGAAGCAGGAAGCGCTAAAGATGGGCTTCCGCCATGTAGAGTCCGGGCCGCTGGTCCGCTCTTCGTACCATGCTCACGAGCAGGCCGAAAGCACTGGCTTGGTATTCCCAGGCCAATAAATGAAGCGCTCGGGATTTCAAATTACCTGGGCTCAGAGTTTGGTATAAGAGCCATCAATGGGCAGTGCTTCGTCAAAACGAATGCCATTTCCGCCTAAAAAATCCGGAGGTGGATAGTCAGGTATTTCTTTGGGTTCTCCCGAATGGCCTTAACCAAGTTGCGGGTTTCAACCAGCATCTGGTCGGTATTGTTATAGACCGAGGGATTATTAAGAAGCCTGCCAACTGTGCTGTCAGGCGCATTGAGTTTTTTGGACAGCTCGGCCAGATTGGTGATGATCATGTCGAGCTTCTTGGCGAGTTCCTCATCGCGCGCCAGTTTGCCTATTGCGCCGTGACCCGTGTTGATGTTCTCCATCAGATCGTTGGCTTTGGCCGAGGTTTGTTGCAGATTCTTGAAGATGCTTTCATCCTTGAGCAGCTTGCCAAGGTTTCCTTGCCCATTCTGGATATCGGTCACAATCTTATCCAGCTTGTCCAGCGCCACATCCACTCTGTGATATAGCCCTTCATCCACCAGAAGCTTGCCGATGCTTCCCTTGCCATTGCCCACATCGTTCACAATCTTCTGCATCTGTCCCAGAAGAGAGTTCGCCTTGTTGAGCAGCGCCGGATCTTTAATCAGTCCGCCGATGGTGCCTTCGCCGCTTTCAACGCTGGCAATAATACGGTCCAGGCGCTTTACCAGAATGTCCATATTCTCCAGAGTTGACTGGCTGGCTCGCACAACCTCCTGGAAGCCCGGAGCGTTCGCTGATTGCAAAGTGTCGCCATCTTGAATCGGACCCAGCGTGGCTGTCCTGCTATCCACGTCAATAAACGATTCTCCCAAAACACCCGCTGTTGTGATTTTTGCAATTGAGTCTTTGCGCAGCAGGAATTGGTATTTTGTGTTGACCCGCATGGTGACCTGGACCGGCTTATCGGGATGATTCGGAACCACGCGAATGTCGCTTACATTGCCAATGGTCACTCCTTGCAAGTCTACCGGACCTCCCTTTTTCAGGCCTTCAGCGTTGTCAAAATAGGCAAAGATTGTGATCTTGGAAGAAAACACCCCGACCGTACCGCTCAAAAGAAAGACCAGAACACCTAAGGTCACCGTAGCGACGGTTACGGTTATGCCGACCCTGAGTTCAGACCACTTGAGTTGCTGTTGGCTAGGCAATTAAGTTTTTGTCCTGAATCGAAAATCATAGCAGAAAGTACCAGATGGCCCTAACATTACTCTGGTTGTTTACAATGTCGCCATGCGCAACGTTGTTCTTGGCTTGGGTATCAGTCTCGACGGCTATATTGCTCGCCCAAATGGCGCTGTCGATTTTCTTTTTATGCCTAAAGACTACTCAATGGCGGACTTCTTTGCCGACATTGACACCGCCATCATGGGACGCAAGACCTACGATGTTGCCCAAAGCATGGGTGGCGGTTCGTTCAGGGGTTCGAAGATCGTGTCTTATGTCTGTTCCCGCACCCTTCCGCCCGGCGAACGGGATGGCCTGATATTTACCAAGCAGTCGCCAGGCACGCTCATCAGTCAACTCCGAAAACGCCCCGGCAAAGATATCTGGCTCATGGGAGGCGGTGAACTGGCTCGCGACTTTCTCAAAGCCGACCTTGTCGATGAACTCTATCTGGGCGTTGTTCCAGTCCTGCTCGGTGAGGGCATCCCGCTCTTCCCCAGCGGATTCCCGCAACGCAACTTCGCTCTGATTGAGAACAAGACCTACTCGAAAGGGCTGATCTCGCTCAAGTACAAACGGGTCCGCTCCAAGGCCAAAAAGAAATCCTGATTCACATACGGTGCAGCCTGGACTGAAAGTCCGGGCAAGGCCAGGCATGTCATGATTGACAAGTAACCAAAAAGGAGGCTGGATCAGATGTGACAAACGAGCTTCAGCAATTTGGCAGCGAGGTCACCAAAACCCCAGGCTATAGTGCCGATGCAACTTGCCCACGCCAAAGCACGGTTTTGGTCTTTCTGACCATCGGATTCTGTATCCAGGCGACTCACGATGGCGGTGACTTGTTTTTTGATCTCGGCCAAGTTCTCGCCGTCCTTTGGTACGTCGGCCTTGCCCTCTCTCAAATTCCTGATTTGTTGCCGAAGCGCGGGAATGTCTTTTGTGAGGGCGTCATACACTCGTGACCCATAATCACGCCGGACAAAGAGCACGATGAAAGCGAGGGCGACAGCAACCGCGCCGCCGCGTCCTCCGTCTGCAGGGTCGGTAACAAACGCACCGATCAAAACTCCCGCTACCGACAAAACCACCGCTATCAAAACGACAAGTCCGTACCGTGTGCGTTGAGACATAAGTGTCTTTCCGGAGCCTACTCAGGTCTCCCGGCCTTTTTGAGGGTCTCGTTCAGGACCTTTTGTAGTGCTCCTTGCAGGTTATGTCCCTCGTGCAGGGTAAGAACACCCACCCCGAGTTTGGCGACATAATCGAGGCGATAGTAGCCTCGCCAAGGACCAACTCTGAGCACGTAGAAATTTGGAATGGGAGCCCTGTTAGCCTCACAGGCGGCAGGTAGTTCGAACGGATTCCGTTCACCCCGTAAAATGCGGGAAGCGTCCAAAATATACGCCTCAAGAAAGGCCTTCGCCAGAAGAAGCTTTTCCGCTTCCTTGTCAGAAGGACTTGCGCTTAGGCGATTTTCCAGATCGGAAGTGTAAGCTTCAGTGGGAGTGAGGAAATCTTCGAGATATAAAATAGTCCATCCGAGCGCATTCACTTCGGAGTTGGCGGTTCCTTTCGGGCGGTCTTTGTTCCAGTCCCGAGCCTGTCAATTCTTTCGAGAACATCCGCGAGCCGGCGTTCCGCCTCGGCCGGTGGAACGACTTGCACCTTGCCTGCCTTGATCATCTCGTCGTAGATGTTGAGGACCGCTTTGGTCGTTGGATCTACCATTTCCTGTTGTCCTTCATCTAGAGTTAGCATAAACCCATTTGCAATCTTGGCGACCCTGATTCTTTTTTGCCCTCCTGCAACAAGTACACATGACACTCCAGGCTCAAATTCAATTTTTGCCCCGTAGCATTGTTTACCTGGATTCAAATCGCCGCGAATAGGACGTTTGAAGATGGCCGAGAGTGAGCCGCCTTTGTCATTTACCGTCACACCTTCCACAACGGCATCGCCGACGATTGAAGGAACACGGTCTCTTGTACGCGCCATATAAGTTCCAGATTGTTCCAGACTAATCCAATGACACCTCAGAAGTCAAGTTACAGAGAGAAATTTGTTACAGGGGAAATTGGGGAACAATAAAAGGACCGTGCAAGTTGTTGAGATTCCGTGGTTTGTTGCACTCACAACACAGCTAGTGGATTCTTCCAGGTCCTTGAAAACGCGGCAGCCAGAAGATAAGCCAACGCTGCGCACGCCAGAGTAATCGAGAGCCCGAAGTGGATCGCGATCACCATCGCCGAAACCGATCCCAGGACACTGGCGGCGGCGTTCATGGCCCATGCCCATTCCACGGTGGATTTGCCGCTTTCCGCTACCAATTTCAGTCCAGCGGGAAAGGGCATTCCCATCAGGAGCCCCAGCGGCACAAGCAGCACGGCGCTCACCAAAAGTTTTGCAATAAATGGTTGTCCCACAGCAGCCTCCAGGATCGAAGGCAGAACGCCTACATAGAGCAAGATGAGGCCAACAATGAACGCGAGCAAGTAACGCGCATTCCTGCTGTCCGCAATCCAGCGACGCGCAGCTACGCTCCCTGCGCCACTCGAAAGCAGAAGCAAGAAGACGACTACCGTCAGGGCGTAAGTGGGATGTCCCATAAACAGGACAAACCTCTGGATCAATGAAATCTCCACCAGGATGTATCCTAACCCTATGGCAATAAAGTAGAGCAACCCAGCGACGTTTGCTTGCTGCCGCCCGTGTCGATCGCTCAGGACCAGCGGTAAGATCAGAAATACGATGACCGCCGCCAACGAAATGACCAGCAGCATCCCCAGGACCACGATTCCCAGGTTGATCCGCCAATCCATGCCTCGCCCTGTACCCGATAAGATGTTTCTGATGACATAGCCGGTCTTGAGCGTAAAGAAGAAAAATGGGGCGCTATCACTAACCGGCGTGACGTTGTAGTCGTAGCTCCGCGCAAACTGCTGCGGATCGTTGGAACGAATCAGTTCCTGGAAGGCCGCTGCCGCGGCTGGCAATGCTTGCAGACCCGCATATTCGGTGGGTGGGTTGAGCCAAACCAAGTTGGGATTGTCGTGTACGTGCCGAGCAACCGCAGCATATTCATCCCTGGTAAAAGCTGATTTCTTGGCTAATACCAGCACCGGACGCCCGTCTTCATTGAGGCCGCCATCGGCCACCAGGATGAAGTTTTGCCGTGGATCGGCCACACCGCTCTCATGCAGAGCCTCAATTCCCTGGGAGACCACGCGCAGGGCTTCCCGAGGCTGCTTGAACTCCCAGCGGGTAATGGCAATCAATCCGTCAGGGGTCAGATGGTCCAGATATTCACGAAATGCCTGCACGGTATAGAGATTGTTCTCGCTCAGGGCAAACGCTCCTGCAGCCGTCGAAGCCCAGGTGTCCACCAGGGTCATCTGCAATACGTCGTAGTGGTCTTTGCTGTTGCGAACGTAAGAGCGGCCATCCTGGATGTGAATATGCACTTGAGGCAGGTCATAGAGGTGATAGGAATAGGCGTCGTATCGTCCGCGCATCACGTCGTTGATAATGATGGGGTTGATCTCGATTCCGGTAACGCTAGGACTGCCGTTGGCCACCGCCCGCAGCACGTCCACGCCTCCGCCCGGCCCGATAATGGCAAATGTTCCATGGGGGCGCAGTACGTTGGCCACTGAGGGCGCAGCCGACATCAGGCTCTTTTTCCAATTGAAACTCGGCTGTTCTGGCAGTCCGGTGTGGGTAGGCGTGGGATTGGGGTTATGCTCCTGGTCCCAGCTTGCCGGATCGGTATTCATGATTGCGCTGGTGGCATCTGCATCAATCACAATGTAGCGCGCGCCGTTTTGACTGTTGATCTCAATCCTCGAAATGGCGTTCCATTTGGCAAACTCCACCCATCGGGGGTCTCGGAAAACACCTTTGGCATAAACCACGTCAATCCATTTGCCGTTGTGATTAGCTGCTATCAGCAAAGCGAAAGCTGTAACGACTCCCAGAGCCACCTTGCGTGCTCTGCCACTCGCTGCCCACAGAGTTCCGGCCACCCCTAGCGCCATGGAGGACAACAGCAATGCATTGGGCGCGCCAATGACATTCAGGAGTGGTACCACGGCCAGGCAAGCGGACGCCCCTCCGGCAAGGTCAGCTCCGTAGAGGACCGAGATTCGCTCCGGCGACCGGGCGAATAGCACCGAAAACAGCAACCCGGTGAAAAAGTACGGTACAGCGGCTACCATGTATATGATCGTGAGCTTGCCGAAGTTTCTGCCATTGACCTCCAGGGTGACCGGCGTGTGCAGCACAACTTCCATCGCAGCCAGCACTACAAGGGCGTTCACTAGGCACAGCCAGGTTCCCAGGGTCCGTATTTCAAACTGGCCCAGCCATTGGCGGCGGAGATGGGCGAATACTCCTCCGGAGCCTAGCCCAAGGAGCGCAACCGAGATGGCAAAAAATGCAAAATGGTAGAAGAGTACGACGCTGAATAGCCGGGTCATGGCCAGTTCCAGCAACAGGCTGGCAAAGCTGACCAGCGCCACGGCGATCATGGTGGTTGTTGCGCTGGCGGACTTGCGGACGTGTTGGACTTCAGGAGCAATAATTGCTTGGCTCACGGCCTAAGGAGACTCCTATGATTTTGAGGCTGTCTTACAGAAACAATGCAAGGTTGCAAAGACGGTATTTCCGATCACCCGATGATCCCACCTGTCGTGGCTGGCCGTGGATACCCTCGGTTCCCCATTTGTAACCTGTTCTCTTTCAAGCTGTTAAGGTACCACACGGGGTGCCAGGGACGGGACTTCGAACTGACCTTTTACTAGAGACAACTCTGGATATCTATGGATATAATGTCGCTGCGTTGCTCCGAAGCGTTGTACAGCAGCACTGCAACACCCTGCACCTGCCTGCACTACCTCCGAAGAAAAGCGCTAATTCAGAAACAAGGAATGCGTGTAACACATGGAACAAGGAACAGTTAAATGGTTCAATGACGCGAAAGGCTATGGCTTTATCAGCCGGGACAATGGCGAAGACGTCTTCGTCCACTTCTCAGCAATTCAGGCGAATGGATTCCGCAGCTTGAAGGAAGGCCAGCCGGTG
>DASZEU010000236.1:0-4493 GCA_035940535.1 Candidatus Angelobacter sp.
GCAGCGCACCTGCCAGTTCTTGGCGCTGGCGTATAAAAAGTAGTGGCTGGCGAGAGCGCCACGCTGGACAAAATCGGGGAACAGCGGAACGTGCAGCATCCAGTTGCCGCTCATCAGGTTGACGGTATCCAGGTTGCTGCCATCGTGGGAGCCGTAATATTTGAAGCCGTTTTCCAAGTTGGGCTGCGTCTGGGCGAATGCCGGAGCAGTAACCGCCAGAACCAATATGAATAAGAGCAACGACAATCTACGCGAATGCACATCTATCTCCAGGGGATAAATTATGAGGGCGGTTTTTTCAACCCTGTCTGGCCGATTCAACTTAACCAAGCTTGCGCTGAGAAGGCAATCAGAAGGAATTCTTCATGCCGGCCCCATCCTCATGCTTAGATCTGCGGCCTGGGGTGAGTGGGTGAGCGCGCCTACTGAAATGTAGTCGGCGCCAGCTTCAGCGTAGGCGCGGACATTTTCCAGCTTGACGCCTCCTGAAACCTCGATCGGTATGCGGCGCGTATGGGTGCGGATACGTTCAATGGCGGCACGCGCGTTTTCCACCGTCATGTTGTCGAGCAGCATGGCTTCTGCGCCGTTTGCCAGAGCTTCTTCGAGTTCTGCAAAAGTACGGACCTCGATTTCCAGGGGCTGTTCGCCACGGCGGCCTTGCTGGCCTTTCTTCAATGCGGCGGCCACACCTCCGGCAATGGCAATATGATTGTTCTTGATCAGGATTCCGTCGGAGAGATCAAGCCGGTGGTTATGGCCTCCCCCGCAGCGCACCGCGTATTTGTCGAGTATGCGAAAGCCGGGAACGGTCTTGCGCGTATCAAGGATCTTGGCATTGGTTCCTTGAACGGCATCTACAAATTTGCGTGTGAAAGTCGCTATGCCGCTCAGCCGCTGCAGGACATTCAATATCACCCGTTCGCACGATAGCAAGACGCGTGCGTTATGCCGGACCACGGCGATCGTCTGCCCTCGGTTCATACGAACGCCATCAAAAATCTCTCCATGACTGATCACTTCAGGATGGCCGATTACATTCCGATCCAGACGTTCGTAGATCTCCAGGATTCGGGCAATCACACCTACGCCGGCCAGGACGCAATCCTGCTTGGCCAGAATCGTAGCGGTGGCTCGCTGCTGCGGATCAATGCAGGCGCGTGAGGTCGCATCGCTGGTGGCCTTGTCCTCCAGCAGCGCGTGTTCCAGAATCGCGGAAATCCTGCGGCTTTGCCAATCCATATCGTTATGTAGAGCTTACCCTAGCTTGACCAATGTGGTCTTGATCTTTTCTATCAATCCTTGAACTTCAGCCGCGCGTCTGCGTAAGCCCTCCACAACATTGGCGGGCGCCTTGCTCAAGAACTGATCATTACCAAGCTGGCGCTGGCCATTCGCCTGCTCGCCTTCCAGCTTCTTCAACTCCTTCATAAGGCGTTCGCGTTCGGCAGCAATGTCGATCTTCTGCTCATAAATGATGGCGACCTCAAAATTCACCGTAGTGCGCGCGCCTGGCGTCTCTCGCAGCGGCTGGCCTGTAAACTCCAAACCATCCACACTGGCCAGACGCTCGATCATGCCGCGATTTTCCTCGGCCAGCTTTTGCACCTCGGCATTGGCAAATAGCTGCGCTGGAGTTTTTACTTTTGGTTCGACCTTCATTTCTGCCCGAATATTGCGAATATTGACGATGATTTCTTGAAGAACGGACATTTGCTGTTCGGCCTTCTCATCAAGCCATTGTTGCTCCGCTTGGGGGAACTTCACCAATGCAATGGATTTGGCTGGGGGCTTTCCATCGTACATGGCGTGCCAAATCTCTTCTGTGATGAAAGGCATAAACGGCGAAAGCAGGCGCAAAGCCCCATCAAAAACATCACCCAGGAAGGCCAGCACACCGCGGGCTTCGCTTTCAGTTCCCGACAAACGCGGCTTAATGATTTCCAGGTACCAATCGCAAAACTCGCCCCAAAAAAAGTTGTAGACCAGATTGGCAGCCTCGTGGAACCGGTACACGGCCAGGTTGGCATTCACCTCGCCTGCCACACGATAGAAGCGCGACATGATCCAGCGATTCTCCAGGCGGCCCATCTCGGCTTCAGGCGCGCCCTGAGTCAGAGTCGCACCCGCGCCTACGCGATCCAAGTTCATGAACATGAAGCGGGCGGCATTCCAGATCTTGTTGGCAAACGCGCGATAACCTTCCGTTCGGCTCTCCGAAAAGGCAATGTCGGTACCGGGAGAGGCCATGGACGCCAGCGTAAACCGCACAGCATCGGTGCCGTATCGCTCCGTGACCTCAATCGGATCGACCACATTGCCCTTGGTCTTGGACATCTTCTGGCGCTCGGCGTCGCGTACCAGCGCGTGGATATAAACTGCCTTGAAAGGCACACTGCCCTGTGGATGGTCTGCCATAAAATGGCAGCCCAGCATGATCATGCGCGCCACCCAGAAAAAAAGGATGTCGAAGCCTGTAATCAGCAATGAGGTTGGATAAAAAACATCCAGGTCGCGGGTCTTTTCTGGCCACCCAAAAGTGGTGAAGGGCAACAATCCCGAAGAAAACCATGTGTCCAGCACGTCCTGGTCCTGCTCCAGCCTGTCCTTGCCGCACTTGGGACACTTTGCTGGGGCCGACCGGGCCACGGTAATCTCCTTGCAGTCCAAGCAGTGCCACGCCGGAATCCGGTGTCCCCACCAAAGCTGGCGAGAGATGCACCAGTCATGGATGTTGCGCATCCATTCAAAATAAGTCTTGGAGTAATTTTCGGGCGTGAAGACGATTTCGCCTTGTTCCACTGCTTCCGTGGCGCGCCGCGCCAGCGGCTCGATCTTGATAAACCATTGCGTCGAGAGCCGGGGCTCAACGATGGTCTTGCAGCGATCACACTTGCCGATGGAGTACGTGTGATCTTTTATGCCCGCCAGCAGGCCCCGGTCTTCCAGGTCTTTCAATATCTTTTCGCGCGCAGCGTAGCGATCCAGTCCGGCATAGCTGCCGGCATTCTCGTTCATGCGCCCCTGGTCATCCATGATGTTGATCTGGGGCAGCTTGTGCCGTAATCCGATCTGAAAATCGTTGGGATCGTGCGCCGGCGTAATTTTCACCGCTCCGGTGCCGAATTCCGGATCGGCCAACTCATCGGTAATGACCGGTATTTCGCGATCCATGAGCGGCAGAATCAACGTCTTGCCGTGCAGATGGCTGTAGCGTGCATCTTTGGGATTTACGGCGACAGCCACATCGGCCAGCATGGTTTCAGGCCGGGTGGTGGCAATGGTCACAGACTGGTTCCGGTCACCGGAAACCGGATACCGAATCTGATACAGCTTGCCCGCAAATTCCTCATGCACCACTTCCAGATCGGAGATGGCGGTCATGCAGCGCGGGCACCAGTTCACGATGTATTTGCCGCGATAAATCAAACCTTGTTCGTGCAGGCGGACAAAAACCTCAGTTACGGCTCGCGACAGGTTTTCATCCATGGTGAAGTACTCGCGGTCCCAATCCACTGACGCTCCCAGGCGCTTCATCTGCCCCTGGATGGCATTGCCGTAGTGCTTCTTCCACTCCCAAACTCTTTGGATAAAGGCTTCGCGCCCCAGCTTTTGGCGCGTGGTTCCCTCGCTGGCGAGTTGCCGCTCCACCATCATTTGGGTAGCGATGCCGGCGTGGTCTGTTCCAGGCAGCCAGAGGGTGAGGAAACCTCGCATCCTGTGCCAGCGGATGATGATGTCCATCTCAGTCTGGTTCAGCATGTGCCCCATGTGCAGCCGCCCGGTGACGTTGGGAGGCGGCAGGATCAGAGAAAACACGGGCTTCCCAGACTCCCCGGCGCCCGGCTTCGGAGTCGCTACAGAGAAGAGCTTTTCCTGCACCCAATACTCGGCCCACTTAGGCTCAATGGCGGCAGGGTCATAAGTTTTTGGGAGTTCGTGTGACATGCTTTGAAGTAGAACTACTTAAAGATATTACAAGTGCAGAGCGCGAGTGGGCAAACTGCGATCAGGAGTGTGAATACAGTATGGAGATTTGACGTGCTCCCCACGTCCCCAAAACCTTATTGTCTCCTCAGGGCCTTGCGCTGGTTCTGTCTGCCGTGGAACACATGCAATATTTGAATGCCACGCTGAGTTATTTTGTAATAGATGATGTAGTTGTCGACTGGAAACTTTCGATTACCTTGCTTGATCTCGCTAGAATCAATACCAATTTCTGGGTGTCTTCCCAACCAAAGAGAAGACCTGATAAAACGCTCATGCAACCGATCAGCATGTCGAACATTATCTTTCGCGACGTACTTCCAAATCTCTATAAGATTGCGGCGAGCCTGGGGAGACACGCTAACATGTGCCACTAGCGTTTAGCCTTTTTACATCTTTTGTTCAACAGTTCATTGTGTGCTTCAGTACGCACCTCATCGAAAAAGCTCCTAAGCTCTTCTTCGCCTTCGTATTCACTAGCCTCGCCACGCTCGATTTCAGCCAGC
>DASZEU010000237.1:0-10613 GCA_035940535.1 Candidatus Angelobacter sp.
GCGCCCCATGAATCGAGGCAAAAAAGTTCTTCATGATCAGATGTTGATAATGAGGGAGAGTACCACCGTCATTGCCTACCGGCGAAGGAGAAATGAAAACCCATCGAACATGTACTTCCGAGACCGAGGTACATTGGCAGACACAAGTGTAAATAAGTGAATGCCAGGCGGCTGAATCAGCAAAGATCGGGGAATGAAGGGAAGAAAGAAAGGCACCTTCCATGGGCGAAGATGCCTGTTTGAAAGCTATTACTTGTTCTTCGGTGAGCTATCGGACGGCTTTTCCTTTGGCGCACTCTGCATCTCCGCCAAGTATGCATCGAACTTCTTCTTTTGATCGTCGTTGAGTATATCTTTGATCTTTGAAATGGTGGTCTGGCGCAAACTCATGAACTTCTGTTTCTTATCGTCCTGCGAAAGAGAATCGTCCTTCATCAGCGCCTGTGCCTGGACGTGTTGGTCTTCGAGGATGGTCTTGGCCTTGGCTTGTTGATCGTCTGTAAGATTGATCCGGTCGGAAAGCCTCTTCACTTGGTCGTCGATGGAAGGCATCTGACGATGCTCACCCT
Source organism: Candidatus Angelobacter sp. (assembly GCA_035940535.1). Lineage (GTDB taxonomy): Bacteria > Acidobacteriota > Terriglobia > Terriglobales > Acidobacteriaceae > Angelobacter. The sequence continues at coordinate 570 of DASZEU010000237.1, forward strand.
GTTCGGCTTGTCCAGTGGCTGGCTGCGTTGTCTGGCCGGAGGGCTGCTGCTGCGACTGCATGGCAAACGCGCCCATGGCAAAAAGGGCGACGCAGAGAAAGATAACGGTCCTCATTCTTTTCATGTTGAACTAAGCTCCTTGTGTTCTGCTGTGGTGGTGCTGTCGAATCGAAGTGTCTTCAGGTGAGAACGCAATAACCTTCGGCGGGAGGCTCACGGTTTGTAAAGTTTTGTAATCTTGGCCGCTTATGCTCAGCCAAAACAGGTGATGGCCTGGGTATCGGGCGTTCGATTCCGACTCACTCTCGTGGGGCTACTCTTCCAGCCCTTGCCTTCGCATGGCCAGCAATGTTGAGTTCAAGCGCTCGTAGTCGTGGTCATCCAGGGCAATAAACCGGAAGGGACGAGAGCGGCTGGGTTCCTTGGCCACTTGCAAAAACTCCACCAAGGCAGTCACCGGTCCCGAGGCTGTATTTAATACCACTTCCGCCAACGAAACCTCCCCGACAGGCGTTTCAAACTCGGCTAATCCGCCAGTCAGGGAAAGCTTGCGGAGCTTTGCCGTCGTCTGCGTCGCGCCAAGGTTGAAATTGATCGATTCGGGGTTTGGGACTCGGACTCGCGGTGAACGGATGCGGCCGGGTTGGGGAAAGTGAGCCATGGGACGTAGGATGGCACCAAGCTGGCAATCATGAAAGATTACTAATGTGCGTGCTCAAAATCGTGGGAATAATGTTTCTGGACCAATGAGCCATTGGTCAATTATCCCAGCTTGCCGAGCATCGGTCGTAGCATCAAAGAGCCTAGCCTTCTGGCGCGAATGCTTGACAAACGAAGCCCAACACGCTCCCCCTGATTGCTTCTATTCAAAGCGCACGAGTTATTTCAAAGTTCCTTTGAATCTCCGCTCATCCGATTAAACTCTTGCAGGATTTGGTTTTTCTTTTGCGCCCGGTTGCATCCAAAGATTACCCTGACCCTGAGGCCCATGCCGGGTGTTTAAGGAGGCTGTTTTGAAACGGTTAGGAATTTTTCTTCTCGGCGCTATTTTCTGCTTAATGGTACTTGTTCTGGGTGGCTATCTTTATTTCCGCTTCGGGTATGCTCCAGTAGCCACCTCGGCTCGTCCCATGCCCTTGGAGAAGCGCCTTGCAAGCATGGCCTTGCACGCGAAGGTGCAAGCCGAAGCGCCAAAGAACTCTCCCATTCAACCCGACGAGCCGAACCTGACGGCCGGCGCCAGGGTTTATGTGGAAGACTGCGCCTTTTGTCACGGACTTCCAAAGCAGGCCGCTGTGCCTCCGGCAGCCAAGGGAATGTTCCCGGTTCCGCCGCAGCTTTTCGAGGACATGGTCACTGACGATCCAGTGGGTGAGACTTACTGGAAGGTGTCGAACGGAATCCGGCTCACTGGAATGCCTGCATTTTCGAAGTCGCTCTCGGATACGCAGATGTGGCAGGTCAGTCTCTTAATGGCCAACGCCGATAAGCTTCCAGACCAAACGAAAGCAGCACTGAAAGCGTCTGGAAAATAGACGCGCAAAGCTATAGCGTTTTTGAGGTCTTGGCTGTTGCTTAGCCACGTTGTGTAAGATCGTGCTTTCAGGAGAGATACCATGAATCTCACCGCCCGCAGGGTCTTTTTTCTTCTGGCTTTTGCACTTCCCGCGCTCGCTTACCCACAGACTGAAACGATCGGAAAGTTCACTCAGGAAGACAGCGACCGCATGGAGAAAATGCTGCCGCGCACGCTGCTGCCCAAAATCAAAAATGCCTTTGTCTTTCCGCACTGGATTGGAAAGAGCGACGATTTTTGGTACCAGCGCCAGACTGCCGAAGGCACAACCTTTCTCATCGTGGACGCAGCAACCGGCCGCAGCCGCCCGGCCTTTGATCACCAGCAGGTAGCCGAAGCTGTCGCCAAAACAACTGGCGTAAACGCTACGGCTTCGCATCTTCCCTTTGACGCATTCGAGTTCAATGCTGACCGCACTTCGATCCACATCGTTGTTAAAGATAAGGAGTATGACTGCAAGTTGAAACCCGCAGCTTGCTCCGGTGGCACTTCGGTCCCGCCCGAGCCTCTGGATGTGACTGTTGCTATTGGCGTGCCTCCTCCGGTTACCGATCCGAATGAAGGTTTATTGATCGCTCCCAACAAACGCTGGGCCGTCCTGACCAAGGGCAACAATCTGTGGATGCACGATATGGATACGGGCCAGGAACGCCAGCTCACCCGCGATGGCCAGGAGAACTGCGGCTATGGCATCTACATCGGAAATTTCAACACCGCCTCCATCCCGCGCGAGCGCATGATCCAGGCTGGACATCATTTGCCGCCCATGGCCTCGTATTGGTCTCCGGATTCACGCACAGTGATTGTGCCTCATGTTGACCAGCGCCATGTCGCCGATTATCCCTACGTTGAAACCGTGCCCTGGGATGGCAGCTTCCGTCCTAAGCTCCATCTCGTACGAATACCGCTGGTCGGCGAAAAACCTGCGCAGATTGAGTGGTACATCTTCGATGCTCCTTCGGGTAACTACCGGCGCATCAACCTCCCTTATGACAAACTGATGGCGACGGATTCGGGCGACCGCACAATTCGTAAAACCTGGTGGAGCGCCGATGCTCGCCACCTTTACCTGTTGGCGGCGGGCGCGCACAATCAATCAGCCTTTCTTTTTGATGTAGACGTCTCGACTGGCAACTCGCGCACGGTTATTGAGGAGCATCTACTGCCGCGCATGGAGCTTGCTCCGAGCGATTTCGAAGGAGTGCCGATAGCCTGGGTCGATTCCCAAGGCAAGAATATTATCTGGTATTCCCAGCGCAATGGATGGGGCCACCTTTATTTATACGACGGCGCAACTGGCAAGCTGAAAAACCAGATTACGCGTGGCGACTGGCTGGTGACAGGCCTGACCAAAGTGGATGAAGACCGGCGGTTGATCTACTTCACGGCTGGCGGACGCGAATCCGGTAATCCTTATTACCGTTATCTTTACCGAGTGAACTTTGATGGCTCTGACCTTAAGCTGCTTTCACCGGAGCACGCCGAGCATATAATCTCCGGTCCCGACAGCAGGCTGGGCCCCTTCCAGCCTATTTCCCACCTGGAAACAATTTCGCCCAGCGGTAAATATGCTGTGTACAACTTCTCTACGCACGACCAGCCGCCCCAAGCAGTGATTCGCTCTACTGCGGATGGTCGGCTCATCGCCACCGTTGAAAAAGCCGATATAAGCGAACTTCTGGCAGCCGGTTATCATCCACCCCAGGAATTTGTAGCCCGCTCCGCGGACGGCAGCGTCGACTTATGGTGCCTGATCTACAAACCGACGAACTTCGACCCCAGCAAGCGTTACCCGGTGGTAGATACGCAATATGCCACGCCCTACACGACCATTGTGGGCCGCGATTTCGTGCGGGCCCTACGCGGGGCTGGAGCATTTTCAACAGCCATTGCCGAACTGGGATTCATCGTGGTTGCCATCGATGGACACGGCACTCCGCATCGCTCGCGTGAGTTCGCCATGGCATCTTTTGGAAAGATGGAGATCAATGGCCTCGATGATCATGTGGCCGCTATTCAACAGATGGCCCGCCAATTTTCTTATATGGACATTTCACGAGTGGGCATCATGGGAGGCTCATTCGGTGGTTATAGCACCATTCGCGCCATGCTCGATTTTCCTGATTTCTTCAAGGTCGGTGTTGCCCAGGTGGCGCCAGGCAGCCCGCACAGTGTCTATCCTGATTTTGAGGAATACCAGGGAGTCCCTGTTTACAGCGACGGCAGCGAGTGGCGCCCCAAGCCTAACGAAGTTCCATCTAATTGGAAGACAATCGACTTGGAAGAGCAGGCCAACAGGCTCCAAGGACATCTGCAGATCATGATGGGGGAAACCGACGAAAATGTTCCCCCCGGCTCGACCCTTCAGTTTGTCAATGCGCTCATGCAAGCCGGTAAAGATTTTGAACTGCTCTATATGCCCAACGCAAACCACGGGATGAACTTTGGGCCACGCCAATACGTTCTCCGGCGCGAATACGAGTATCTGGTGCGCTACTTGAGACGATGATGCCGGTCGAGTCGGCTTCCACGCCGCAAACTGCGGACGTATTTTCCTGAATTGTACCAATTTACTCAATCAACAAATGCCTTGCTACGCCTCTAGCTTAAATCGCGTGGCTGCTAGCCGGTACAGGCGACGCCAAACCAAGCGATTGATCACCGCCACAATCGCAGCCATGCAGATGGTGGCTGCCAGCAGCAGACGAGAATTTCCATCATCGGTTGCCTGGCTGATCAAGGCGCCCAGTCCAGTGGTGGAATAGATCTTTCCGTGGAGATGGAAATACTCTGCCACAATGCTGGCGTTCCAGGCGCCGCCCGATGCCGTCACCAAACCCGTAATCAGGTAGGGGAATATTGCGGGCAAGATAAATTTGCGCCAGCGCTCCAGCCTGCTGAACCGGAACAAGTAGCAGACTTCTTTCAGATCGGTGGGCATGGCGCTGGCCCCGGCAATAACATTGAACAGAATGTACCACTGCGTTCCTAGCAGGAGCAGCAGGATTGAGCCGATTCCAAGCCCTCCACCGACGCGGACCAGCGCCAGTAAGACGATGGGAAACAAAGCAGTCGCCGGCACCGAGGCAGCGATCTGTGCAAGCGGTTGGGCCACACGCGCCAGTTTGGGATGCGTGCCGATGGCTACCCCAACCGGGACGGTCCACAATGTGCCAATCAGAAGACAAAGAGCCACTCGCAGGAAAGTTGTTCCCGCGCCCAGAAGCATTAACTTGAGTTCAGCCTGGTTTAGACCGGCCAGCAAGGCGCCACTGCGCCATATTGCATACGCAATGCCCACTGCCGACGCTCCTCCAATCAACGCCAACAACCATTTGCGTTTGACCGTCTGGCCAGCAGACGCATCGCTCGTAGTTGCCCTCTTGGCTACATAGAGAGCAACCGCTTCCTCAACCGGCTTGATCGACCTCCTCGACAAAAATGCCAGCACACTGGAGCGGCGCAGCAAGTTTAAGATCGAAGACCGGCGGCTTTCGGCGGCCTCGACATTTTCGAATTTGAATTTCTCAGCCCAGGCGATCACCGGACGCCAAACCAACTGGTCCGTCAAGACAATCACGATCACCAGCGTGGCCAATCCGCTCAAGATCGCCCCGGTATTACCGATGCTGGCGGCGGTCTGCAGGTAGGAGCCAAGGCCCGGTAAGCGAAAATCACGTTTGCCAAGAACAAACATCTCGCATGCCATCAGGAAAAACCAGGCCCCCGCCACCGACATCATGGAATTCCACACCAGGCCAATCACGGAAAAGGGCAGCTCCATCTGAATAAACGATTGCCACCAGTTAAAGCGATAGAGTTTGGCTGCCTCTCTCATTTCATTGGGAATGTTCTTCAATGAGGAATAGAAGCTGAATGCCATATTCCCGAATTGGGCCGTGAAAATCAGCAGAATGGCCCCCAGTTCCAAACCAAACTGTTTGTGCGGAAACAAGGCGACCATGGCCAGCATCACGCCGGGCAAAAAGCTGAGCACCGGTATGGATTGAAGAACATCCAGCAAGGGCACCATAAAGCGTTCAGCCTTCTGGTTATAAGCCGCGATATAGCCGTAGACCAGGGTGAAAGCCAGACTTAGGAAATAGGCGACGGCGATGCGCAATACCGAATACAGCGCGTACAGCGGCAACGCCCTGGCGCTCAGGCTGACTTCGACCTGGGGCGTTAGCGGTGTGGTCCAATAGTGCGCAAGCACTACGACCGCGTAAAGGAGCGCCAGGCCTGCGGCTACAACCGGCAGTTCCATGAGCAATGAAGAACGCGGCCAGGGAATAGCGGCCCAGGGAGCGGCGGCCGGAGCATGGGCTTGTTCCTTAACGCTTTTCACAGGGATTATTGAGGAACGCGGTGCTCGGTTGCGGTCACGGCGTCGCCCGCAAAGAGCCTTTCTTGTTCTGAATCGTAGTTGAACATCTCGCAGTAACGGCCCCAATGCAAGGCTGTATCGAGTTGGCGCTCCACCTCGTTGTCGGGAAAATGCTCATCGAGAATATCGCGAAACAATCCGACCGGTATGCTGTGGTCCGATTTAGCGTTAAGGATATTCATGATCTGCTGGAACAGAAGAACGCGGCTCAGTGCTGCCTCGCGGAATAGCTTCTTACGTGTGTTGATGTCCGCTTCGGCAAATGTTTTTCCTACCGGGGTGATCTTCACGTCTCCTTCCTCAAGTTTGGCAAAACCCAACATGACTGCGCCTTCAATGATAGGCAGCAGGTCTTCCACATCCATCAGGAGGCGCTCGGCGAGATGGTAAAGGTCTTCTTCGCCCCCTCTATCAACCAGAACCTCCAGCAGTCCGGCAATGCCGCCTGGGCCAGTGTGTGGCAGGAGTTGATACCTGTCTCCCTTCAGCTTTGGCGGGATCAGAATGGCTTCCGGCTTAGTCATGACCTTGTAGATGAAATCCACGTACAAAAAGAACTGGGGTGATTTGCGGTCTCGTGGCTGCGGCAACGGCAAGCGAAAATCTGCTCGAATTCGCGCCGGATTGCGCCCCAGCACGATCACACGGTCGGCCAGCAACACCGCCTCTTCGATATTGTGAGTAACGATAAAGATCGTCTTGGTGCCAATCTTCTTCGTGAGCCATAATTCCAGCAATTCGCCGCGCAGGTTCTCTGCCGTCAGCACGTCGAGCGCGGAAAAAGGCTCGTCCATGAAAAGCACTTCGGGTTCCACCACCAGGGCGCGCGCAAATCCAACCCGCTGCCTCATTCCACCGGAAAGCTCTTTTGGATACGCTGTCTGAAATCCCTTCAATCCCACCGTATTGATGGCATGCAAGGCGCGCTTATGGCGCTCTTGAGCATCCACACCTCGCGCTAAGAGTGGCGCTTCCACATTTTCCAAAACTGTGAGCCACGGAAACAAAGCGAAACTTTGGAACACCATCGAGACATTCGGCTTCACCTCGGCAAAAGATTTCCCATGCCACAGCACTTGCCCCGAGGTCGGCTCCGCCAGTCCAGAAAGCATACGTAAGAGTGTAGACTTACCGCAGCCGGACGCTCCAAGCAAAGCCACAATAGTTCCGGGATACACCGACAAATCCAGAGGCGCAACCACCTGGACACGTTCGCCATCCTGCTGTGCAAACGATTTTTCCACGCCCCTTGCCTCGATGATCGGCTCCGCCGTTTCCCCCTCTGACACGGGCGCCGGAGCGGAGCGAACTTCGACGGCTGGTTCAACCGAAGGAACCACGGAGGGAGACTTTTGCGTTGCCTGAGGCTGGATTGGCTCACGCTGGACAGCCGGCGACCGAACTGAGAGTCTAGCTTCTCCAATTTCCTCAGTCAGCCTTTGCCATGCCTCTTCCGGAAGTTCATCGAAGAACCGCGTGCGTTCATCGGGGGCCATTCCGTCAAGGATTGCACCCATATCTTCAGGGCTTCGCGTATGCAACAGGACGTACTGATGGTAATAAGGAAAGTGACTCAAAACTTCAGAAGCAGGCCTGGTAGGAAGCAAACGAAACAATGCCAGTTGCTGTTCGTCTGTCAGGCCGCCGAGGAATTCCGCAGCCGAGGCAAAAGACATCTTCTGCAGCAGCGCAACTGCGTCCGCCCAGTGTTCCTGGGCCATGAGGTCCATGATTTCCTGGTTCTGAAGGGTGGACATTGCTCACTTCCGAGACTGCTACATATTTGTACCATGTAATCTCTCTGACATTGGGCGATGGCCCAAGTCTGATCCAAAATGCCATTCTTGAGTCTCTGGCCTAAGATTTTGTCGGAACAGGATAGTCGCTGTGGTCTTTGCTGTACTGACTTTATTGCTCCGTTCTCGACATAGACGCAAGCCTAATTGACTTGTGGTTACTCCATAATACCGGCTCAATTCCCAATTCGTGCATTTCGTGAACCGATTTACCGATCACCAATCAGCAATTATTGATGTTCAAATTCCCCCACCGATACCGGGTTTGTGTCGGATTCGATGAGCAGCACCCGGGAATTGCTCAAGACGTAGAAGACAATATTCTGGGTCCCGGCCGAGCTTTGCAGCGCGGCGGTTCCGCGTCCATTAGCGGCAACCGAGTAGCTGCTCTTGAGGGCCAGGCTGTTGGAGAGCGCGCCGTTATTGTTCAAGTCCAGGGCGCCGGTCAATTGCCCAACTCCGTCGGCTGAAAATTGCGCGATGGAGTCGATCTCTGTGCCGGCGTTCACGCCCGTGAGATTAAAGCCGTAGGCGCCTTGAACGGAACCCGCCGAGAATGGTGTCCCCTGCTGGGCAAACGCGGTTCCACTGCTGGTTGCCGCCGTGTCGATCTCCAACAGCATCTGCCCACCCATGGAAGGATAGATGGCAAACTGTGACATTCCAGCCGAGCTATTCAGCGTGAGTGTGCCGCGTCCATTGGCAGCAATCGTATAGGTACCCGTAACAGCGAGGTTCTGGGAAACAGCTCCATTATTGTTGATGTCTTCAACTCCGCTGGTGATGTTGCCCGCGCCATCCGCGCTGATTACTCCACCCGCCACAAAGGGCCTCGCAACGCTGTTGCTCCCGCCGACTGTGAAGGCCGCAGGGCCAGAGAGCGTAGTGTTAGAAAACGGGCCCTGCTGCCGGAAAGCATCTCCAGCAAGCACCGGAGTTGTGTCAAACTCCATCAGTTTGAGCTGATTGGCGTTTACCACGTAGGCCACAAAATTCAGCGTGCCCACCGAGGTCGCCAGCGTCACCGTGCCTCTCCCGTTTGCATTGCCGGCAACATTGTAAGAACCAGTCAATGATTGATTCGTTGAGATCGTGCCGCTGTCGTTGAGGTCCTGGAATCCAGAAGAGATATTGCCCGATCCATCGGGAGCAAAATTGCCGGTCGTGGCAAAGGTGTTACCCCGGGCATCGATGCCAGCAAGGTTAAAGGCAAACGCTCCCTGGATTGTTGTGTTCGAAAATGCCGAGGAATCCTGAAGATCAAGACTGCCGCTGGCCGTCGAGTTGTTGTTAAATCGGACCACCAGCGCGCGCCTGGAAGAGATCATTACGAAATCAAGCGTAATAGCAGCCGCCGCGGAATTGATGTTGGCAACGCCGCGTCCATCTGCCCCCACCGTGTAGCTCCCGTTCAACGCTATGTTGGTGAAAACTCCCGAACCGCTATTCAAATCCTCTACCCCGGACACAATGCTGCCGTGTCCATCGGCCTGAAAGCTCGCAGCAAAAGCGAAAAATCCGAAGCTGTTCACGCCCGTGAGTGAAACAGCATACATTCCAGACAGGCTGGAGGCACTGAACGGCCCCATAGGTCGCGGAGCCAGTTGCACGCCAGAACCACCACAGCCAGCCAGAGCAAGAAGAGCCAGGATAGCCAACAAGAGAAGAGAGCGACGAAGCAGCAGCATGACATTCACCTGAATCAATGGTTGACGTGACCTACGAAACCAGAATCTCTCATTAAAATTTTGGATGCGAAGAAACCTTCAGGGCACAAAGGTTCAAAACCCTGGAAAAGCAGAGTTGTTGCAGGAGAATCTGTTAAGTTTGGTAAATGGGAGATGGGAACAATTCTTTGATAAATATCGACGCAGTACTTGTTGGATTCTTGGAATTGGAAGCAAATTCTTTTGCGGTGGAGCCTCTGCATTCTCCACACGACTATCGATTCTTCCAAATCAATTCTTCTCTGCGTTTTCCTCTGCGCTGTCTGCGGCCTCTGCGGTGATGTTTTGATTTTGGTTTTCCCTCGTGTTCCCTATCCAGCCCTCGAAGCGATGGGTGGCCTCTTGTGGTAAAAAGGTTTTGGTTGTGGCTCTGCTATGCAACGCTGAGTGCTTGATTTTCCTTTGCGTCCGTGGCGTCCTTTGCGGTGAGCTATTCCTATTTCTTAGCTGGCTCAACTTCGGTGACTCCCGGTAGAACACGTCCACTGGCGACAAATTTCTTGTAATTGGAGTAGCTCGATTCAAAATCGAAAGCGCCGCTCAACAACAATGCAAAGC
>DASZEU010000238.1:0-51264 GCA_035940535.1 Candidatus Angelobacter sp.
TTTCAGCCATAGGCATTGGTGGATTTAGGCCAAAGGTGAACTTCATATCTCAGCATCTCTGGCGCCTTCTATGTGCTGAAATTGTCTCAGGCGCAATGAATTTTCAGTCGTCCCCTGAAGCCTGGATTATTCAGGTTTGAACGTAATATGCGGAAAATGCGCTAAAATGCATGAAACCCATACACTGGTTATATACGGCGTGTCGTTTCTGGCCCTATGCAAAAATGAGCCTCAAACCCGCACCATTACTGCACTTCCCGCATTTTTGTTCAAATACTCATGAATAATCCAGGCTGAAGGGGGGACTGGCTTATCTGCCTATCTTTCCCGCCGTTGAAACGGCGGGCTGTTTTCGTTCGTCCGGCTAAACGCCGGACTAGCACCCAGATGCTATAACGCTGGTGTACCAAAACACATCAGCGGCAATCAGTTCAAATCAGCGTTCATCAGCGTTGAGCTTTTGGTTGCGGTAATTGAATTACTCCTCGTCCACAACGCCGATCTTCGACAAACGATATCGCAATGCATTGCGAGAGAGCCCTAACATGCGCGCTGCCTGACTTTTGTTGCCCTGGGCACGACGCAAGGCTTCGCGAATCATCTCGTCCTCCCACTGTTCCAGGGTCACGCCTTCGGGAAGCAACGGGGCTGTAGCCGTTGCAGCTACCGCCTTCGCAGGACCCGAATCGAGGTGGATGTCGTCAACGTCGATCACCTCATCAGATGAAAGAGCAACGGCGCGTTCCACTGTGTTTTCAAGCTGGCGCACGTTGCCGGGCCAGTGGTAATCCATTAACAGCTTGATAGCAGGTGGTGTAATTGTCTCGATTTCTTTGCCGTTCTGGTGGGTAAAACGTGCGAGGAAATGGTGAACCAGGTCTGGAATATCTTCCTTATGCTCGCGCAACGGAGGAATATCAATGGGCACAACGTTCAACCGGTAATAGAGATCTTCACGGAAGGTGCCCTGCTCCAGCGCCGCCCGCAAGTCCTTGTTGGTTGCCGCTACCAGGCGGACATCCACTTTAAGAGTCTTGGTCCCCCCCAAACGCTCGAACTCGCGTTCCTGAAGCACCCGCAGCAGCTTCACCTGAATGGGCGCGGGGACATCGCCGATTTCATCCAGAAAGAGCGAGCCTTTATCGGCCAGTTCAAACTTTCCCAGCTTGCTGTTGTTGGCTCCGGTGAATGCGCCTTTTTCATACCCGAAGAGCTCGCTCTCAAAAAGATTGTCGGGAATGGCCGTGCTGTTGATCTTGATGAATGGCCCTGAAGAGCGGCGCGAATTCTGATGGATGGCGCGGGCGATCAGGTCTTTGCCGACTCCGCTCTCGCCGCCTAGCAAGATCGTTGAATTCGTGGGAGCCACGCGCGCCACAACGGCCAGCACCTCTTGCATCTTGCCGCTGCGGGCAACGATATTCTGGTAGTGGTAGCGTTTGCCGAGGGCTTCGCGAAGGCTGCGATTCTCATCGCGCACCTTCTGAACGTCAAGCTCTTTGCGAATGACCAGCTTCATCTCCGCCATGGTGAATGGTTTGAGCACATAGTCGCTGGCTCCGGCCTTCATGGCGTCCACCGCGGTCTCCACCGAGCCGTAGGCTGTCATTACGACGATTGGCACTCCAGCATCCAGACGCTTGGCCTCCTGAAGAAACTCCAGGCCGTTCATCCCGGGCAGTTTGAGGTCGGTCAATACCAAATCGATGGCCTCTCTGCGCAGGCACTTCAACCCGGTCTCGGCTTCGGCGGCCGTATGTACAACATGCCCCTCTTCTCCCAGGCTGATCTCCAGCAGCCTGCGCATTTTGGGCTCGTCTTCAACGATCAAGATGGATGACATGACAAGAATTAATGCAACTTTGCTTCCATTTCGGCGGATGCCGTTTCAGCGACGGCTTCAGGGAATAAAACTTGAAAGCAAGCACCCTGCCCCGGTTCGCTCGTCACCCGGACTGCGCCCCCGTGCAGGTCAACGAGCTTGGTAACAATCGCCAGCCCCAGACCTACGCCTGACTGCTTGGTAGTCACAAAGGGATTAAAAATGTGCTCTCGCGATTCTGCCGGAATGCCCGGCCCACTGTCTTCAATTTCCACCGCTATTTCTTTATGCTCTCCTTTTTCTATCGGATGAATTCTAATCTTCAAATCGCCTCCCGCTTCGCCCATGGCTTCACAAGCATTCAGCAGAAGATTGGTAAATACCACGTCGCAGAATTCCTCGTCGGCCATGACATTAGGAAGCGCGGGCGCATACTCACGTTGGACATTGACTCTAGTTGCTGCCTTTTGCTCCTGCACATATCTCAAAGATTTTTCCACGATGGGCGGAAGCTGCTGCGATCGTAGCTGCATTTGTGATGGACGGGCAAAATCCAGGAAACGGCTGACCAGCGCGCTCAGGCGGTTTACCTCGGTATAGATATAGCCGGCAAGCTCTCTGGATAACGAGTCAGAGTCGCTAAGTTTTTGGTGAAGGATCTCAGCGGAACCTTTGATCACACCCAATGGATTGCGGATTTCATGGGCCAACCCCGCAGAAAGCTGTCCGAGAGCAGCCAAGCGCTCGGCGCGGCGGGCTTCGTCCTGGGCTTTTTTCAAACTGCGATTAGCCTGGCTCAAGTTTTCTGCTGAGACTCGATAGCGCTGGGTCTGCCACCGCGATTCCATCACGAAGCGATTGACGATCATGCCCACCAAAAAGAAAAACACAATACGCAGTGAGAGTTCAGCTACGCCCTCAGGCGTCAAACGGTACTGCTTCAGTGCCGGATAGAGATAAGAACAATAGGCTGCCGAGGTCAACAACGTCCAGAAAAGCGTCCCCAACGGACCAAAATACATGGCGGCCGTCATGATAGGCAGATAGTAAATAGGGTAATAGCTGCTTTTAATTGGCACATCACTGGTGTGGACCATGATGAGCGTTGCCAGCGCCAGCTTGATAACCACAGCCAAGGTCTCGCCATAGTGGGGAACAGCCCGGACAAACCTGCCTTCCAAAAGCTGAAAAGTTCCAATCAACAAAAGAATGACCTGCTTGTGCCATTCCCGCACCGGAGGCAGCAGGGCCAGCACGACCAGAAAAAGCAGCCACAGCAAGTCGAGCCAGCGAGGATTGGCGCGTTCTTCCATGAGCGATAGGAGCTTCTCCTATCGCTCATAATACGGCATATTTGTGAGCGATAGCGAAAGCGCAAGGTCAACCGCAGAGCAAAACCCCTTTAACCACAGAGGCCACGAAGGAACACGAAGGAAATCAAAACATACTGGCTTAAGCTGCCTAAGTTCTTCGCATGACGAAGATTTTTGACTGATAGCAGCGCAGGGCGCTGCAGCGTAGAATCTCAGTTTGGCCATAACTCGTTCAATTTGAGGTTGATTTCCTTCGCGACCTTCGCGTCCATTGCGGTGAACTGGTTTTGGTTGTCACTCTGAAATTACCCAATTACCAAATCTCACCGCGCAAAATAACCAGTCTTGGTTCGAATGACCAAGTTGTCCTGCCGGGGGCGGATTATGATCTTGCGGAACGTATCGTCTTTGATCGGTCGCGAGGGATAGTACCTACGAATTCTCTTGACAGGTCCCTTATTTCGATTATTCTAGAAATATAGGATGAATCGATTCATGTCCAAGCCCAACGCCAACGACGTGGCCCGCTATGCGGACATGCTCTCTGCTATGGGAACGGAGACCCGGCTGCGCATCATGCGGCTGCTTCTGAGCGCGCACCCTGAAGGTTTGGTGGTTGGGGAGATTGGCGAAGAGTTGGAAATTCCCAATTCCACGCTCTCTCATCACCTGGATAAGCTCAAGAATGACGGCCTGATCTGCATTCAGCGCGAGGGCACTTTCCTCCGCTGTACGGCCAACACGTCCGCATTGGAAGAACTGCTCGGATTTTTATACGCCGAGTGCTGCACCCGCAACAAAGCTGTAGAACCGCAGCGTGTTGTCTGCTGTGGTTAGGAGAGAGCGATGAATACCGAAAACATCAAGGAAGTCGTCAGGGAAAAATATGGTGAAGCCGCGCGGCGCGTGGTTGCCGGGACAGGAAACTCCTGCTGTGGCGGCTCGCCCTGCGGTACCGAGGTCGATCCCATCACCAGGGATTTGTATGACAGCGCGCAAGTGATTGGACTGCCCGAAGCTGCGGTGCGGGCATCGCTGGGCTGCGGAAATCCTACCGCTCTTGCCCAACTGCATGCGGGCGAAACCGTGCTTGATCTTGGCTCCGGCGGAGGGATCGATGTGTTGCTCTCCGCGCAACGGGTTGGTCCCACGGGCAAAGCTTACGGCCTCGACATGACGGACGACATGCTGTCCCTAGCGCGCGAGAACCAGCGCAAGGCTGGTGTGGAAAATGTTGAATTCCTCAAGGGTGAGATGGAAAACGTTCCCCTGCCTGATAACTCCGTGGACGTAATCATCTCCAACTGCGTCATCAACCTCTCTGCCGACAAAGACCGAGTGATGCGTGAGGCCTTCCGAGTGCTGAAGCCCGGCGGACGCTTTGCGGTTTCCGATGTCGTGGTGCGCGGCCTTGTGCCTGACGATGTTCGCAAGAGCATGCTCTTGTGGGTGGGCTGCATCGCTGGCGCACTGCAAGAGACGGACTACAGGACAAAACTTGCTGACGCGGGCTTTTCGGCCATCGAGATTGAGCCAACCCGCATTTATAACATCAATGATGCGCGGACGTTCCTGGGCGCGCAAGGCATCGACGTGGATGCCATCGCTCCCCAGGTTGAAGGCAAGTTCATGAGCGCCTTCGTGCGCGCCACCAAGCCTGTGAAGTGTTGTTAGCCAGGAAATTGCCATGATTGCCACAAATGCCAAAATTGCCATAATTGAAAATTTCTCTCCAATTATGGCAATTGTGGCAGTTATGGCAATCCTGGCAATGCTAGATAGTCATCCGCCGGTCGAGCCAGTTCTTAAGATGTTGATATGCGCCCTCGGCCAGAGAGTGAAACTTCACGCCAACCAGCCCTTCGGTATTGACCCAGGTGACCTCTCCCCGGCCCTGGATGGTTCCACCGAATGGAAGCTCAAACGAGAAACCAATCGTGGCTCCCAGTTGCTGCAACTCAGGGCACCAGATGGCCATGCCTCCTTCGCTCAGGTTCGACATGGTGGCCCGGGGATCTTTGGCGTCCGTTTTCAAGTTGACCGGCGCCACCAGGGGATAGCGGAAATAGCGGCGCTTCTCCGCGGCCATCAGGGGCGCTGCCGACTGGAATAGCTGGCCAATCTTCTCCGTAGTGAAAGGATGATGGACCACAAAATTCGCGCCCGCACTCAAGGCCAGAGTGACCTCGCTCGAAGAGGTAACGCAGGCGAACACCACCGAAGACTTGTTGGATTTTCCATTGCGAACCGCCTCAATCAGTTCCATTGCGCCCGCAACCCGCAGGTCAACGATGATGCCGTCCAACTTTCTACGCGCAATATACTCCAAGGCGGAGGCCGGGCTGGGAGCGCAGCTCAATTTGCCGCCGGAATCGGCAACTGCTTTCGTAATGGCGCGGAGAGCAGGGTAGTCATCGCACACCACTAGAAAATCCAGGCCATGTCCCGCTCTACGAGCGGCTCCGGCAGCGACCGTATCTGTTTCTGGAAGCACGAGTCAAAGTGTAGCGCAGTATCCTGAACAAGCAATTTTTTTAACCGGGAATTCACGCAAAATAGTAATAATTAGAATTTACTAATCTTACAAAGGGGATTGGAAAGCATGACCACAAATGTTCTTCATATCAATGAGAAAACCTACGGCCAGTTGCTTCTCGGACGCTCCCTCACATCATCCATACTGCGGAGGAATACGAGCGATTCACGGCCGAGTTGATGGAACTGGACGAGCGTGAGAATCCTTCGCCGGAAGAAAAAGCGTTAGCCGACTTGCTGGCCATGCTGATTGAGCAGTTTGAAGAGCGTCGCTACCCCATCCGAAAGGGCACGCCTGTGCAAGTGTTGCACCATTTGATGGAGGCCCGTGGTCTCACGCAAAAGGACCTCTGTGAGATTTTTGGCTCAAAAGGAATTACGTCTGAGGTCGTGCGCGGTAAGCGTTCCATCAGCAAAACCCACGCCAAGAAGCTAGCTTCTTTTTTTAAAGTCAGCGCGGGTCTGTTCATCTGAATCGCTGTTTTGATTTTGGAGAAATTAAGCAATTATCCTTCCCATGCATCTCCCCATTCGGCTTTGCGGGCTTTGCGATAACTCTCTTTTTGCGACTTGGTAATAGTGCGGTCCTCCAGTCCATGGGGCGTACATAGCAGGAGTTGCACATGTCCGCTGTGCTTGCGTGGATGGCGGACAATGCGCTCTTTCGCTGGCAGAAAGTTGTTTCGGGCAGCTACAACATACGAGAATTTTTCGTCTTCGTAGCCGAGCGATCCTCCCTTCAAATGGCGATGTTCTGAACTGCGCTCGACACGCTGGGAAAAGTGGCACCAGTCACCGGCGACTGCCATAGGACACTCTGCCGCGTGAGGGCAGGGAGCCAGAAGATGCGCCCCGGAGGCGATCAACATGGAGCGCACTGAATTGACCAAACCAAAACCTCTGCGTGTGCCCGGTTCCAGCACTACCAGGAACTTCTGTGTAGACGCCCATGCTTGTCTCACGACTCGCTCTGCATCAGCTTGTGAAAGTTCGCCTAAGGTATAGGAAATTACGATCAGATCATGAGGTTCGAGCAGCAGGTCAACCCTCAGATCACGCCTGATCCAGCGGGCGCTTCGCACTGCTTCAAAAGGACTGTGAGCGCCGAGGCGTTTCCCCTGCTCCAGCCACGCCGCGTCCTCTTCGATCAGGGTTACTTGGCCTAGCAGATCAAATTCGTGTGCCGCGGCATGGAGTCCCGTTCCCGGGCCTGCTCCCAGATCGAGAAGGCTGGTGACATTTGATTCGGGCGCCAGCCGCTGAATTTCGGAAAACACGCGGACGTTGGCGGCATAAGTGGCAGGCAGACGCGCTAGCAGGTAGGCGGCGCGATGCGCTTCGGTACGTAGCGGGCGAGAGGCAAAATCGGCAGCCTGGTATCGCTGCGTCAGTTCTGCCGAAGCCTGCGCCAAGCGTCGCCGGTCGATCTCTTCGACTTCTTGCTGAATGGCATCTTGTAACTCCTGCGGCAGACGCATGGGGGATAGTGTAGTGCTAAAAACCCATTACACCGCAAAGGACAAGAAGAAGAAACGAAATCAGAGGCAAAGGTTCTACCCCGGATCATGCGGATGAAACGCAGATCAACATTGCTAAATTCATTAAATTACAGGGTCGAAAATCACATCGTTCACTGCTTCCACTCCGTCCACCACGTCCACTCTGTCCACAACGTCCACTTTGTCCACGCCTCAACATAGCAAAGTTGATTTTCATGAGCTTTCGCGGGCCGCAGGCCCAAAGTGACAAATTACCAATTTCAAATTAGAAATTTCACTTCAGTATCTTGTCGACCAGCCCGGAGTAGTCCGTCTTCTCGATGCCATAGACCTGCTTATTGAATTCATCCACCTTTTGAGAATAGTTCATGGAGCAGAATTTTGGGCCGCACATGGAGCAGAATTTGGCTTCTTTGTAGTAATCGTCTGCCAGGGTTTCATCGTGCATGGAGCGCGCGGTCTGGGGATCGAGGGAGAGAGCGAATTGCTTCTCCCAGTCGAAGGTATAGCGGGCATAGCTCAGGGCATCGTCGCGGTCGCGGGCGCCGGGGCGGTGGCGGGCCACATCTGCGGCGTGGGCCGCAATCTTGTAGGCGATGATGCCATCTTTCACATCTTTTTCGTTGGGCAGGCCCAGGTGCTCTTTGGGGGTGACGTAGCACAGCATCGAAGCGCCATGCCAGCCGATCATGGCAGCGCCGATGGCCGAGGTGATGTGATCATACCCTGGCGCAATATCGGTTACGAGGGGGCCAAGCGTGTAGAAGGGCGCTCCGTAGCACCACTCGACTTCTTTATCGACCTGCTCTTTGATCTTGTCGAGCGGAACGTGCCCCGGTCCTTCAATCATTACCTGGACATCGAACTCCCAGGCTTTTTTGGTGAGTTCGCCGAGGGTTCTTAGCTCGGCAAACTGGGCTTCGTCGCTGGCGTCGGCGATGCATCCTGGGCGGAGACCGTCGCCGAGTGAGTACGAAACGTCGTACTTCTTCATGATCTTGCTGATGTCATCGAAGCGTTCGTAGAGGAAATTTTGTTTGTGATGGTGGGCCATCCACTGGGCCATGATGGCGCCGCCACGGCTCACAATACCGGTGATGCGCTTGGAAACCAGCGGCAGGTATTGCACCAGCACTCCGGCATGGATGGTCATGTAGTCCACGCCTTGCTGCGCTTGCTCCTCGATGACTTCGAGCATCAGGTCGGCGCTCAGGTCCTCAATGCGCTTCACGCGCGATACTGCTTCATAGATCGGCACCGTGCCAATAGGCACCGGCGAGTGGCGCAAGATGGCTTCGCGAATCTCGCGGATGCCGCCACCGGTGGAGAGGTCCATCACGGTGTCGGCCCCGAAATGCACGGCGGTGTGCAGTTTGCGCAGCTCTTCTTCCACATCGGAGGTGATGGCAGAATTGCCGATGTTGGCGTTGATCTTGCACAAGGAGGCCACACCGATGCACATCGGCTCTAATTCGGGATGGTTGATGTTGGCGGGGATAATCATGCGTCCCACGGCCACTTCTTCGCGCACCGTTTCCGGGGACAGCTTTTCCCGCTCGGCGATGTACAGCATCTCTTCTGTAATCAGACCCTTGCGGGCAAAATGCATCTGCGAGAAGTTGCCATCGCTGCTAGCCGCTGCCTGAGCGCGCCGCCGGGCAATCCATTCTTCCCGAACCTTTGGTCTCGAACCATTTCCGTTGCCATTACTTGCGGTCATCGCTTATCACCTTATACCAAATGGAAAACTCTTCATTATACGCGCCTTGAAGTGGCAA
The DNA here is from genome assembly GCA_035940535.1 of Candidatus Angelobacter sp. Taxonomy (GTDB): domain Bacteria; phylum Acidobacteriota; class Terriglobia; order Terriglobales; family Acidobacteriaceae; genus Angelobacter. Next base: position 8,948 of record DASZEU010000238.1, read on the forward strand.
AAACGTGGCTCTAATTGCATTAAAAATGTCTAATAACACTTGACCCGCTGTTTGAATGGGGATAACCTTTGTGAGGTCAAATTGGAGTAACATAAAGTCATGAACCCTACATACGCTCGTTTTGGAATAGCCATTGCGGTAATTGTTTTAGGATTAGGATGCATGGCCTACATTGGGGTCCAGCAGAGCAAGAGCTATTACGTGCAAATCAAGGATTTACGCTCTTTGGGAAATGATGCTTACGAAAGGCATCTGCGCGTCGCCGGGAATGTACAGCCTGGGAGCATCCACACGAGAGGGACCAACGCTGATTTTGTGCTGGAGGAAAAAGGCCAGCTTCTAAACGTTAGCTACAAAGGCGCTGAGCCCCCTCCCGACACTTTCAAAGATAGCGCCGTGGCCCTGGTAGTGGGCGAGTATGGTAAAGACGGCGTATTTCACGCAAACCAGATCCAGGCCAAGTGCGCTTCGAAATATAAAGCCCAGGCGGAGCAACAGGCGGCTGGCGCAACAGCTCCTGCTCCCCAAGCGGTTCCGGCGGCACAGGCACAACCCAAGGGATACTGAGGTCAACGCTGATAGCTTCGGCCCCGCCCGTCCAAGTTGAAAACGTCTCTAAGATTTACGGCCGAACGGCTGCGCTTCGAGATGTATCATTGGAATTGGATCATGGCCGGTTCTATGTTCTGCGCGGCGAAAATGGCGCTGGCAAATCGACTCTGCTGAGGATGGTAGCCGGCCTAAGCGAGCCAACTCAGGGCCAGATTCGCATCTTTGGACTAAAGACCAGCGAGGCACGGAGTCACCTTGGCTATATGGCCCACGCACCCCTGGTCTACGATGAGTTTTCCGGTATGGAGAACCTGCGCTTCTTCGCAAAACTCTATGGCATCAATTCTGACGAGCCGTTGGCAGAGGCCCTCCGGCGTGTAGGGCTTGATCCACAGCTCACACGCAGGGCCGGACAATATTCCCAGGGAATGCGGCAACGCTTGTCTCTAGCGCGGTCGATCTTTCATTCCCCTAAGTTGTTGTTGCTCGACGAGCCGTTTTCCAACGTTGATCCAGAATCGGCCAATCAGATTTCCAAGCTACTGGCCGCCATGCGCACTGCGGGCACGACGATTCTCCTTATCACCCATCAACTGGGATTGCTGGCCGACATAGCCGATGAGTTCCTGTTTCTCTCCGCCGGAGAGCTTGTAAGCCGCAGCGCGGCCCCCCGGGTGACCGCATGAATAGGGTGAGTGCATGAGTTCGATTGCAGCCTTGACTTGGGCCAATGTCACTAAAGACCTGCGGTTGGAGTGGCGCTCGCGGGACGTGCTGAACTCCATGCTGTTTTTCGCTTTGCTGGTTGTGGTCATCTTCAGTTTTGCCTTTGATCTTTCGGCCGAAGAGGCCCGGCGCATGTCTGGGGGATTGATCTGGACCGCTTTTCTCTTTTGTACAGTGATGGCGTTGAACCAGTCGTGGGCGCGTGAACTGCGGAATGGGGTTCTGGATGCCTTCCGGGTATCTCCGGCTCCTCCAGAGGCTCTTTTTCTTGGCAAGTGTCTAGGAAATTTCCTTCTCGTGGGATTGCTTGAATGCCTTATGGCCCCGCTGTTTGTCTTGTTTTACAATCTTTCTTCGGCGGGTTCTTTGCTCCAACTGGCGCTGGTCTTCCTGCTGGGCACATGGGCGCTGATCGTGAATGGAACATTCTTTGCCGCCATGTCGATTCGCACCCGCAACCGTGAAATGATGCTGCCGCTGGTGCTGTTCCCGATTTCGATCCCGGCGGTCCTGAGCATGGTCAATGCTACCGTGGGAATCTTGACCGGCGAATTTTCCGCGAGCGGCCCGATTAAGCTGCTGGCGATCTATTGCGTGGTGTTTACCACGGTTTGTTTCGTACTATTTGAAACGGTGTTAAACGCAGAATGAAATCAAAACTTTTTCCCTTCTTTACCGGCTTGGTGGTGATGTTGCTGGCTTACGGCGCATACCAGGCTCTGTTTGCTGCGCCAACCGAAGAAACGATGGGCGATGTGCAGCGCATCTTCTACTACCACGTCCCTTCAGCGTGGACGGCCATGATTCTTTTTCTGGTAAATTTTTGCGCCTCGGCCGTTTACTTTTTCACACGTAGTCCCAAGGCGGATGCCTGGGCACTTACAGCCGCCGAGGTTGGAGTCGTCTTTTGCACCGTCGTCCTGGTAACCGGTCCCATCTGGGCGCGGCCGGTATGGGGCATCTGGTGGACCTGGGATTTGCGCCTGACGACTACGCTCATCATGTGGCTCCTCTATGTGAGTTACCTGTTGCTGCGCCGCTCGTCTGAGCCGGGCTCGTCCTCGACGCTGGCTACGGTCTTTGCGCTGAGCGCTGCAGTTGACATACCTATCGTGTGGATGGCGATCCGCTGGTATAGCGTTCATACGCAGCATCCCCAGCCGGTGTTTGGAAACGGCCCGAACACAGGTCTTGATCCGCAGATGAAAATTGCCTTGTTTGCCAATTGGTTCGCTTTTATGGCCTTTGCCGCTTTGATCTTTTGGGTCCGCTATTCGGTGGAGCGCACCACGCAGTCCGTGGCCAGGGCGTATGTGCAAAAGGCGTCGCAGCGAACAGCCGCAGTGCTGGGTATGTCCACTCTTTTCCTCTTTCAGTCGGGCCGTACTCCTGACTCACGTCATGTTTTTCTGATCAGCGCCTACGCCATTACCTGGATCATTCACATCACTTATTTTGTGATTATTGGCCGCAAGATCGCGCGATTAAAAGCGGAACAGGCGGAGCTGAAACTGTAGCTTTAAGAATGTCACTGCAATGAAGCGCTGGCAACTTTTGACGCCAACTCCAGGCGGTCAATAACCCCTTCCAGGTTGCCATCGCGCACGATGACAACGAATGGCAAACGCCGTCGTATGATCTCGGCATTCAGCAGAGGCCTGTGCTCTGATCCGAATTGCTCCAAAATCTCGCCTTGCTGCCTGATTCCCAACTCGCGCAGGATTGGGGGAGTAAGGACCTGTATCACATCAGATTCCTTTTGAGCGGCGAAAACTGACAGCACGGCAGGTCGGTAGTTGCTTATCATAAGACTGATATTGTTCCCATAGCCGATCGACGCTTGCCGGCATTGCAGATATGCCAGCTCAAGTTTTGGCTCGGCTTTGGTAAGAGCGCGGTGAATTTCGGCAGGCGACGCCACGGTTAGCACTCGGCCACCTGGATCAAGCAATACGAACTGACGGATCTCTGTAAAATCCGACGCTAACGCTGCCACAAGATGCAGCCTGGTATTCCACCACGGAGTTGGGCCAAGACGTATGGCGACGAATTCAGCCGAGGCCAGATCCTGAAGTTGCTGCTGGATATTTGGAAGGAACGATGGTCCGAGGTCCGGTGCAGACTTGATTTGCTCAATGGCAGCCATGGTCGCAACCGGCTTTGTCGATTGATGCTGAATCACTGAGATCAAGACCTGCTTGGCGAGGTCGTCAGGAGTTTTAAAGAATGCCACCCAGCGTTCTGCCTTCAAGCGGTCCCGCAAGTCATGAATGCGTTTACCATCGTTTTGCTGCTGCTCGGCATCGCGCTGAGAATCCGGCCAAGGAAAGTCCTCAGCTAACATGAAGATCAGACGTGGCCTTTTCGCGTGTCCTGCAGCTAGATACTCGAGTTCGGTAATGGATTTTCCTTCCGGGTTGTCTTCAGCAGGAACGTAACCAAACTTCCAGGCTAATATGCCGACGTAAATATCGCATGCTGCTGCGTCCGCTTCGCAAGCAGCCCTGGGCCGATCGTCGCGTGCAGGATATTTCTCCATGGCATCGACGTTGTAGTTACATTTGCGCAACGAATCAGCCACTGCACGCCGATAATCCTTGAGGTCTTCGTAGGTGGACGAGATATAGATAGTGGTCATTTATGCCAAGTGGTAAAAGCTACCAAATCGGGACAGTTTGGCCAAGACAGTCAAAAGCTGGGCCTTAGCTGTCGACCAATTAGCGGTAAATCTCGCGCCGGTGACCAATCGTGAGGACTAGCACAATCAATTTCGTGTCCTGGATGTCAGCAATAATACGGTAATCGCCAACACGATACTTCCAGAAATTGCCGAATTGCTCTCCTCTAAGGGCAGATCCAATTGACCGTGGATTGTCTAAAGAAGCTACTCTTTGAGTAAGGAAAGCAAGTATCCGGTGCTGAATCTGTCTATCGAGATTTTTTAGCTGCTTTGATGCGCTTGCGGACAGCTCGACCTGCCAGCTCTTTTTTGTCGAAACCAAGGTCTTGAATCACCTCGTCAAGAGTATAGGTTCGCTCTTCAGCATTGCCGATGCGCTCTTTAACATGGTGGGCCAAATATAGGTCTTCCATGTCGTTAATGTGCTGCAAGACGGCTTCACGAACATAGAACGTCTTGGTCCGACCTGTCTTCTCGGCCAAGGCATTAAGTCGTTTTTCAATGGATTCGGGCAACCGAACAGCCAACATAACAATCTCCACTATACAAGTATAGCAGATGCCTGCGCGAGTACCTTGACCACAATAAAAATGGTTGGCTGGCTTTGAATGCGAGTTGCACATTTGAAAGACAGAGCGGAAGCATTTATCTTCTACCGCATGCAAATTCAAGGCAAAGTTGTGATTGTAACTGGTGGTTCCAATGGAATTGGCCGGGCCCTGTCCAAGGCTTTCGCAGCCCAGGGAGCGCGGGCCGTGGTGATCGCCGACCAGGACGAAAAGAGCGGCCAGCAAGTGGCCCAAGAGATCAAGGCGACCTTTCTGGCAACCGACGTCTCTAAGGAGGCTGATGTTCAGCGGCTGGTTGAAAACACAACCAAGCAGTTTGGCCAGGTGGATATATTTTGCTCCAATGCCGGCATTGGCGTTGATGGCGGGCCTGAAGCCCCCAATTCTGAATGGCAGCGGATATGGGAGATCAACGTGATCGCCCACGTCTATGCTGCCCGCGCCGTGCTGCCCCAGATGCTGGCCCGCAAAGAAGGCTACCTGGTGCAGACGGTTTCAGCCGCCGGACTGCTTTCCCAAATCGGGTCAGCCCCCTATTCGGTCACCAAGCACGCGGCTCAGAGTTTTGCCGAATGGCTGGCGATTACTTATGGCGACCAAGGCATCCGTGTCTCGGCGCTTTGTCCTCAAGGGGTGCGCACCAACATGCTGCTGAAGGCCGAGTTTGGTGGAGGAGCGTTCCTCATGGAAGGCGCATTGGAACCTGACCAAGTAGCGGCAGAGGTCATGAAGGCCATTGGAGAGGAAAAGTTCTTGATCCTTCCGCACCCCGAGGTGGCCAGATATTTCCAGAACCGAGCCAATGACCACGAACGCTGGCTGCGCGGCATGAGAAAGCTGCAAGCCAAGATGGCGCCGTTGAAGAAGTAGCATTTATTTTTGGCATTTTGGGCAATAGTGGGTACCTCTTCCTGCTACTACGATTTTCTTGATGTGGGTTTTACAAACCAGGCAGGGTTCGCCGCCGCGCCCGTAGGCGCGGTGCTGGAGTTGGAAGAAGCCTTCTTGGCCTTCGGCATCTACGTAGTCCGAAATGGACGAGCCTCCAGCGGCGATGGCCTCCTTCAGTACTTCCTGAAGAGCGGCATGGAGTCTGGTTGCTTCCTGCCGGGTCAAAGAACCAGCGCGTCGTCGCGGACGGATGCCGGCGCGGAACAGGCTTTCATCAGCATAGATGTTTCCTACACCGTGCAGCAGTTTCTGGTTCAGCAACGCTCCCTTGATGGGGGCCTTGCGTGCCTTGAACAGTTGAATAAACTCTAGAAGGCTGACCAGCAGCGGCTCGGTTCCGGGACCGGCAAAGCCGGTTTGCTGTACTTCGAGGCGGCCGAATCGCCGAGGATCGACAAACCTCAATTCTCTTCCCGATTTCAACCGGGCTACGAGGTGCGTGTGATTGGCCATTTCGGTTTCCGGGGCAGCCACCAACATGCGCCCTGTCATCCCCAGGTGTACGATCCATTGGTTTTTTGCGCCGTTAGGGCCAGAAAGATCAAAGACGATATGCTTTCCAACTCGGCGTACCTGATCCACTCGCGCGCCTTCCAGTACCGCAGCGATGGTGGCGGCTGGTGATTTCAATGGCTCCCGCTTCTTGCCAATCCACACCGACTCAATGCGGTCTCCTGCAACCCTCTTGTGCAGGCCGCGTGCAATGGTTTCGACTTCTGGTAGTTCTGGCATTCTGTCAAAATCCTTTCGCTTATGCTCGAAGTCATTTCGACGTGGCGATTGATTGTTTTACCGCGATCAAGGCGTTTTTGAATGCTTCGGGATCATTTGCAGAGACCAAGATACGGTCGAAGCTTCTGGATTTCGAAAACATTCTTTGGACCGATAATCGCAACGAGCAGGGCTGCGAGGCAGATGAAATCGGTGAGGCGGCGCGTGGTACTCACATTTCATTCTACTCTGGGCAGCAGCAGTTTCCCCCTGCAAATATTTCGCATCCAACTCTATGATCTGCAAAACATCGCAATTGAGGAGTCCAAAAAGGGGGAAGATCAATGCGTCTGATCGATAATCTGCGCAATGCTGAGCAGAAAGGCGTGCGAACCGTGCGTCGGGGCATGGAACGCGTCCGTGAGGAATGGGGGGACATAGAGCGGCGGATCCGGCAACGGATGCGCATCTATCCCCAAAAACTAAAGAATGTTGCAGCTTCCCGCTCGGAGCACGAGCAAGAAGCGGACATCATGGACCAGGGAATCCCATCAGGCATAGGCGAAGCAGCAGAATTGGAATCGAAGAAGCCGATCGTCTCTGTGCACGGGCGGGACATCCGCGATGAAGATCTTGATAAGTCCGCAGCGTGAAGAAGCACTCAGCAGTCAGCACTCGGCATTCAGCCCGCTTGCATTTTGGGCTGAAGGGTCACAGGGTTCTGGGCATGGTTAGTTAAGTGATGCCTTGCACAACTTGTTTTTGAAACACACTCCAATGAGCCGGTGATCGAAGTGATTGTCGGCTATTTCCTTTTTGCCGAATTTGTAATGACCGATTTGCGTATCGGGATGATTGCGCCCTGGCTGGGATCGGCCTGCGCATGGCTGGCGCGCGTGGCAATTTCCTGGTGAACGAAACGCACAAACTCTTGCATCTGGCGGTTCATCTCTTCCATGCGCTCCCGCATTTGCAGAATGATGGCCATACCGGCAATATTCACGCCCAGATCACGGGCGAGAGAAAGTATGAATTCCAGCCGCTGCAAATCTTCTTCGGTATAAAGGCGGGTGTTACCTTCCGTCCGGGAAGGCTTGAGCAAGCCCTCACGCTCGTAAAGCCGTAGCGTCTGCGGATGAATGCCGTACATCTCCGCCACGGAGGAGATCATGTATGCGCCTTTGGATTTACGCTTTGCCGTCATGTTTCACGCTCTGTGTTTTGCATAAATGCAGTGGTCATAGTTGCGCCAAAAAATCACCCTTTCGCAGACTAAGCCGTTCTTCTCGGCCACCCGTCGCGAGCTTAGGTTTTCCGGCCTTATCATGGAAATAACCCGCGGCGCTCCTAACTGACCGAAGGCATAATCCATGCACGCTCGAGCCGCTTCAGTCGCAAAGCCATTGCCCCAGAGATTGCGCCGGACATGGTAACCGATCTCTACCTGGTCTCTTTCTTCGACCAGTTGCACAAGGCAACCGCAATCCCCGATGACTTCACCAGAGCCTTTCAGAACCAGGGCATGCAGCCCGCAGCCATCTTTTTCATAACGCGCCAGGCTCTTCTTGATCCAGACCTCAACTCCTTCGCGCGTCAAAGGCGCTGGATAAAACTGCATCGCCACCGGATCGCCTAGAACAGCCTCCAGAGCATCTACATCGTCCAGCGTAAAAGGGCGCAGGAGCAATCGATGGGTCTCCAGGATCACCCTTTTATGCCCTCATACCTTCATACCTTGGCCCACAGTTCCCTTCGCGGGTCTTCGGGATTCAGTTTTTGCAATTCCTGCCAGAGTTCGCGGGCTTTCAGGTCGCGTGCCTCCGGAACCACAATCTTGACCTCAACGATCTGGTCGCCGCGCAGGTCTTCACGCAGCGCGGAGGGCACACCTTTTTCCCGCAGCCGCAGTTTTTGTCCACTTTGCGTTCCTGGAGGAACCTTGAGTTGTGATCGCCCATCGATAGTGGGAACCTCGATCTTCGCCCCCAATGCTGCTTCCATGGCGGAAACAGGGGCTGTCACATAAATATCATCGCCCTCGCGGCGGAAAATCGGATGCTCACCGGTGCGAATGGTAATGTAAAGATCGCCTGGGGGGCCGCCATGCATTCCGGCATTGCCTTTACCAGCCAGACGGATTCGCTGCCCATCCCGTGTTCCCGGTTTAATGCGGACTTCCAAGGGAGTCGTGTGGTTCACCACGCCTGCGCCCCGGCAAACGGGGCACCTATCCTGCGCTTTCCCAGTTCCCTGGCAATCGGGGCACTCGCCATTGAATTTCATCCGGCCGCTGGTCTGGGTTACCTGACCGCTACCTCCGCAACGCGGGCAGGTACCCGGCTTGCCGACCAGTCCTGTGCCGCCACAATTGGCGCAAGTGTCCTGGCGGGCGATCTCGATACGCATTACGGTGCCCCGAATGGCGTCCCAGAAGCCTACATTGACTTGGTATTCGAGATCAGAGCCGGGTTCGGGCTCAGTGCTGGTGGCCGTTCCCCCTCGATTGCCAAAGATGCTGGAGAAGATGTCATGGAACCCTCCTCCGCCACTCTTTCGACCACCTGTGCCGCTGGTGAAATCGTTGAAATCGAATCCGCTGAAATCAAAGGGCGCACCCTGTTTTGGTCCGGCGCTTCCAGAACCAGGACCTGCGCCGAAACCGCCTGCTCCGAACCCATCGCCGCGCGCGTATGCTTCAGCCGCCGCCGGATCGATATTGTCAGAATAAAAGCCGAGCTGGTCGTAAATCTTGCGTTTCTTGGGATCACTCAGGACGTCGTTGGCCTCAGAGATCTCTTTGAACTTTTCCTCGGACTTTTTGTCGTTAGGATTGACATCAGGATGGTATTTTCTGGCGAGCTTGCGAAAAGCCTTGCGGATATCGTCCTGAGAGGCGTTTTTCTTCACGCCCAGGAGGCCGTAATAATCTTTCTGTTGTGTAGTCGCCATAAAACTGTTGCCGGGGTTCCTTCACTTCGCTCAGGATTTCGCCTGCTGGCTCCACCCCTTCGATGACTCAGGGTCACGCCAGCATAACGGCTCAACTTTCTGTTGTGTAATCGCCATAAAACTTCGAAAATCGGTTTTTAAATGCACTTCGATCTAAAAACCTCCGGGGCTTCTGCCTTGGTCCATCCTACCCAGGCCTTACGGCCTGGGCCAAACTATTCCGCGCCTCCGGCGCTGGACCTTGGCAAGCCAGTTTTCATGCACAATTCCCACCGCAACTAGGGTTTACTGCCTCTTCGAAACCATCTCAGGTTCACCTCAGGTCATGACCCAACGCCTACTTCGCCACATCTTCCGGAGAAGCTTTGGTGGCGTGCCACGCTACCACCTGCCACTGTCCGCTACGTTTCAGGAATGTTCCAGTGTTGCGGAAGCAGGCGGTCTCGCGCCGGCCATCATCTTCGTCATCCATAACCATACGAAAATTCACCACTACCATGCCCTCATAAGGATGAACCGTAATGTCTTCTGCCCTGTAAGTCGCCTTCGATCCGGTCTCTGCATGAGCGCCTATCGTCTTCATCACTGCAGCCTTGTCCATGGTTACGCCTGCAGAACTGGTATAGATCACGTCATCGGCAAAAAATCTTTCAAAGACTTCTTTGTCGCCTTGCGCCACAGCCGCAAGAAAATCCCGCAGCAGCATCAAGACCGCCCTCATGGCCGTCACGTCGTTGCGGTTTCTTAACATGAGCAGTTTGGAGTTGCATCATTTTATCGCTTTCGCGTCCTCGGGCGGCGCCTTGGTTGACTGCCAAGCCACCACCTGCCACTTCCCGTTGCGCTTAAGAAATGTTCCTGTATTGCGATTGTAAGTGGTCTCCCTCTGGCCTTTGTTTTCGCTGTGGATCACCAGGCGGAAATTGACAACCGCCATGTCGCCATAAGGATGAACGGTAATGTTATCGGCCGCAAAAGTTGTGGCCGGTTCATTCGCAGCCCGAACGCCAACATTCTTGATAATCTCGGCTTTGTTGACGGTTACACCGGCGGAACGCGTGTAGATCACGTCATCAGCAAAAAAATCTTCAAAAACCTGCTTGTCGCCTCGGGGTACTGCCGCCAGGAAGTCCTGCAACCGTTTGGTTAAGTCGCGGGTCACTTGGTCATGATTGGATGCACAGGAGGTCGTGAACGCCAACACCAACATCAACGCTGTCGAACGGACCGAATGCAATCGGATTGATTTGGCCGTATGCATTACTACCTCCGGATTGCTGTTTTTTATGCCGCTCCAACTTCCTGAATCAAGAGCTTCAAATTGGGATCGGCAGCCGTTGCCTGCTGAATGAATTGTTGCGCCGATTCCAATGTGTAGAGTCCGGGCAAAGCAATCAAATTGACCACATGACTCAAGCCTTCTGCCACCTTTACCACCAGATATTGTTTCACCGCTGTCACCTCATTTGCTCAAAGGGCGGCTACCGCCGCCCTCGGAGTCCTTCTCCTTTGAACTCAAAATACCCTCTGATGTTGCGCTAAACCGCAATCAGTTTTTAGGTTCCACGTCCACGTACTCGGCGTCAATTACGCCTTCGTCCTTTTTCTTTTGCTCGCCCGCGCCCGCAGCGCCGTTGCCCGATCCACCAGGGGCGGCCTGTGGCCCAGCGCCGTCGGCTGGCGGAGCGGTTTGGGCTTGGGCTTTGTACATGGCCTCCGCGAGCTTGTGAGAGGCGCTGGTGAGCCGTTCGAGAGCCGACTTCATGGCGCTGGCATCCGAGCCTTCCAGGGCTTTCTTGGCTTCCGCCACTGCGGACTCCACGTTGTCCTTGTCTGATCCGGAAATCTTATCGCCATGCTCGCGCAGCATCTTCTCCACGTTGTAAACCATGCTGTCAAGCTGGTTGCGGGCCTCGATCTCCTCGCGCTTGGATTTGTCTTCCGCGGCGTGGGCCTCGGCTTCCTTGGCCATGCGCTCCACCTCTTCCTTGCTCAAACCGGACGAAGAGGTAATGGTGATCTTTTGGTCCTTGCCCGTGCCCCGGTCCTTCGCGGTCACGTTGAGGATGCCGTTTGCATCGATATCGAACGTGACTTCGATTTGTGGGATGCCCCGAGGAGCTGGTGGAATGCCGCTCAGATGGAACTTGCCCAGAGTGCGATTGTCTTTCGCCATGGGCCGCTCCCCTTGCAGCACGTGAACCTCGACGGAAGGCTGGTTGTCAGCCGCGGTCGAGAACACCTCGGTTTTCCGCGTCGGGATCGTCGTATTGCGCGGAATCATCGAAGTGGCGACGCCACCCAAGGTCTCAATCGAGAGCGTGAGCGGGGTCACATCGAGCAGGAGCAGATCTTTTACATCGCCCGCCAGCACGCCCGCCTGGACGGCTGCGCCGATGGCCACAACTTCGTCAGGATTCACGCCCTTGTGAGGTTCCTTGCCAAACAGGTCCTTTACGACCTGCTGGATGCGAGGCATGCGAGTCTGACCACCGACCAGCACTACCTCATCGATGTCCTTGGGCGTAACACCAGCGTCTTTCATCGCTTGTTTACAGGGATCCAGAGAACGCTGGATGATGTCTTCGATCATCTGCTCCAACTTCGCCCGAGTCAGCTTCTTTACCAAATGCTTTGGTCCGGTGGCATCTGCGGTGATGAAGGGCAGGTTGATCTCCGTCTCCATGGTGGTAGAAAGCTCGATCTTGGCTTTCTCAGCCGCATCGCGCAAGCGCTGTAACGCCATTTCGTTGCCCTTAGAGCGCAAATCGAGTCCTTCATCTTTCTTGAACTCTTCGACCAACCACTCGACAATGCGTTGATCAATATTGTCGCCGCCCAAGTGAGTATCACCATTGGTGGACTTCACCTCAATAACGCCCTCGCCCACTTCCAGGATGGAGATGTCGAAGGTACCACCACCAAAGTCGTACACGGCGATGGTCTCGTCTTTCTTTTTGTCCAAACCGTAAGCGAGCGCGGCGGCCGTAGGCTCGTTGACGATACGCTTTACATCAAGGCCGGCAATCTTACCGGCGTCTTTGGTCGCTTGGCGCTGCGCATCATTGAAATAGGCCGGGACAGTAATGACTGCCTCAGTCACAGTCTGGCCAAGATGATCTTCCGCAGCCTTCTTGAGTTTTTGAAGAATCAATGCGGAAATCTGGGGCGGCGTATATTCGGCGCCTTGCGCCACTACCGCCACATGGTCGCCCTGACGAACAACCTTGTAGGGAACCATCTTCATCTCATCGTTAACTTCTTCGTAACGGCGGCCCATGAAGCGCTTGATTGAATAGATTGTGTTTTCGGGGTTGGTAATTGCCTGCCGTTTGGCGACTTGGCCGACCAGGCGCTCTCCAGATTTAGTGAAGGCAACCACCGATGGGGTCGTCCGGCCACCTTCCTCATTTGCGATGACCTTGGGTTCTCCACCTTCCATCACGGCCACCACGGAGTTCGTGGTTCCCAAGTCAATTCCAATAATTTTGCCCATGGCTTATTGCCCTCCTAGCTATAAGTGCTTAGAGATTTTCGAGATACGCTCTAACAACAACCGTATTATGCGAGTTGAGTCGGTTATTGTCAAGTTGTTAGATGGAGGAAAAGTGAAAGAGGTTGCAGAATCTGTAAACCTTCAGAAATAAATAACTTAGGACCAATAACTTTGAGAACAAAGCGGTCCAGCCCGGGGTGATTTTCTTAGCATTCAGCAGGTCAGCACAGCAAAATTCTGATGGAATGTGACGCTTTATTGCTAACCTACTGCTATTTTCTTCTTGGTTTCAGTCTTGGAAGATTTGATGGATTCGCGGAAAAGGCTTTTAACCAATTGCTCCACCCGCTCGTTATCTAATCTTTTCGAAGGAAAAAAGAGAAATTGGGTGCAGTCAGATCAGTCGTAGCGTTCGTAAATGACGCTCTTTTTCTCGAATCCCAGATCTTTGAGCAGTTCCCGGTTGGCTTTGACCATGTTGTTCAGGCCGCAGATATAAGCATTCAATTGAGTGCGCCTCTCAGGAGGCAGGGCCTCCACGATGGCGCGAACGTGTTCTTGCACATAACCGCGAGGCCCCTGCCACGAATCGTTGGGGCGGCTTAAGGTCGCCACGTAGTGGAAGTTCGGATATTGCGCCCCGACTTGCACAAAAAGATCGCGATAAAAAATAGCTTCTTCGTGGCGAGTTCCAAAGACGAGCCAAAACTCGTGTCCTTGCGATCGCTCCGCGTTAGCGAACAACCATTGGATGAAACCGCGAATGGGCGCAACCCCGGTACCGGTGCAGATAAAAATGGCGTCCGTCAGCGGGTCCCGCAAGGTGAACATCCCGTGGGGACCGTGAAAATGGATGATCTCTCCTTCTTTTATGTCGCACAGCAGGTTGGAAAAGAAACCGTCATCCACCCGATTCAGGCACAAGTCGAAACGGTTCGCATTATAGGGGGCTGAGGCAATGGAGTAAGCGCGCGTGATCTCCCGGCCTTCTTTCGGCGCTACCAGCGAGAGAAACTGTCCGGGAATGAAATCGAAGCGGTCCACCTGCTGGACGGCAAACTCCAGGTGCCGTGTCTGCTCTGAAAGCTGAACGGCGCGCATCAGTTGAGCGGTGTGTATCTTCCGTTCGGGCACGGGGATGCAAACAGTTGCTCTTGGGAAATTTTGAACGAATCAGTATAGCTGCTCAGCACTCCCGGAGAGGCAACACCTCCTACCTTGGCAGTGTTTATTCCACGGTCACTGATTTGGCCAGGTTACGGGGCTGGTCCACATCGCAGCCGCGCCGGACGGCCATGTGATAGGCCAGCAATTGCAGCGGCACAATTTCCAGGATGGGCAGAAGAAGCTCGGTGGTCTGGGGCACGTAGAGCACCTGGTCGGCAGCGTCTTTGATCTCTTCATCTCCCTCGATGGCGACGGCTATTACTTTGCCGGAGCGCGCCTTGACCTCTTTCATATTCGAAATGGTCTTTTCATAGCGCAAAACCGAATCTGGATCATTGGGATCTTTCGTAGCAAGAACTACCACCGGAAGGTTTTCATCAATCAGGGCATTGGGGCCATGTTTCATCTCGCCAGCAGGATAGCCTTCAGCATGGATATACGAGACTTCTTTGAGCTTGAGCGCGCCTTCCAGGGCAATCGGGTAGTGAATCCCACGGCCCAGGAAGAGAAAATCCTGTGCGCCGATGTACCTCTTAGCGAGTTCATCGCATTCCTTTTCGCGGGTGAGCAAAGATTCCAGTTTGCCGGGAATCTTGGCCAGCTCTCTCACGTATTCTTTGCCGCGCTCCGGGGTTATCTCTCCGCGCAGCTCTCCCAGATACAAAGCCAAAAGGAAGAGCGCCGTTAACTGGGAGGTGAAAGCCTTGGTGGAGGCCACGCCGATCTCCGGCCCGGCATGGGTATAAAGTGTGCCCGCCGCTTCGCGGGCGATCATGGCGCCCACCACGTTGCAGATAGCAAGCGTCTTGGAGCCTTTGTCTTTGGCCTCGCGTTGCGCCGCAATGGTGTCGGCGGTCTCGCCGGATTGGGTAATTAAAACCGCAAGATCCCGGCTCGAAGTAATGGGATTCCGATAGCGATATTCGCTGGCGTAGTCCACTTCCACCGGAATGCGGGCCATCCGCTCGATCATGAATTTACCGGCCAGCCCCGCATGCCAGCTTGTGCCGCACGCCACGATGTTGATTTTCTGGGTCTGGAGAAGGTCGTCTTCGCTAATATTCATCTTCTCCAGAAAAACTTTGCCTGAATCAAGCGAGATGCGGCCCAGAGCGGTCTCGCGGACTGCGGTGGGCTGCTCATGAATCTCCTTGAGCATGAAGTGCTTGAATCCGCCCTTTTCCACCATGATCGGATCCCAGGAGATATGCTGCACCTCCCGCGCCATCGACTTGCCATGAAAATCCGTCACCTGCACGCCTGCGGGTGTAATCACCGCCAGATCACCGTCATGGAGGAAAAACAAATCCCGTGTATGGGGAAGCAGGGCGGGCACATCGGAGGCTACAAAATACTCGCCATGTCCCAAACCGATAACCAGAGGCGGTCCATTGCGCGAGGCCACAATCTTGTCGGGCTCTTCGACGGAGATCACGGCCAGGGCAAACACACCAGACAGCTCTTTTACAGTCTGGCGGACAGCATCTTCCAACTTCGGACTGTTTCCGTTACCCTGCTGGAGCAGATGTTTTTCCACTAAGTGGGCGATGATTTCAGTGTCGGTCTCTGTGGAAAATATGTGGCCTTCCTCGGTCAGTTTTTTCTTCAAAGAGAGATAATTTTCAACGATGCCGTTGTGGACGACTACAATCTTCCCGGTGCAATCGCGGTGGGGGTGGGCGTTTTCCTCACTCGGCCGTCCGTGGGTGGCCCAGCGCGTGTGGCCTATTCCATAAGTGCCATCCAGCGGTTTAAGACGGATGACCTCTTCCAGGTTCCGCAGCTTGCCTTCGGCCCGGCGTATTTGCAGGCTCTCCTGCTGCCCATGTCCGTTGCCATTGCCCGCAACGGCAATGCCGGCAGAATCGTACCCGCGATACTCAAGACGCCGCAACCCATCAATGATTACCGGGACGACGCGTTTTTTGCCAACGTAACCAACGATTCCGCACATGATGATGTTCTACTGGATGATTATTCCCGAATCAGAGTTGCCGAAAAAGCTAAATAAGACAACTATTCTTCCAGCCGATAGCTGAACTCTTCAATCACAGGGTTGGTCAGCACTTCACGAGCAATCCGCTCAACCTCGGCCTTGGCAGCGTCTTTTTCGAGGACGCCATCAAGCTGAAGCTCAAAAAATTTTCCCTGACGGACCTCAGCCACGCCTTTGTAACCCATCTTTTTGAGAGCGCCATGGATAGTCTTGCCTTGCGGATCAAGGACAGTTGTCTTCAACATCACGGTGACTTGGGCTTTCATGGATTGAATAGGATTATACCGTGAACAGCGCACGTGCCGAATGAACCAATAAGTGACGTCCATTGTGGTTGAAATGTTAGCTAAGATGATTAGCTAAATCAATTCGAATCTCAACTCTCCCAGCTTCTCCACGCTGCACGCTACTTTGTCGCCCGGCTTCAGCCACACCTGTTTGTCTTTGGGGTGACCCAGGATCACGCCTTCAGGAGTGCCGGTAAAGATGATGTCGCCGGGCTTCAGCGTAATGTATCGAGAGATGTAGCTGATGACTTTCGAAGTGTTGAAAATGAAATCGCTGGTGCTGGAGGACTGACGGGTTTCACCATTAACGCGGCATTCGATCTTCAGGTTATCGGGATCGATTTGGTCGGCCGTAACCAGATAAGGCCCAATCGGCGCGAAGTGATCGGGAGTCTTGCCCAGCATCCACTGGCCGCCGGTCTCCAGTTGCAATTCCCTGGCGCTAAAGTCATTGCCGGTCGAATAGCCTGCTACGTAAGAAAGGGCATTTGCCTCGCTCACGTTCCTCGCTTCTCGGCCCATTACGATTACCAGTTCAACTTCGTAATCAAACTTGCTTGCAATTTCGACTGGCAGCCTGAGCTGCTTATTGTGAGGATGCAAAGCGTTATTGAACTTGCTGAAGAGTACCGGCTGCTTGGGGATGGGCACGCCGATCTCCTCGGCATGATGACGATAGTTCAAACCCACACAAACGATCTTTTCCGGACGCGTCACCACCGGCCCAAACTCAACCGTCCCTTCATCGAGGAAGGCGCTTTGCGCAGAGCCAGACTGAAGAGCCGCATCCACCACGACATTGAGGCTAGCGCCATCCTGGTGCTGGAGCAGATCATCCATAGTTTCCGGCGCGGGGATATGCAGCAGCTTGGAAGCCTCCGTAACATCCAGAATGCCCCGCGCAGTCTTCACACCTAGCCGATATTCTCTGTCCCGGCGCATGGTCAAGAGCGTCAAACCACGAGCCAACTCGCGCTCCTGTTTGCGTTCCGGCTGGGCCTGAACTGACGATGTAACAGCCACCAATGTTCCCTTTCAGACCTCTACTAAGGTCTGGTCTCGTATTCTTGGCTATCCGTTGCGCGCGGCTATTTCGGGGCGGGCGAATTCAAAGCGTCCGCGCCAGCTTTGGCGCATTGGCCGTCTTGTTCACTGGAGCCCCCGGAAAGACCGATGCCGCCCACGATCTTGCCACCCATCAATATGGGAAGGCCGCCTTCAACCGGAACCGCTCCTTCGATGCCAAGAATACGCAGTCCGGCGCCGCCGGCTGCCAGCGCATCCTGGAATGCCTTGGTCGGCCGCTTAAATCGCGCCGCCGAGCGGGCCTTGCTGATAGATACGTCGGCGCTCCCGTTTTGGGTGTTGTCCATCTTCTCGTAATAAATAAGGACACCAGCCGGATCAACAATCGCTACGGCCATCGTCCAATTGTTTTTGCGGGCTTCCGCAATGGCCTGGGCAGCCGCTTTCTTGGCGTCCTCAAGACTGATCGTCGGACCATAAGCAGGAGGACCCTGCGCAGCCGCCGTGGCCAGCGCACACAGCGCAAATATCGCGGGCAATATGAATTTCAGAGATTGGGGGGACATGATAGCTCCTCTGTTCGTTCGGTATGACACCAGAGTTCCTGCACGAAAAACGCGCGCAGGAACGTGGCAACGGAGTCTAAGCGGCCTGCAATCACGTGTCAAGGCTGGTCGTGAGAGACTGTCGTGAGAGACTGGTCGTGACACACCGATTGTGGTAGCCAGAACGCATTCATGAGCTTCAGGAGTTCAACCGCGACGACCTGTTTGTGCTCGTTTATTGCGATGCTCGTCTTTTGATATAGTGCTATCCTTAAATGAAGACAAGATGAGGTAGAACTATGCCAGCCCTCGATTGGTCACAATGTCCTGGGGTAGAAAGTGACCCTGATAAGCTGGGTGGTGCCTATTGCTTCCGCGGAACCAGGGTTCCAATTTCCACCGTTTTCGAAAATCTTGTTGCCGGTGCAACCATTGACAACATTGTCGAATGGTTCCAAGGTATCACTCCGCAGCAGGTGAAGACCGTGCTCGATTTTGCCGCTTGTAGCTCACGGCCAAAGGCAAACGCGCATCAATAAATGCAGTTATTGCTTTATCGACATTCCATCTTCACGGTAATAATCAGACCTACGCTCCCGCGGACACCGGCATGTCTGAAATTACACCTTTGGGAATATGGTAACGCTGAGTACGTGGAAGCCTGCCTAGCAATCCAAGAGCAAGAAATGCTCCGGCCACAATCAGGAACGTAGCCAGCCGGAGATGGTCCAGACTTGGGCCAGACAATTTGAAATAGCGGCCCATGCGCCACATGGCCCAGCCAGCGAGTTGGGTTGGCACGACCATCCATACGGTCACATAGAACCAGGCTTTCTCGGCGCCTTCACCGCGGGTGGAGCGGCGCGCGCGCGGCGTGACATCGAGAAGTGTGGCGATCACAATCCCAGCGGCCAGTACGTAATAAAGCCGGGCAAACAGATCATTGATCATCCATTTGCCGGTAAAGAAGTTGATCAGCAAGCCAACCAGATTGATGGTGAAGGGCACAAGCAGGGCGATCCAGGCAGTGGTGTAGCAGACCACACGATACCAAAGATTAGGCTTGTCTTCGCCGTAATGCGTAATGTAGGGGCGAGGTTCTACCCCCGGCAGCCGTCCGGCGAATCCTCGCCAGGCACAGACTGCTGTAACAATAGCGAGCCAGATCCAATGGCGGCGATCGGGACCATGAGCGTACAAATCGGCGGTCAAGTTTCCGGGCAAAACCCAAAACGCCCAAATCCATATAGGAACGTGCAGCACCCGATAGTAGTTTTTGTTCCGCTCACGTTCGACGACTTTTTTCATGCGCCCAATCTCCGGTCGTTATTCTAATTCTATCTTTGCTGATCCAAGAGTGCCCTCAGCCGCGCATAGCCAGCACGGCTGACTGGCAGTCGCGTACCGTCGGAAAGGACCACGACATGGCTATCTTTGCCGTAGGGCTCCAGCCTGGCCACCCGCTCGAAATTAACGATGCAGGAGCGGTGGATTCTCAGAAAGTTTTTCGGATCAAGGCTGGCCTCCAGGCTGGAGATAGTCTGCTGCTTCAAATGCTTCTTGCCCTGGCTGGCGAGAGAAACATAGTCGTCTTGGGCCTCGGCGTAGTCCAGCTTGGCAACAGGAATGATCTGTACGCGCGTCCCATCTTTTACTACGATGCGCTCGGCATACTGTCCAGGCTCGCGGGCTGCGGCCACAAATTCACCAGGATTGGGTAATCTCTCCTCTCCCAGCCGCCGCTTTACCCGCTCCAGCGCAGCTTCGAAACGTTCGGCGGCAAAGGGCTTCAGGAGGTAATCCACCGCGTGTACTTCAAAAGCGCGTAGCGCGTGCTGATCGTAGGCAGTAGTAAAGATAATGGCCATATCCGTACCGATTAGTTCCAAGACCTCAAAGCCGTCGAGCTTAGGCATCTGGATATCGAGGAATAGCAGCTCTGGTTTCAATTCGGGAACCATCTTCACAGCTTCAAATCCGTTGGCGCACTCGCCGGCGATCTCAATCTCGGGATGCGCCTTGAGCATTTCGCGCAGGATTTGCCGGGCCAATTCCTCGTCTTCCACAATCACGGCACGGATTTTCTTTTCGTTTTCCAAGCTCATGGCCTCTCTGTTTTCCTTTGCGTCGGGATTTGATTCTCCTCTGCGTCCTTTGTACTACTATCAATCAAATTCTTCTCGTGCCGCGACAATTTTCTTACTTTCCCTTCGTATCCTTGGTGTTTTCTTCGTGTTCCTTTGTGGTGAAGATGTCGGTTTTCCTTTGCGGCCTTCGCGTCCCTTGCGGTGAAAAGTTCGTGGCTCTGCTACGCTGTGGTGAACGCTGTTGATCTCTCTGCCGGCAAACTAATTTCAACCCGGAAGCAATTCCCCTCCGGCCGCGCAGTAAAGGCGGATTGATTTCCGTAGCGCGCATCCAGCCGCTGGCGGACGTTCCGTAATCCAGTGCCTGTGCCACGGCGCGGTGGCATGTCCGGGTCAAAGTTGTTCTCAATCAGGATTACCAGATCCGGCGGCCCATCCCGGCAGGAAATAGCAATCTTGATCCATCCGCCTGCGGTGAGGTTGGAGATGCCATGCGCGATGGCATTCTCCACTAACGGCTGGAGCAACAACGGAGGCACAAGGCACTCCAGAGTTTCAGGTTCGATCTTCTCTTCCAGGTTCAGGCGAGAGCCGAAGCGGATCTTCTCCACCGACAGGAATGAATGCACAAGAAAAAGCTCGTCGCGCAGCGGAATCAACGTTTTTTCTCCCATGCCCAGAGTTGCCCTTAGAAAATCGGCCAGTACGACACACATCTCCCGCGCTTTGGCTGCATCAATGGCGGTGAGCGCGCTGATGGAGTGGAGACTATTGAAGAGGAAGTGAGGATTGATCTGGGCCTTGAGGGCCCGCAGCTCTGAATCGCGGGCCATGACGCGAGCTTCCATCTCTCGCTGCTCAGCCTCACGTGACGCTTCAGTTGAGATCAGAACGTAATGAAGCGCCACCGACAGCAGGTACAGCAGCACTCCGCTTCCAAACAAGAGCGGATACCCTGGCGCAATCTGCTGGTCGAGTCCGTGAAATGTCGCCAGCGTAGAAAGAGCCAGCGCCAGACCTTTAGCCATCAGCGTCCACAGTGCGCTCACCACCATGGCCGCCGTAAGATGAGTTAAAACCAAGCGAGAGAAGCCAGCGGTCTGCAGCGGAGTGCCTCGGCACGGGTACCACGCCGACAGGCAGATAAAGGCGTAGATCAGACACAACGGCACAACCAGGACCAACGCCTTCGGCCAACTCAATCCTGTTGGAGCGGCCAGCAGGAGCAGTATCCCGCCCAAGGGGACCCAGGCTAGAAGATAGAGTGCGAGCCGCCGGAATTGACCAAGAATCGGATGCATAGATCAGCGCGGGTTCCTGATTACAACTCCTCCAAATACGGCAGCGCCCTTGATATGCAAGGTCCTGGTAGGCTCAGAAGCATGGCGGGTTTGGTCTTCAAAGGCCCCGAAAACCCCCGCGCCCTCCACCACCACCGCCCAGGTCTCCGGGACGATGATTTCACCACCACCAAACACGGCATTGACCTCCATCACAACTTCGTTGCCCTCCAGGTCGGAACGGGTCAAATCAATTTTGAATCCGCCAAAGACTGCGGTAATTTTTCCGCCGCGAAAGTTTTTTGAATCCACTTTTCTGTCGGTACCGGAGAAGATATAGACCGAGTTGAATTCGGAGGCCGTTGAGGCCGTTGAACGCGATGTCCCCGCCGGAGATTTTTCTCTTAAGGCATTCCAGAGCAAGGCGGCGCCGGCGAAAATGATGAAGAGTGGCCACATATCCTGCAACCTTAGAAGGCCCAGTTTACTTAATTGGACGAGCACACCTGCCAAAACAAGTCCTGCACCCGACATGCGTTCGCGTCCCTGGCGGAACAGCATCTGCGCCAACCCAGCCACAATCAAAATCGAGGGCCAAAAGTTAAATAAGAACCTTGGTGGAAGCAAGCCTAATTGATTGAGTAATAAGACCACTCCTACGCCAATAATGATGAGAGCGGTAACGATTGTCCCTTTGCGTACGTCAGCAAAACCATCCGTGATCACTTCCTCGCGCTTACTCTGGAGATCAGAATCGGAATTCATTGTTCACCTCGTTGTGCATCTGTGAATTGGGACTGTTTTGTTTCACAGGAACGCGCCGCCGGAGCACGGTCCGCAAAAAGTAAAACCACACCTGCCACAATCAGCAGCAGAGGCCACCACTGCACCCAGGCATGAAGCATGGGAAAATGCAGTCTGGAGATGATGGTTTCAAGTTTACTCTCGAACAATGCTGTGCCAATGGCCACCACAAAGCCCGCAGCAAAGGCTTCGTTATCGAATTGCTGATTGCCAGCCGCCATGTTGTCCTCCTCCGTTCCGCTTCGATTGACAGCCTAGCCGGTACATTCGGGCGTTACCTCAGTTTTTCGGCGAATAGCGGCGGAATACCGGCGAACGACGGCTCTTAAGCGGATTTTTGCCGCCAAGGGCGCGAGGTGGCGCAAAGGAAACCAAAAGCTCACCGGAAGAGAGCATATTATTGGGCTTCAAGTCGAATCAAAACTAAAGCCCAAGATGCGCAAAGTAGAAGTATTTTTGCGCAAGAATATAGATTTTGTACGATCTGTGAAGGCGCGTCGTATCATCTCTTAGGTTAACCTTTGCGTGCGGCGGTCTAACACTTCAGGAAGAGGAAACAAAAGCTGCCAATGGATGACACTCCCAAAATTGAACTGGTCCGTGAATCCGACGATCAAGAGATCAAAGTCGCAGGACCAACCGCACGAGCTCGCATCGACCATTGGCTCTCAACCCTGGTCGAACGCGGTGGCAGTGATCTGTTGCTGGTTCCTGGGGTTCCGGCCTGTATTCGCTTGGAAGGCGAGGTGCTCAATATTGAAGCTCGTCCGCTGAACGGCCCGGAGATTGAGGCGGCGGTTTCTGTCGCGCTCTCACCTCATGCGTTGCGAGTCTTTAAGGAAGCTGGCATTGCCGACTCTTCCTATCGCATCTCTGGCGTTGGACGCTTCCGAATCAACTTGCACCGCGAACGCGGCCGCACAGCCGCCTCGATTCGTGCTTTGCCCACCAAAATACCTTCCCTCCACGAGCTTCATCTGCCGCCGAGCGTGGAATCTCTCGCCCACCTTCCCCGCGGACTGGTGCTGATCGGCGGCCCGGCAGGCTCTGGCAAATCCACTACCATGGCGGCTTTGATTCATGAGATCAACCGCCGCGAGGCACGCCACATTCTCACGATTGAAGACCCAATCGAGTATGAACACACTCATCTGCGCAGCGTGGTCGAACAGGTCGAGATCGGCATCGATGCACCCGACTTCCCTACCGCGCTACGTGCGGCGCTCCGACAGGCCCCCGACGTTCTAGTAGTAGGCGAGATGCGCGACCCGGAAACCATGCGCATCGCGGTGGCCGCCGCCGAGACCGGACATCTGGTCTTTTCCACCCTGCACACCACCGATGTAGCTTCGACCATCTCGCGCATCTCCGATTCTTTCCCGGCGGAACGGCAAAACACCATCCGCCAGGAGTTAGCGATGGCGCTAGCGGCAGTTCATACCCAGATCTTGCTACCCAGCAAGCTCGGCGGACGTGTCCCCGCAGCCGAATTACTGCTCGTCGGATACGGCACCCGCCAGCACATAAGGCGCAACGCACTCCAGCATCTCCATCAGGAAATCACCATGACCAAGAAAAGCGGCTCCTTCAGTCTGGAAGAATCGCTAACCGATTTGCTGGTCCAGGGACATATCGGACGCGAAGATGCGTTACTCTATGCTGTGCATCCTGATGATCTGGATACGCTGATGAAGGCTAAAGGACGAAAGTAAGGTTCTTCACAATTATTCCGAGAAACCGTTCAGCCGAGTGATGAGATGAGGCTGCGTGTCTGAGTAGTAGGCCATTTAGCGTGAAGGCGTGTATCAGGGCATGATTTTAGTCGTGCCGAAAAAGCCTTTTATGTATAGGGCTTTAGCCCTTGCGCAGTTGCGCTGAAACTGTTGCAACAATTTCAACATGACCACTGCCCAGGCTTGTGATAATTCCCTTTTGATAGTTCCTTTTCGGTATTCTATAGATCATCAGAACCAGTTAACTACGCGCCCAAATATGGCCAAGGAACGAAATAAGGATGCCGCCCAAAAAGGTGACTATAGCAACAGTTGACATTGAGGTGAAGGAAGGCGACGCACTTGCAGAACAAGCTGACGTGCTTGTTCTGAAGCACGCTCAGGCGCTGTATGGCGTGGATGCCCTGGTGGTCGATGCTCTTCGAACTGCAGGTAGAAATATTCAACTGCCTGAGCCATGGGGAGCTTGTCTTGAAGATTCATTGCCAGCTATTAAAGCCTCACGCCTCCTCTTTATCGGAGTTCCACCACTGCTTGAGTTTGGTTATCGAGAAATTCGCACTTTCGCCCTGCATGCAATTGCTACTTTGGCTGAAAAACTTCCCAAGACAAGACATGTCCTCCTAACAGTTCACGGACCCGGCTATGGCTTGGATGAGATCGAGGCTTTTGAGGCAGAGCTAGCGGGGTTAGTTGACGCTGTCCGCGCCGGTAATTATCCCGAGGCGCTTCAGAGAATTACGATCATTGAATTTGATTCCCGTCGCGCAAAACGCCTTGCGAAAACACTTGTCGGCTTGTTCCCTGAACATACCATAAGCAAGACCGGTGCTTCGGACCAGCCAGCGAGCGCCAAGACTATTGAAAGGTTGCGTGCCGCAGGGAACGCCTCTGATGAGAAAGCACGCGTTTTTGTGGCCATGCCTTTCAAGGATGAGATGTATGACACCTACTACTACGGCATCGAGAAGCCGGTTAAGGCTGCGGGTCTTTTATGCGAACGTGCGGATCTTACGACTTTCACGGGTGACGTCTTGGAGTGGGTACGATCGCGAATTCGCTCCGCCCATCTCGTTGTTGCGGATCTTACTGATGCCAACCCGAACGTATATCTTGAGGTCGGTTACGCATGGGGTGTCGGCATTCCGACGGTCCTCGTCGTGAAGAGTACAGATCATCTCAAGTTCGACGTTCGCGGACAGAGATGCCTCGTATACAAGAAGATTAAAGAACTTGAGGACCTGCTCACGGTGGAATTGAAGCGCCTGCACATCGATACCTGAGGCCGCCTCTTGCAATATGCACGCGCCCACTCAAGCTCAGGTACGTTCTTGTGCTCAATGGCACTTTCAATTCGTTTCAGTTCCTTAAAGCGCGTCACGCTGTCCTCTCTCCACTGTAGGCTACTGCGCCCGCGTTGAAGCCTTCGTCATTTTCTTCAGCGTAACTGGAATCGAGGTTCGCGCCACAAGAGTGCCGCTAATCTCGGTGCCATCCTGGTTGAGTGTTCCTTTGAATAGTGGTTGAGTCATCTCAGCGCCCCACGCAGCAAACTCGATCTGCTGACCATCTTGCTTGATAGAGCTGTAAGTGATCGTGGCGCCTTTCTGTCCGGACTTTGGTTCGATAATCTCCATCTTGGCCAGCACCGTATGATCGGGCAGGTTTTTTAAGTGAAGAACATATTGAAGTGTTGCTCCGTTCGGCGCCTCGACGGTTGCTTGCCAGTCCCCTTCCAGTTGCTTGGAGACCGCCGGGCCGCGATGGGACATCTCTGGCCGGGCTTTGACTTCGCGTCTCTTCTCCGGTGGCAGCAGTGTGGCAACCCGGGTTTTCATGTTGTAGCGATCGCCAGGGATGAGTTCCAGGTAGGAGACCCCATCGTGAGTCTTCCCATCGGTCACCAGCACCACGCTCCTGCCGGTAACTTCAAATTCGTCGCCGGTAACCACGATGCCGGCGCTGGCATCCAGCCCGATGCCTAGTAAACCAGGGTGGTCAGCAACCACCGCCGTCAATTGCTCTTCGGCCGACCTTTGCACCACGTGCGCGTTCACAGCAACATCCTTAAGAAATCCAAATCCACGGTCGTGGCCGGGAACGACCAGGTGGCGGTCACCGTCGGTGGTTGCTCCATGCAACATCAAGGTCCCCATGACCGCGGCGCCTGCCGAATCTCCGCCAATCACGCCACCGCGCTGGAGCAAAGCCTCGAATTCGCGTTGTGCGCGTGTTCCCAGGTAAGGCTCCACTAATTGCCCTGCCTTGCCTCCGGAAAACCAGATTCCCGTGGCCCGCCGTAACGGCGCAACGAACTCCTCCGAGTCGGCTATCTTACGGTCTCGGGTGTGTACCACCACAAGATCTTGCACGCCAAAAACCGGCTTGAGCTGCTCCACCAAACGCTTGAAAGCTTCTGACGTAATCTGTTCTTCGCCCGCCGCTGTAGGAATTAAAACAATGTGAGCATGGGTGCCCCCGGCCAGCGCCGCAAAACGTTGCGCAACTTCCGGGACCGGCATCGCTGCGCCACCTTCGAGCACCAGAGTTCCTTTCGATGGACCATTCGTCCATGCGAGCGGCCCAATGACAAAGAGCGAAATAAATGACGCGACCAAGAGCTTTGGCATCTTTCCCATTGGGTCTCCCCTTTGCTTCAGATACGTCTTAAAACTAAATCGGTTGTGCGAATGCGCTGTCGTCGATACTTAGACACCTGAGGCCACGGGTTTGTTCCGATGTCGTGTCTCGAAAATCACATGGTTATACTGCTAACTATAGGCACACTCAATCGCCGCGATTTCGAGACCTGATGCGGATAGTCGAGCGTGTTTCCAAAATAGGGTTAGATCAAAACAGGTGGAAGCCCAGGACTTCAGTCCGGGGAGTGGACTATTTAGAGTCCGCGAAAATCGAGGCTCGCATCGGGGCACTATTGCAGATGATTCAAAAACGTACACCTGCTCTTCTCATATTCCTCGATCTGTTTCAAACACTTCAAGGTCGCGCCGATCTCATCCGTTCCTTCCAGCAGGCAGCTCCGCTGGAAAGGATCCATCTGAAAATTGCACAAGAAACCATCCTGGGCCGACACTGTGCATTGCTCGAGATCGATCTTCAAACTAAAGGACCCAGATGTAGCCCGCGCCATGAATTCGGCGATGTCAGCAGGCGAGAGGACCACTGGCACCAGCCCATTCTTGACGCAATTGGTCGAAAAGATATCGGCAAAGGAAGCGGCGATCACAACGCGGAATCCATAATCGCGCAACGCCCATACCGCATGCTCGCGTGAGGAGCCGCAGCCAAAATTTTTCCCGGCGAGCAGAATTGTTGCTCTCCGAGAAGCAGGCTGGTTGAGTGAGAACTCCGGGTTTGGAACTCCCTTGCTATCGAAGCGCCAATCAAAAAAGAGAAAGTCTCCATAGCCGGTGCGCTCAATGCGTTTCAGGAACTGCTTGGGAATGATCTGGTCGGTATCCACATTCTCCCGCTGTAGTGGAGCTACGATGCCGGTATGACTTTTGAACGGTTGCATTTGCTAGTCCTTATAGTGCCAGCCGCGAATATCGGTGAAGCGGCCGGTGATGGCAGCCGCAGCCGCCATCGCTGGGCTAACCAGGTGGGTACGGCCGCCGGCCCCTTGGCGTCCTTCAAAATTGCGGTTGCTGGTTGAGGCACAACGCTCTTGCGGATTCAACCGGTCAGGATTCATACCCAGGCACATGGAACAGCCCGGCTCACGCCACTCAAATCCGGCTTCCAGAAAAATCCTGCTCAGCCCTTCCTGCTCGGCTGCCTGCTTGACCCTTTGCGAACCCGGCACCACCATGGCCTTCACACGGCTGGAGATCCGATATCCCTTAATCACGCGCGCGGCAGCGCGAATGTCTTCCAGGCGCGCATTGGTGCACGACCCGATAAATACTCGGTCAATCGCAATTTCTTGCATGGGCGTACCTGGCCGCAAGCCCATGTACTCAAGCGCGCGCGCTATGCTGCTTCGTGTGGAATCGCTGGAAACTCGTTCAGGATCGGGAACGCGCTCCGTCACGGGAGTTGCCATCGCCGGATTTGTACCCCACGTAACAAACGGCGCTAGCGCCCCACTGTCCATCTCCACCGTTGCATCGAACACGGCTCCCGGGTCGCTGTTGAGTTGACTCCAATAATTTTTTGCTTCTTCCCATCGACTCGTGCTCGGAGCAAACCGTCGGTTCTTGAGATATCTGAAAGTGACATCATCCGGGCCAATCATGCCCGCCCGGGCGCCCGCTTCAATACTCATATTGCAGATGGTCATGCGCGACTCCATGGAGAGTGCGCGAATGGTGTCGCCAGCATACTCAATCACGTGCCCGGCTGCGCCGTCGACGCCGATTTTTGCAATCAGCCCCAGAATAAGGTCTTTGGCTGTGACGCCTGCGCCAAGTTCGCCGTCAAACTGCACCAGCATGGTCTTGGGCTTCTTCTGGAGCAAACATTGCGTGGCCATCACGTGCTCCACCTCTGAAGTTCCAATGCCGAAAGCCAAGGCTCCAAAGGCGCCATGCGTGCTGGTGTGACTGTCGCCACACACAATGGTCATTCCCGGCTGAGTCAGGCCCAACTCCGGCCCAATCACGTGGACAATTCCCTGGTCCGGCGAATCCAGATCAAACAATGGCACTCCGAACTCGGCGCAGTTCTTCCGCAGAGCTTCAACTTGAGAACTCGCCAGCGCGTCGTTAATGATCATGCGATTGGTACTGGTAGGCACGTTATGGTCCAGCGTGGCAAAGGTCAGGTCAGGACGACGAAGCTTTCGTCCCACCAGACGCAGACCCTCAAAGGCCTGCGGTGACGTGACCTCATGCAGCAGATGAAGATCGATATAGAGAAGCGCAGAACCTTGCGGTCCGGCGGAAACCGTGTGGTTGTCCCAGATCTTTTCGAACATTGAACGGGCTGCCATGGTTGAATCCCTAGACTGCATGATACGAGAACCGCCGATCCAGCATGGAGACAAATGCCTGTTCCACCAGTTCTCCCATAGTACTTGTGCCTACGATGTGGCTCTTTGCGCCCACGTAGTCCGGACTCGCCAGATCGGGGGTGCGATATCCGTCTTCCAGCACCTTCTCGATGGCGAACTCCAGTTCATCGGCTTCACGGGGCATGCCCGCAGAGTGGCGCAACAACATGGCAGCCGAAGCGATGGCTCCCAAAGGATTTGCTGTGCCCTTGCCGGCTATGTCGGGGGCCGAGCCATGGACTGGTTCATAAAGGTTTACCGTGCCGCCCACGGTTGCCGAAGCCAGCATCCCTAGCGATCCGGTAATGGCCGCAGCTTCATCGGAAAGAATGTCGCCAAAAAGATTTTCCGTCAGGATCACGTCAAAGCGCGTGGGATTCGAGATCAGATGCATGGCACATGCATCCACGTAGACATGTTCCAGCTTCACCTCGGGATACACACTGCCAACGCGATTGACGGTCTCCCGCCATAACTGCGAGGTTTCCAACACATTGGCTTTATCGACGGATGTGAGCTTTTTGCGGCGGCTGCGGGCTTGTTCGAAAGCTATGTGGGCCACGCGCTCAATTTCTTCCACGGAATATCGCATGGTATTGAAAGCGTGGCTCCGATCTTCAGCAAAGCCCCGAGGCTCAGAAAAATAGAGACCGCCCAGAAGCTCGCGGACAATCAGCACATCTGCTCCCTCAACTCTCGATCGGCGAAGCGGCGAGCAATCTGCAATAGCGCTGAAAGAAACCGCAGGACGCAGATTGGCATAGCCGCCCAGGGCAGTCCGCAACTGAAGCAATCCGGCTTCCGGACGTTGAGTTCCGTTCAAATGATCAAACTCCGGTGCTCCAACCGCGCCCAGCAGCACGGCATCGCCGTTGAGGCACGTATCCAGAGTCGCTTGCGGCAAAGGACTGCCCGTCTTGCGAATGGCCTCTCCACCAATAGGTCTCTCGACGAATTGGAATTCACAGTCATAAAACGCATTGAGTGCGCACAACACCCGTACCGCCTCGCGGCATACTTCCGGTCCGATACCATCACCAGGGAGAACTGTTATTTGAAACCGCATTGATGTCCGACTTTCCTTGAGGTTGATAATGCTTAACAAAGGTTCAACTCGCAGCGTGAGCAACTTCGGTTTTTGTCCGCAGCGCTTGCGGCACTAACGAAATCAGGTCCTGGTCGTAAATCCGCTTTTTGCTTTCCGCCAGCTTCATGAATTGGCAATACAAGGCCTCCAACTCAGTACTGGAGGCGGCATAGCCAAGCTCAGCCAGCCGCTTGCTCAGCGCATGGCGGCCGGAATGCTTGCCCAGTACCAGATTGTTTCCGGGTACACCTACCGACTCAGGCGTCATGATCTCGTAGCAAAGGGGATTGCTGATGACTCCATGCTGGTGGATGCCGGCCTCATGAGCAAAGGCATTGCGTCCGACAATTGCCTTGTTGGGCTGCGGGCCAAAGCCGATGATCTGGGCCAGAAGGCAACTGGCGGGGTAGATCTCCTGGGTGTTGATCGAGGTGCTAACAGGAAATTGCGCCTTGCGCACAGAGAGCAGCATGGCGATCTCTTCCAAAGAAGCGTTGCCGGCGCGCTCGCCAATGCCATTAATCGTGCATTCCACCTGGCGAGCGCCGGCATTGATTCCAGCCATAGTGTTGGCTACCGCCAAACCCAGGTCATTATGGCAGTGGACCGAAATGACAACTTTTTCAATCCCTCGCACCTGCTCCCGCAAGGTCTGGATGGTGCGCGAGAATTCATCTGGGATGGTATAGCCCACCGTATCGGGAATGTTGATCACAGTCGTGCCGGCCTCGATGGCGGCCTCCACTGCCTGGCACAGGAATTGAATGTCGGAGCGCGTGGCGTCTTCAGGAGAAAACTCCACCTCATCGCAAAACGAACGGGCCCGCGTAACCGCTTCGTGAATCTGATCGAGCGCCTGCGCCCTGCTGATCTTGAGTTTGTATTGCAAATGCAAATCCGAAGTAGCTAAGAAGGTGTGAATGCGCGGACGCCTGGCTGGCTCCAGAGCAACCCAGGCGCGTTCCACGTCCAACCTATGCGCACGCGCGAGTGCGGCAATGACTGGACGTCGCACCTCTGCGGCAATGCGATGAACGGCTTTGAATTCATCCTCGGAAGCTATGGGAAAACCTGCTTCGATAACATCGACTCCAAGCCGGTCAAGCTGGCGCGCCATGCGCAACTTGTCAGCGATGCCCATGCTGCAACCGGGAGCCTGCTCGCCGTCCCGCAGCGTCGTATCAAAAACCGTAATATGACTCCCATCCATCGGCCGCCCTCCTGGAATTTTCTTTTGGCCTCGGCATATCCGGTTTCTTTGACATGTCCGGCCCAAAGCCTTATGCTGGCGGCCGCCATGAAATAAGTCAAATTTATAATTCTTCTGATAACATTAGTATTTCTTATTGTATTAGCCCAGGCATTGAGTCCCTCAGCTTGGAGAAGAGAAGGCATGGATTTTTTTCACCTGGAGACATTTCTCGCAGTGGTCCAAACCGGCAGCTTTTCTGCTGCGGCCAAGGTGGTCCACCGCACCCAGCCGGCGGTAAGCCAGATCGTGCGCAAACTCGAAGAGGAGATCGGCGAAGCCCTGTTTGACCGCTCCTCCCGCGACGGCACCTTGACCGACGCCGGCAGGTTGCTGCATGAATACGCGCAAAAGATGCTGAACCTGCGGCGTGAGGCGCGGGCCTCCCTGGAGGAGTTGCGACAGTTTCAGCGCGGAACTCTGGTGATCGGAGCCAATGAGTTTACTTCGCTCTACCTGTTGCAGGTATTGGAAGAGTTCCGGCGATTTTGTCCGATGATCAAGATTGCGGTGCAGCGTTGTCTGGCCAGTTCTATCCCCGACCAAGTACTCGACCACACAGTAGAACTAGGCATACTTTCTTTTCATCCTGAAAACAGCCTGTTGCAGACCATCGTGGTATTTCGAGACCAGTTGATTTTTGTGGTGCCTCCCGGCCATCCACTGGCCAAAGCAAAGTCGGTGAGAATATGGCAGTTGGGCGCAGAGTCTTTTGTAGCCCACAACGTGGTCTCGCCAACCCGCATGAAAGTCCTGGAAGCCTTCAAGCGCCACAAGACGCCGCTCAATATTGGCGTCGAGATGCCCACCATCGAAGCCATCAAGCGATTTGTAGCGGCTGGCAATGGCGTGGCGCTGGTTCCAGAAATCGCCGTAGAGCCGGAACTGACGCGAGGCGAGCTCTTCTCGATTCCAGTACAAGAACTAAAGCTGGAACGCAAACTGCGCATCGTCTATCGCAAAGGCAGCCAGCTTTCCCACGCAGCCCGCGCATTTTTAAAAGTCGCAGAGTCGGTCAGTGCCAAGGTCAAGGGGCGGTATTTGTTTCAGATGGAGAAATAAGAGAATCTTTACCGCTGATAACGCTGATTTGACTGATCGACGCTGATCCGCGCCAGCTTGGTTCTTCGACACGACTTAATCAGCGGGAATCAGTCAAATCAGCGTTATCAGCGGTAAGGCTTTTTTCAGTACTTAGGCACCTTAGGGTCGATCTTGTCCGACCACGCCGCAATGCCGCCAGTAAGGTTCTTGACCTTGGTGAATCCTGACTTGTGCAGGAACTCGACCGCCATGGCGCTGCGGCCTCCCATCTTGCAGTGGACAACCATCTCTTTGTCGGGATCAAGCTCATTCACGCGTTTGGGCAGATCGTTTAACGGAATCAGATGGCCGTTGAGGTTGCAAATCTGGTATTCGTGCGGCTCCCGCACATCCAGAATGAATACGTCTTCTTTGGCATCCAGACGGCGCTTGAGTTCTTCCACGCTGATTTCAAAAGGGTTGGTGCTCACGGGTTTTTCCTGTCCTCGCAGTCCGCAGAATTCTTCGTAATCGATCAGTTTAGTGACAGTGGGGTTCTTTCCGCAAACCACGCAATCAGGGTTCTTGCGCAGTTTCAATTCGCGGAAGCGCATGCCCAACGCGTCCACAAGCAGCAACCGTCCGATCAAGGGCTCGCCCTTCCCAAGGATGAGCTTGATGGCCTCGGTAGCTTGGATCAGGCCAACCAATCCCGGCAGGATGCCGAGCACGCCTCCTTCGGCACACGAAGGAACCAATCCGGGCGGAGGCGGCTCAGGATAGAGGCAGCGATAGCATGGGCCGTCCTTCGCGGCAAAGACGCTGGCCTGTCCTTCAAAACGAAAGATCGAACCGTAGACATTGGGCTTGCCCGTAAATACACAGGCGTCGTTGACCAGAAAACGAGTCGGGAAGTTGTCGGTGCCATCCACGATGATGTCGAAACCCTCGAAAATCTTTAGGGCATTTTCACTGGTCAGCCGCGTCTCAAAGGGCTTAACGTTGACGAACGGATTGATAGCGGCAATTTTGTCCGCAGCCGATTTCAGCTTCGGACGCCCTACATCGCTGGTGAAGTGGATGACTTGGCGCTGCAAATTGCTGAAGTCCACTACGTCGAAATCCACCAGCCCTAAAGTGCCGACTCCGGCCGCAGCTAGGTAGAGGGCAAGCGGCGAACCCAGCCCTCCAGTGCCGATGCAGAGCACGCGCGCCGCCTTGAGCTTCTCCTGCCCTTCCATACCTACTTCCGGCATGATCAGGTGGCGGGAATAACGCAATACCTCCTCTTTCGATAATGGGGAAACGTCTGCCGGTGTAGTGGCCATGAGAACTCCTTATTGTAAGAATCTTAGATTGATAAGCGGAGAATGAGCAAAAATTACTATTGCTGTAAGAGCAGCGCGAGAAGAGACATTCGCATTCGCGTGGAGAGCAACATCAGTTTTTATTATACCGTTTGCTTCCCATCATAGAGGAGCAAAATTTTGGTAGCGGGTCATTTTGCCTGAAGACGTGTGTCAGGGCATGACTTGAGTCGTGCCGAAAGAGCCTTTAAATACAGGGCTTTAGCCTAATGTCACTTACCGTTCGTGGGGTTAGTATCAATTCTCCCTCTAAAACGCTCTGTCATCCAAATTACACGGATTCCACGATCTCAATGTCCTCTTCCGCAAATATCTTGCTGTCTTCCGGTCCGATCAAAACAAAGGACCGCGTGTGGCAAGCACGCCCTTGCTCCACGCCGGTAATAACGTAAGAGCAATCCAACCAATAGGCCTGGGCTAGATCCGTCTCCGAATATTGGGCGGGATGATCCGGATGAGAATGATAGAAACCAACAATATCCTGGCCACGTCCGCGAGCCACCCGCTGCGCTGCAATCACCTGCAAAGGATCGAGGCTATATCGACGCGTCGGCTCCGGGTGTACGTTATCGCATGGGTAGATTGAGGCTACGCTTCGGAAGCCCTCCGCCGGGCTGCCGAGCAGGATTCCGCAACATTCCTGAGGATAGCTTTGTTCTGCCTGTTCCCGGATTAAATCGTAATTGACTTGGCTAATCCTGAGCATCGTGGAAACCCGTCTCGCCAACAACATCTCTCTCCTTGTTACACTAACGGGGAAACACCGACAGAAACAAGGAGGAACCATGCGTGGGAAAGTCGTGGTAATCACTGGCGCCACTTCGGGGATCGGCCAAGTCGCTGCGGAGAAGCTGGCTGGCATGGGCGCTCGCCTGGTGCTGACGGCCCGCGATAAAGCGCGTGGCGAAGCGGCCCTGACCCGGCTACGCCAGATTGCGCCGGACGTCTCTCATGCGATCCACTATGGCGACCTTTCCCGCGTGTCTGAGATGAAACGCGTGGCCAGCGAGATTGCTGGGGCGGAACCGCGCATCGATGTGCTCATTAACAATGCCGGGGCACTGTTTGGCTCCCGCCAGGTTACCGAGGATGGCCTGGAGTTCACCTTTGCGACGAATCATGTTAGCTACTTTGTGCTGACCCAGGGCCTCCTCAAATCCTTGCAGGCCGCAGCGCCATCGCGAGTGATCAATACTTCCTCCGATGCCCATAAAGGTGCAAAGCTCGACTTTAACGACCTGCAATCAGCCAACAAATACCGCGGCTTTCCGGTCTACGGACGCTCGAAGCTCGCCAACATTCTGTTCACCAGCGAACTGGCCCGGCGCTTGGCAGGCACCAGGGTCACGGCCAACAGTCTCCATCCAGGATTTGTATCGACTCGTTTTGGCGATCAGAGCGGCGGGTTCTTCTCCTACGTGATCCGCGCTGCCAAGGTCTTCGCGATCTCGCCGGAGAAGGGCGCAGAAACCATCATCTATCTGGCGTCGTCAGACGACGTAGCCAATGTCAGCGGTAAGTACTTTTATAAATGCCGCCCGGCAACTCCTACCAAAGAAGCGCGGGACGACGAATCAGCCAAGCGTCTATGGCAGGAGACCGCTAAATTGGCAGCCATAGAGAACTGAGCCAGTAAGGTGGTTTGAAAGGGAAAGAAAGCCACGCGTAAAAGGCACCGAATGGCGAGGAGCAATCGATGCATACAGGCCCTATTTACAAAACCGCAAAAAAGGCGCCAGAAGTGAGTTCGTGCTCGTAGCTGGCGAAGACATCAA
Source organism: Candidatus Angelobacter sp. (assembly GCA_035940535.1). Classification (GTDB taxonomy): domain Bacteria; phylum Acidobacteriota; class Terriglobia; order Terriglobales; family Acidobacteriaceae; genus Angelobacter. The sequence goes on from DASZEU010000238.1 coordinate 44,022, forward strand.
CCAGATAGCGCAAATGGATGGTGACTAGGGCGTTGTTACCTGTGCTTTACTCTTTTGGGCTGAAAGCCGGCGTGCATTTTCGGCCAGTTGTTTGGCCTCTGGCAGAAACTCCAGAGCTTTTTGGACCGCGGGATCGGTTTGGGCCTGGACCTTCAAGCCTTCATCCTGCCCGAACTCCGAGGTGAAAAGTTCGGCCTTGATATTGGCCTTGATCCAGTCCTGCGCCTGAACCAAGTCAGCCTCGGCCGCGTGAACATTTTGTTCGGAGAGGAAGCTGCGAAACTGTTGCAAAACCTCATCCGTTACCTGGAAATCGGGGCCGATGTGGCGGCCTAGCATGTAATGCTTGGAAAAGTTGAAGAAGACATACTGCCGCAGCAGATCATCTTGGAACTGGTTTAGCCGCGTATCCAGCTTCTTATCAGGTGTGATTCCGCCGCCGCCGAAGACCGTGCGTCCGCTATCCGTCAGTCGAATCTCTTTGCCTGCCGGGGGCTGATTCTCAGCTTGCCGACGGAAATAATAATCGAACAGCGAAACGCCATTGTAGTTCCGCTGAATCAACCGGCCGCTGGGAGTGTAGTAACGGCCGGTAGTCAGCGCCAGGCCGGTTTTATTGGAAAGCGGGAAAACAGACTGCACTAAACCTTTGCCAAAGCTGGTCTCGCCCAGAATCAACCCGCGGTCATGGTCTTGAATCGCGCCTGCCACAATCTCCGCTGCCGAAGCCGTTCCCCGGTTGATCAGGACTACCAAGGGATAGTTTCTGTTGTCGCCGTGGTTCGCATAGAAAACCTGCTTGGGCATGGCCCTGCCGCCCTGCGAGACAACCACAGAACCTTTCTTAAGAAACTTGTCAGCAACGCCCACAGCCTGGTCAACGAGCCCTCCAGGATTGCCGCGCAGATCCAGAATCAAGCCTTTAAGTTCGCCCAGTCGACCCAACGCTTCAGCAACTTCATGCTCAGTAGTCTCATGAAACCCATTTACATGGAGGTAACCGATGCCAGGAGTGATGTGGAAAGCAAGATCTACGCTGTTGCGCGGGATTTCGTCGCGTACTACATGAAATTCCAAAGGATGGTCGGCGCCTTCGCGGGCTATCGTGATCAGGACTTGTGTGCCTTTAGGCCCCTTTAGCAAATCGGATACCTTGGAGCCAATCAGATTTTCCACTGGCTTCCCGTCGATGGCCAGTATCGCATCGCCTGGACGAATTCCTGCCCGGTAGGCCGGGGAACCGGAAAAAGGCGCTATCACAATGATTTTGCCCTCTCGGGGAACAATCTCCATGCCCACCCCGCCGTACCGGCCCTGTTTCTCTTCATTAAATGAAGAATAAGACCGTCCGTCAAAGAACAGCGAATGCGGATCAAGCGCGTGCAACATTCCGGGAATAGCCCCGTTATAGATGGCTTTATCGGGATCGACCGGCTCCGCGTAGTTCTCTTCAATCAAGCTGTAAATCTCCGTAAACCGCTTGACGTTTTCCCGCACCTCAGACTCCCTGCTGGCCGATTGTGTGGACCGTTGGCCGAACACAACCCCCAGGAAGCCGCAGGAGAGCAAAAACATGCTAATAAGGATGAGAGAACGGATTGAATTGCGCTTCATGGGCGGGACAACCTCCATTTGCTGGACGGCTTGCTGATGTTGCGCCAGATGCAAATTAGACGCATGGCCGATCAATTGGTAAACGCGACTTGCTTAACAATTCTAACAGCGCGCTCACCAAAACTTCGCAAACATTCTGCGTTTAGCCCAATGCCATTCAGCACTGGTTCGGCCAAACACATTTTGCGAGGGATCAGTATTTTCACGAGCCGAAGCCAGTGTTGGGGAATGCAAAAATCAACGCTAAGCCCCAGAGGAGGCGACATATTTTTTTCCTCCAACAACTCAGCGCAGCTAGAAGCCTGGATAGCAAACCAGCAAACAGTCGCCAAACCCCGGCGGGGTGACATCATGCTCATGATTACAAAATACTAATATCCAGGATATGAACAACATAAAATAATATTATTAAGATAAATTGAAGTTTACATAAGCTTTATTCAGTTCAGATATTCGAACGTCTGGTATCGGAAGGGTTATAGAGAATTTCAGAAATGCAGGTTATAACTGGTAAAAAGCTTTCTTTATGACTTAGGTGTTGGAGTCGATAAGTTGCTGCCTTTGTGCCCTTAATCGGGCAGCTACACTGGTTCATTCAATCATTACCGAAGTGAATAGATCGGAAAACGACTCTTTAGGGCTCCTTAAATGTGAGATCAATCCCTAATCGAAATAGATGCCACAAAGTAATGTTGCCGGTATTGTGTAAGTGGATTTCACTATCGAGTCTTACAGCTTATCTATAAAGCTACAAATCGCGTGACGCTTATCTACCAGAGAGTAGAAGCTGATAGTTATTCACCAGCCTCATGAGGTTGCGATTTTAGTCTACCGCTGTTAGCATGAGCGCGAAGGAGCCTTATGGATACACAGCAAATAATTGCAGCACTTAGGGATGAAAGAGACCGTCTTGAGCAAGCTATCTCTGCTCTGGAAGGTGGAGGAGGACGTGGCCGTCGTGGCCGTCGTCCAGGACCTGTGCCAGGAGGTCCTGGTCGCGGACGTGGAAGACGACGACGTCGTTTGAGCGCCGCTGCCAAACAGCGCATTTCTGAAATGATGAAAAAGCGTTGGGCGGAGAGAAAGAAAGCGGCGAGAGGTTGATCAAGTCTAGGAACCCAGAAGGTTGTGAAAAGGGCCGTGCTGATAGCACGGTCTTTTTTTGCTCTGTAGTATCGTATGTAGTTCCTGAATTCTTCCTTTTGGAAGCCGTATGGTTCGAAATTATCTCCTTGCACTGATGATTGGTTTTTTCTGCCTGCCCCTCATGGCCCAAGACAACTATGAGATCCAGGTCTATGGGTCGGACACAGTCGAGCCGCATTCCACCATGGTTGAATTCCACACAAACTTCACTGTGAACGGCTCCAAATCGGTAATCAATGGCGTCCAGCCTACCAACCATGCCTTGCACGAAACCATTGAGATCACCCAGGGATTCAAGGATTGGTTCGAGACCGGTTTTTATATTTTCACCAGTGCTCGTTCCGGCGGCGGTTGGGATTGGGTTGGCGACCATATTCGGCCACGGTTCCGCATACCGGAAAAATGGCACTGGCCGGTTGGGGTTAGCCTGTCGAATGAAATCGGATATCAGCGCCGCAGTTTTGCGCAGGATTCCTGGACCTGGGAAATGCGTCCGATTGTGGACAAGAAACTCGGTCGCTGGTACCTGTCTTTTAATCCCACGATTGATAAGTCATTGCATGGTGACAACGTGGCCAGGGGTTTTGAATTCTCACCTAATTTCAAGTTCTCTTACGACTTCACCAAAGTGGTCAGCGGCGGGCTTGAATACTACGGCGCCATTGGACCAATCGGCAGCTTTGACCCCATCGGAGACCAGCAGCAGCAATTTTTCCCCTCCATAGACCTCAACGTCTCACCTGATTGGGAACTGAACTTCGGAATCGGTGTAGGCGTAACGCATTCCACCGACCACCTGATCATCAAGGCCATCGTTGGCCGCCGATTCACATGGGGCCACAACGCCAAGAAAAAAGCTGGATATTAACTTCTGCACTATAATTCTTACCTTCGAGGTGCAGATGCTCCGGCTTCTTGTTCTGATCCTTATGGTTTTCATGGCCGCGCAGATTGGCTATGCGCAGGACCGATCCTATGGCCGTTCCATGGTCATCACTGACCGAGGTATTGTGGGTACAAGTCACTATCTGGCGTCGCAGGCTGGCGCTCAGATACTCGCCAAGGGCGGAAACGCAATGGATGCTGCGATTGCCGCTAATGCCGTCTTGGGTGTTACTGAACCCATGATGAATGGCATAGGTGGCGACCTCTTCCTCCTGTATTGGGATGCTAAGACCGGCAAGCTTTATGGCCTGAATGCCAGCGGATGGGCGCCACGCAAGCTTTCCATAGACATTCTGAGCAAGCAAGGCATCACCTCCATGCCCCATGACGGCATCCACACCGTAACCGTGCCTGGGGCTGTAGACGGATGGGCCAAGGCGCATGAGCGATTCGGCAAAGTACCGTTGAAAGACCTGCTGGCACAAGCCATCTATTACGCCGAGCACGGATATGGGGTTCCAGAGATCATTCATGATTATTGGGTAGAAGAAGAAGCCAAGATGCAAAAGACCGAGGAGGCTCGGCGTGTGTTCCTCCCCGGTGGCAAAGCTCCGGAGTTGGGGGCTCGCTTTACCAATCCTGATTTAGCCAAGGCCTTGCGTCTGATTGCCGATCAGGGACGGGATGCCTTCTACAAGGGAGAGATTGCCCGCGCCATAGTTCAGACCTCATCCGCTTTTGGCGGAACCATGCAACTCGATGACTTGGCTGACTTCTCTGCGGAATGGGTCGAGCCTATCTCCATTGACTATCGTGGCTGGAAAGTTTACGAGCTTCCTCCGAATGTCCAGGGCATGGCGGCTCTGGAAATGCTGACCATCATGAGCAACTTTGAGCCTGATTCAGAAGGCCCTCAAGGAACAGTGGAGCTACACAAGAAAATTGAGGCCATGAAGCTGGCCTATGCTGATCTCTATCGCTACAACGCTGACCAGCGATTTGCAAAAGTCCCTGTGAAAGGCTTGCTCTCAAAAGAATATGGCGCGCAGCGGGCTTCTTTGATCAATCCCGAGAAGGCCAATTGCGATCCTGGCGCCGGACATCCCGTCACTGGTGATACTACGTATCTGGCCGTAGTTGATAAAGAGGGCAATATTGCTTCTCTTATTCAAAGCAACTACTCCGGTTTTGGGTCGGGTGTGGTTGTAAATGGGATGGGCTTTGCTCTCCAGAATCGGGGAGCTCTCTTCGTGCTCGATCCCGCGCACCCCAATGCATTGGCCGGGCGTAAGCGTCCGTTTCACACCATCATTTCTGCCTTCATGGAACATAGAGATCTCCACATGGGGTTCGGCATCATGGGCGGAGCCAACCAACCCCTGGCCCATGCGCAGTTTGTCTCCAATGTTGTGGACTATGGAATGAACATCCAGGCCGCTCTGGAGGCGGCGCGGTTCACGGTCGCAGGCAACAAAGTAACTTGCGACATCGTGATCGAGTCCCGGGTGAAGCCCAATGTTTTGCAAGCATTGCGCGATAAAGGACACAACCTGAAGGTCCGCAAGGAGTACACTGCCCTCATGGGACGCGGACAGGCAGTCATTCACAATTCCAAAACTGGAATGAATTTTGGGGCGTCGGATCCGCGCGCTGATGGGGCCGCCATTCCCGAGCCCTTACCTTAAGAATCCTCGAGATGGGAAGCTGTGCTGCCGATCGTGTGACTGGTAATCGAAAATCATGCCATGTCACCCCTCATTTTCATGAACAGCGATCATCACTCGGAGTTTGTTTTAGTGCGGTTTCAGAGTTGCTGTGTCCGAAACTGGTGGAAAAGTAACCCTTTAGATGTCGCTGAGAAAAAAACTTCTGCTGTTGGTCACACTGAGCATCGCCATCAGTGTAGGGACAGTAGCCTGGCTCCTCGAGGCTCGCACCGGAGAACAGTTTCGGCAGGTGGAGCAAGAGCGCACGGCTACGCTGGTTGCGCAGTTTCGCCATGAGTTTGATCGTGAAGGCACGGAGATCACTCGCGGCGTGGATGCCATTGCCGGTTCTGAATCCATGTTGCAAATGGGGCTGGAGCTTTCGAGTGGGGTTGATCCAGGCGGCTACCTCAATGCTGCACAGTCCTACGCGTCGGCACAGGCACAACATCTGGATTTTCTTGACCTGTTTACGCCGGAGGGCGCCATCATTTCTTCCGCCCATTGGCCGGCGCGTTTTGGCTACAAACAACGCTGGTTTCTTGATCAGGGCTCGGCGGTTCCGCAGACCGCATTTTTGAAACAAGTGGAGATGCCCGACGGCAATGTGCTGGGGATTCTGAGCCTGCGCGCGGTAAAAATCCGTGGCGCAAATTACTATGTTCTCGGTGGACGCAGGCTTGACGCTCCTTTTCTCCAGGCACTCTCGGTTCCTCCGGGCATGAGGGTGTTGGTTTATAGCTCCCCAGAACAGGGCGCCGGGGGCTTTCTCACCGCTGCCAGTGAAGGACTGGATACGACCAAGCTCCTCCCCCTGGCACAAAAAGCACAGGCGAATCGGCAGGAGAGTTCGGCCACCATCGATTGGGGCGACGGTCAGCAGGAACGTTTTGATGCGATCTCGTTGCCGGGCCTGGCCGATCGTCCTCCGCCAGTGCTTCTGGTTGGTAATTCGTTGCAGCAGCAATTGGCCGTGGAGGAACATATTCGTAACATCGCTCTGCTGATTGCGGTGAGTGGTGTGCTCATCGGAGTGATCTTGAGCGGTGTGGTGGCGACACGTATTACTCAACCTGTGAAAGAGCTGGCTACGGCGGCTGCAGAGATTGGCAGCGGTAACTGGGAAGTCCGCGTGCAGAGCACTTCAGGCGACGAAATTGGAAAGCTGGCCCAAGCCTTCAACCAAATGACCGAAGAACTGGGAGCACAGCAGGAGCGCCTGGTGCAGAGCGAGCGGGTTGCGGCCTGGCGTGAACTGGCCCGCCGCCTTGCTCATGAATTGAAGAACCCGCTCTTTCCTCTCCAGATCACGGTTGAGAACCTCTTGCGGGCGCGGGAGGCCAGCCCGGAACAATTTGAAGAGGTGTTTCGCGAAAGCACTTCGACGCTTCTGGCAGAAATCGCCAACCTGAAAATCATTATTGGCCGCTTCAGTGATTTTTCCAAGATGCCGGCGCCGCAGTTCCAGGTAGTTGACCTGGATGACATGGTGCTGGGCGTGGCGAAGCTTTTTCAAGGGCAGCTCATGCGCGAGCCATCACCAATCCACACCGATCTGCAATTGGGGAAAATCCCGCCCGTTAAGGCTGATCCGGTACTGTTGCGCCGGGTCATCGAAAACCTCGTCTTGAACGCGGTGGACGCCATGCCCAAAGGCGGCAAACTAACATTCCGCACTTATGCCGTCGATAAACATGCCCTCCTTGAGCTTTCGGATACGGGCCAAGGGCTTACGCCAGAAGAATGCGAACGACTTTTTACTCCCTATTACACGACCAAGCAACATGGCACGGGCCTGGGTCTGGCGATCGTCCAATCAGTCATCAGCGACCACCAGGGACGCATCAGTGTCAGCAGCAAGAAAGATGAGGGCACAACATTCCGTATCGAAT
>DASZEU010000239.1:0-6727 GCA_035940535.1 Candidatus Angelobacter sp.
ACTAAACAACCCCAGGCTGTCCTGGTATAAGTCGCGGCGCTCGTCCTTTAACACCACCAGAGCATGCTTACCTTGGGCGAGGACAAAGTTAAAGAAAGGAGCCTGGGCATACAGGGCATCGGCCAGCAGCAGATCGAAAGCGCGCCGATAGCGCTGGAGCACGCGCGTGAGCAGGCGCAAGGCACAGCTGACTTCATCTTCGCCCGGGCGCTGCAGTTCCAGATCCAGCAAAAAGCGCAGGGGCCGGCGCCCCGCCACCGACCCCGGCAGCAACATCAGAGTGACATAGCGGTGATAGTACTGAATGCGCTCTTGGCCGGCGATGGTCAGGGTGCGTTGCAGGCAGGCCGAGCAGTGTCGCCGATACGTGGCATGGCTCTCATGACCATCCAGAACCGCCACCGCCAGGCCCTGCTGATCGGGCAAAGCTTTGTTGCGTTTCAGACGATCATAGACGTGATGAATGCCTTGGCGTAGTCCCTCGGCCTCCAGCCCCGTATGAACCCGTCCTACCGTATCGGCGCTGACCGGAGCTTGTCCTAACCACGTCCTCCAAAAGCGCGAGGAACGAGAAAGTTCCAAAGAGTTCAGACTGCCCAATCGGGCCCAAAACAGCACCATGGCCGACTTGACTAGCACAGCCGTGGGGATGCGCGGCTGGCAACGATGATCCCGGAGGGGAACAACAATGGTGCCGGAGAAATCAAAGATCTTTTCCGCGTAGGCGATCAGGCGGCGGAGAATCTAACGTTTCCTTTCCCGCAGACGCTTCCACTCCAGTTCTGAGACTTCTTCAATGAACTGCTGCATCTGCTGATAGCGACTCACGGCCTGGCGAACCCGTGGCTGCCAAGTCTTGGGAACACAGACCTGGCGCAGTTTTCCCTGGTGCCGCTGCACCAAATACAAGGAGGGATGGAGACGGCCTTGAGCACAGCCGCAGGTAGGTTTACCGCAGGTGCCTAAGCGTGGATGTAAGGTCCCACGCAGGAACCATTCTCCCGAGGCCAACTGGGCGAGGCGCGAACGCAATCGACGTTCTGCAGCAGACAACTCCAAACGGGAGATCATGGATCGACACCTAGATAAGCGCTATTTTGCATAACCGCTATTTTTGACTTACATCTCGCTGATACATAAGTAACTGAAAATGAAGTCAACACAAAAGTGAATGCGAAAATGGCTAGGAACCAGATTAGTCATGAAACCCCAGCCGCATCAGCGCCTCGACACCGTTTTCAACCAGGGTTGCGGAATCGCTGCTTGTTTGGAGTGTAATTAAAAGTGCGAGTCACTGTGTATAACATTTGCCTACGGAGAGTGCGCATTTACGAGCCAGCGTGCGCGCAAAACCGCGCCCACGCTGACTCGACATGCTGGGCTACTTTCGGCCGCCCCTTCGGGGCTGGTTTCTCGTAGCATAGACGATTGACTCGCACTTTTAGTTACACCCTCACGGCGATGTCAATTAAAACGCGAGTCGGATCGCCAGAATTCAGAGACGTGAGTCATGTAGTTCACCTTATGAGATGAAAAAAAGAAATGAAAAAATGTTGGGCTTCAGCGCCGGAGGCGCGTTAAGAGGTTAGACCAGGGTGAACGAAGTGGAGCCCTGGGAACCTTTAGAAGATCAAAATCTGTGTCGCCCCTCTGGGGCTTGACATCTATACTTTGGTCTTTTCCCAGCGTTGACACGCTGGGCTAACTTCTTAACGCGCCTCCGGCGCTGAGTATCTGAGATACTTGCAATTTCGAATTCCTTAAGTGAACCGCATTGGCTTTAGAAATATTTGACCACAACAACCAACGTTCATCTATAAAGGCTGTGTGAATTCAAAATGAAACATACGCCGGGCCATCGCGCCGCACAGCACAACCGATGTCTACTTCGGTTTTTCAGGGAACTTGAATCCGATGTAAGTCCCGGAGCTGAGACCCATCAGTCCGAGCAGCGAGGTATCGAAGTCAGGCATGGTGAGTTCTCGATACACGCTGCGCACAAAAATGATTCCCAGAACAAGAGTCCATGTGGCCATCTGGAAGCGGTGAAAGCCTACTCCCTCTCCGCTGCTCAAAATATCGTGGATGAACCCCTTGGAAATGGCTGGAGGCAGCGGTGGCGCGGTGTGAGCTAATTGGGCCTGCACCTCGATCAAGCTGTTCTTCTTTTCTTGCAGCTCCTGGTCCAGTTGCGATCCGGGCACCGGGGTAGCGGCTGTGAGTTCATTGATTCGCGCAGTTAAAGCGGTGGCTTGCGTTTCCAGCCGCGCCCGCTCGGCAAGAATCTCATTAACCTTTTGCCGGTCGAGAAAAACTGCGGCCAAGCCGGTTCCGGCGCTGATCCCGATCAGGGCCAGTACGGAATTGGTCAGAGCGTTATATTCGCCGGTTACCAGCCAGACATAGAGGTAGGCCGTAACGACCAAGTAAAACCAAAAGGCCATCTGCACTTTTCCCAGATTGTAAGGCAGCCGGGCGGGAGGCGGAGGTGGGTTTGTTCCATCGCGCAGCAGATCGGTGCGGACGCTTAGGAACAGCATGGCCGCCAGCAGCAATATCAGCGATACGGCGATGTAGGGCGTGTAATGTGGGTACGCGAGCAGCGCGATCTCGACGTCTGAATCCACCACTTGCACGGTGTCCTTCCAACCGATGCTTAAGGGTATCTTGTGATCCGGCGCCTGGCGCGCATCATAGAGAATCTCAACCCAGGCGTAGCGATCTTTCGGTTGAATCTCCAGGTGGAAGTCGAGGTATTCATTCTGCACCGAGGCAAGAGTTGGACTGCTTTCCGAAAGCTTTTGTCCCGCAAGATAAAGCCGCAGGTCCTTGGGAGCTTTCCCGCTAATCTTTGTCCAATTCTGCAGGCCCTGAACGGCCACGGTGATACGTTGGTCAAGCTCGGTCTCCTGTGTGGTGGTGGCGTGCTGGTTTTGCGGCACTACTTTGAGCAGCGACAGGTCATTTGGAATAGCTGGCGCGGGGATTGGCGTAGGGGTTGGCGTGGCAGTTTGCGCCATGCCCAGCGAGACCATCACAAAAAGACAAAGCACAGCGCCTGCCTGACACCGAATCATGAAGGCCCTCCTGGGGATTTTCGTGGTGGATCATAATACCCTAGCTCGCACTGCTTCCGGTACGAGGTTTTTCAGCGGTCATCGGGCGATGCTTGCCGAAGTTAGTGGCCTGTTCGAAGGCGTACGCTAGCTCTAAGACGCCCCAGTCGTCGTGGTGGCGTCCAACAATCTGGATTCCAATCGGAAGGCCGCTCGCGGAAAATGCACACGGGACAGAAATTGCAGGATTTCCTGTGACCGAGATGTAGTAGGCGGACTTCATCCAAGATATGTAATTCTCCATCTTTACGCCGGCGATCTCCGTGGGATAGCGCAGGTTCACATCAAAGGGAAGTACCTGGCTTACCGGCAGAATAAAAAATTCATGCTCTTTCATGAACTCACACAAACGCTGATATAACGCTGTGCGCTTAGCTTCGATACGTGCAAGGTAGGGACCACTGAGCTTACGGGCTTCTGCGACATGCCAGTGAACGTATTCGTTAAACTGGTCGCCGTGTTTGTCGAGCAGAGCGCCATAAGCTAGCTCCAGCCCCCAGTGTCGCCACGCCAAAAAGCATTCGTCGGCGCCGGTAAAATCAGGTTCTGCCTCTTCAACAATGCATCCCAGCGCTTCGAAGATCGTGCGCTGTCTTTGCACCGCGCTTTTGACCTCGGGCTCCCATGGCAATCCCATATCTTTGAACATCGCCACACGGACGCCTTTGAAGTCGCGGTTGCCAAGGGGCTGCGCAAATTGCGCGCCGGACTGGTCAATAGAAATTGGCGAGTGGAAGTCAAAGCCAGCGAGCACACTTAGAAAAAACGCGCAGTCGGCGACATTGCGTGCGACAGGTCCCGGAACCGAAAGCGTGGACCAGCCTAGCTGCGTGGGTACATTGGAAACGCGTCCGGGCGATGGGCGAAGACCTACAACGTTGCAGAAATTGGGAGGATTACGAAGCGAGCCGCCCATATCGCTACCATCGGCCAACGGAACCATGCCGCAAGCGAGAGCCACAGCGCCACCGCCGGTACTGCCGCCGCACGTCTTGGTTACATCGTACGGATTGCGCGTGGGCCCAAACACCCGATTGAAAGTTTGCGAACCCAAACCGAATTCCGGCACGTTCGTCTTGCCAATGATGATGGCTCCGGCATCTTTCTCGCGTTGAACCACTCGGCAATCAAAGTCCGGCACGTAGTCTCTACAAAGCGGAGAGCCGAACGTGGTGCGGATGCCATTGGTTTCGTGCAAGTCTTTGACCGCAACGGGCAAACCATGAAGCGGCCCAAGCCACTTGCCTTTTGCAAGAGCATCATCGGCCGCTGCGGCCCGCTCCATTAGTTCGTCTTCAGGAACCAACGTGACCATCGCATTGACCCTTGGATTCACCCGGCTGATTTGTTTCAAGTGCGCTTGCATCACTTCTCGCGCGGAAAGCTTTTTGGTCCGAATCGAATCCAAGATGTCGAGTGCTCGCATGAAGCAGATGTCGTCTGAAGAATTGGGCATCAGGTTTCCAATAGTACAGCCTCAAGCCAGTTTGCACGGTGAGCGGATTGTGGTCCCCTAAGTACAAGCTTAAGCTAAGGGCTTTTCTCCAAAACAGCCACTTCAATATGGCCTTTGCCCCAGGTGGTCTGGCGTCCAACGCCGGTCCATGAGGCCGCTCTCAAGTAAGGCAGGAATTCAGCCAGGTCGCCTTGGTATTCGGCTGTGCCTATGAAGCCTGCCAGGGGATGTGTTTGCCCGGTTTTGCCGCTGCGGCGCTCGTGGGTCTCCCAGCGGGTGTTGTTGCGAACCAGCTTCACTTGCTGTGCTCGCTCCCCGAGGGCGTTGAAATCCAAAGGCAAGGAGCCGCGCCCATAGATGCGCCGCAAAGTATGGATGCGGTCGCGGATACGGGCAAACAGCACTCCAAAATCAGGCTCGCGCAAGACCTGGCCCGCTCCCTTGATCTCGGTTGGTGTGAGGAAGCGGACTTCGGCACGATCAACGGGCTGGGCGTCGGCTTGGAGAGAGAGCGTGATGGGGCGTTGTTCCAACAATGTGTGGCCGTCGAATATCTGCGCCCGAGGCTGCCGGGCTTCGTCCAACTCATGGATGGCGGTTAGCTCCGTGGCTGCTCGGCCAGGGCCCAATCCTTCCCGGAGCAGTTGAGAAAAACTAAAAGCAAAATAGGCGAGTGCCGGGTCTTGCAATTCGAAGACGAAGAAATCGAACTCGAACGTTTCCTGGGGACGGAAGCGGTGACCGTCAAGATGCGTGGCGCGGATCACAAAGGGCCGGGGCCAGTCAGCGAGACCGCTTGGACCCTCGGTCCGGGCCGTAGGCTCAAACAAGCGCGCGTAGGCGCAGGTAAGTCGCTGGTCGCAAGTTTTCGCGCCAGGACATGAGGGCTGACAGACAAACCTCTTGAATGTGTGGCCCAGAGCCCCGCGAATCACGTTGCCGGCCTTGCCCGGAGGAAAGTAGAGAGGCTCCAGAGCGCGAAAGCTTAGGCGAAATGCGAACAGCTCGAAGGTGAGCGGCAGATTGGTTGTAGCTGGTTCTGGCTGGTTTGCGTCCACGTGGTCATGATACTGCTGCGTTGCACCTGGGGAGTACTGATACGAAACCTGCCTGGATTCTGCTCGGATTTAGGTTTCGCGAAATATTTTGCATGTTGGGAGTAGGAGGAGATTGTAATATCTGTTAGTTGGGCAGCAGTGTGGTGGTTCCCCGATGAGGAGGGGATTGAGAAGGGAATTGAAATTTTCCGGCCTTGTTGTATGACTCTCTCCAGAGATTTATATTAAGAGCTCGATATCGGAAACTAGTGACGCTTTTCGGATAAGGGATGCAGGCTACGGAAGAAATCAATTCGTCAGAGAAAGAGACAAGGAACTCCAGCCGTGCGTTTGATTTATGCGAGCTTCGGCTGCGAGCGACTGGCTTCTGGCAGGAAAAATCGAGCGCTGCCGAGTTGCCTCTTAATCTGACGTAGAATATTTATGCATTTTCGGGGTTCCTTCGGCAGACCTCAGGACAGGCTCTTTCAGGCGCAAAGAACGCGCCTGTCAGGATGACAGGGCGTTTTAGAGGGAGAAATTGATACTCGCCGATGTAAAGTAAGCGACATTAGGCTGAAGCCCGGTGATTTTAAATGGCTTGCGGTACGAGTAACCTCTTTCGGCTTACCTCACGACAGACCATACCCTGACGCAAAGCTCGCGAAAGAGATCTTTTTCACCGGACTGTAAAGCCTACGATTTTATTGGCTTTTATCGGCACGAATAAAATTCATGCCCTGACACAACTTTATTTTTGAGACATTCTACAACTCTGGTTTTAATTTGTTCCATTTCGGGAATTTAGTCCTTTTCTGAACCGCAAATTTTGATTGAGTCTTTCTAAAATGATGTATATGATCTAGCCCATAAAGCACTGCGAAGGCGTTCTTTCCAGGTTCCCCCACTCGCTTTCGCGCGCCGATATCCGGCCAGCGGCCACTCCAGCTTTTGAAGTACTGAAGTAAGAATTAAGAATGCCTTGCATTTTGTAGCGACCGCGTATTTGTGTGTTTTTCTATGCCGGATTTTTCCGTATATCGCGCGTTGTGGAAGCAGCCTGCCGAGGGTGCACCAGCGGTTTCACTCGGATATCCCGGTTGGCCTGAATCCGGCGT
>DASZEU010000240.1:0-2993 GCA_035940535.1 Candidatus Angelobacter sp.
CAAGGCGGTGATGACCTCCCGCCGAGCCCACTCGCTGGCCAGCAGGTCAGCACGGGCTGCTTCGGTTGCGCGGCGGTACTTGCCCCAGAAGTCCAAGTCCCAGGCGAGGCTCCCACCCACCTGGTTGGCGCTGGTTTCGAACGCAGGTAAAAACTTTGATCGCGGACTGCGCTGATTCGTGGCTTCCACATTGCCCGCAATGGTGGGAAACTGATTGGCGCGCGTGATGCCCAACTGTGCCTGGGCTTGCAGAATGCGGGTAGCCGCAATGCGGACGTCATAGTTCTGTTGCAGAGCAGTCTTAACCAGCTCCCTTAGTTGTTCATCCTGGAAGACGTCCCACCACTTCTGGTCGGCAAGGGATTGGGCTTCGCCCTTGCCTACCCCCTCGGGTGTGACCCCGCGATATTCAGGAGGAACGTTGACCGGCGGCCTTCTGTAATTTGGCCCGACGGCGCAGCCGCAGGTGAATCCCAGAACTGCCAGTCCGAGGATCAGAAAAGAGGCCTGCTTCCTCATCTCAGTCGTCTCCTGCTTCCCGATTTTGTGCGGGGAGAGGTATCGCGGTTGCAGGAGATAGCTTCTTGCTCTCCGCCTGGGAGAATTTTTCGAATACGCAAAACACCGCCGGGACGAAGAAAATGCCAAGCGCGCTGGCCGCCAACATGCCGCCGATGACCGTGGTGCCCATGATCTGCCGGGCCACGGATCCCGCACCCGTGGCGGTCCATAGCGGGATGCACCCAAAAATGAAAGCAAAGGAGGTCATCAAGATGGGTCGCAGGCGAAGCCTGGCTCCCGCGAGGGCTGCATCCACGAGAGGCTTACCTTTTTCGTACTCGTCTTTAGCGAATTCCACAATCAGGATGGCATTCTTCGCAGCCAAGCCGATTAGCATCACCAGGCCAATTTGGGAGTAGACGTCGCTCTCGATTTGCACCATGAAAGGCGGATAGAACGCACTGATCAGCGCTCGTCGAAGCCACAGAATTGCGAAAGCACCGAACACCGCGACCGGAGTGCTTAACAGTACGCTAAAGGGCAGCGTCCAACTCTCGTATAATGCTGCGAGAATCAGGAAAACGAACAACAGGGATAATCCGAAGATCACGGACGGCGGCACGCCCTCCTGTGCCTTCTTTTCCTGAAATGACATGCCCAGGTAGTCGTAGCCCATTTCCGCCGGCATGGTCTGAGCAAAGACTTGCTCCAGGGCAGCCGTCGCTTGATTGGAGCTGTATCCTGGCGCGGCACTGCCGTTGATTTGCGCACAGCGAAACAGGTTGTAGCGCATCGTGAATTCAGGACCTGGGCGCGATTCAAACCTGGTGAGCGCCGAGAGCGGCACCATGGTTCCAGCGCCATTCTTCACATAGAACTGGCCCACATTCTCCGCGTTGGTGCGGTACTCGCCCTCTGCCTCGATGTAAACCTGCCACTGCCGGCCAAAACGATTGAAGTAGTTTATGAACAATCCACCCATAAAAGCCTGAATGGTCCGGTAGACGTCGGCGATGGCCACTCCCTGTTTGATAACCTTGTCACGATCTACGTCAATGAATTGCTGCGGGACGCTACCGAGAAACGTAGTACTCAGGCTAGCTATCTCCGGCCGTTTGCGAGCAGCAGCGAGGAATGCGTTCAGGTTTGATGTCAGGAATTCCACATCCTTGCCTGCACGGTCCTCAAGAACAAAAGTAAATCCCCCCGAAGTACCCACCCCAGGAATGGCCGGAGGGGAAAAGTCGAAAGCAATTCCTTCCGGAAGTTGACTGAGTTCCCCATTCAATCGCGCCTTGATGACTTGGAACTGCTCCAGCCGCGTCTTCCGATCGTCCCAGGGCTTGAGCGTGACAAAGAAAAAAGCGTTGTAACTCGTACGCGTGAAGCTGAGCAGACTGAAGCCAACGACACTGGTCGTGGATTGCACCCCCGGTGTGTGTGCCAGAATGTTCTCAATCTTTTGCGCCACGTGGTCCGTGCGCTCGAGAGAAGCCGCGCTGGGAAGCTGCAGATTGACGTATAAGTATCCTTGATCTTCGTCGGGAAGAAAACTCGATGGAACTTTGTTGCTGAAGAATGCCGCCCCTGCTCCGAACAATACGAGCACGATGAGCGTCACCGCAGTCTTGCGAATCAGCGCTCCGCAAATTGTGACGTAGCCGTTAGTGGCCCGTTCAAACGTGCGATTGAACCAGTCAAAGAATCTTCTCAACAGGCCACCGCGCTTTTCTCTGGGCCGGAGCAGTAGTGCGGCCAGAGCCGGACTAAGGGTGAGTGCGTTGAACGCGGAGATAAGCACCGAGACGGCAATCGTTATCGCGAACTGTTGATACAACCTGCCCGTAATTCCAGGTATGAAAGTGGTGGGCACAAACACCGCCGAGAGCACGAGCGCAATCCCCACGACAGGCCCGGAGATCTCTTCCATTGCCTTCAAGGCCGCGGCTTTCGGAGCCAAGCCTTCTTCGATGTGACGTTCAACCGCCTCCACCACGACGATGGCATCGTCCACCACCAGGCCGATCGCCAATACCAGCCCAAAGAGAGAGAGGGTGTTGATTGAAAAACCAAAGAGCGGGAAAAAGATGAACGCACCGATCAGGGAGACCGGCACCGCCAGGAGCGGGATCATGGTGGCTCGCCATCCTTGCAGGAAGAGATAGACAACGAGAATCACCAACGCGATGGCAATCAACAGGGTAAGGATGATTTCCTTTATTCCTTGCACCACAGACCGGGTGGTGTCGAGCGCAACCGCGTAGTCCATATCTGCAGGAAACCGGCGCTTCAGTTCTGCCGTCAGTTTATTCACGCCGGCTGCAGCATCAACGGCATTGGACCCAGGAAGCTGATAGACGGCGAGTACGGCGCTCGGCTTGCCATTCAAGCGTCCCGCCACAGAATAGTCTTGCGCTCCCAGTTCGATACGGGCGACGTCTTTCACCCGCACGACGCCGCCCTCCCGCGATTCGCGGACCACAATCTCTCCG
>DASZEU010000241.1:0-3187 GCA_035940535.1 Candidatus Angelobacter sp.
TCGCCGGGCATTTCATTCCCAATGTCTACCGGGCCACGACTCTGATCCTCGTCGACCCGCGTATCGTCCCGGAAAATTATGTTCCGCCTACGGTTTCCTCCAACATGCCCGACCGGCTGGCAACGTTGAAACAGCAAGTGCTTTCCTCGACCCGCCTCACCCAGGTCATGAATGAGGAAAACGTGTTCTCGGACGTGCGCGGGCGCAAGACCAAAGATGAACTGGTCGAGATGATGCGCAGCAACATCCACATTGAAATTGGACCGGCGAGCGCGAACGGATCAGGCTCATTCACCATTTCCTATGAAAGCACCAAGCCCGCAGATGCGGCCAAGGTAACCAATCGCCTGGCTTCTCTGTTCATCACCGAAAACACCAAAGCCCGTCAGCAGGAAGCCCAGGACACCGCTGATTTCATCGACCGCGAGCTTGACGCATCCGAAAAAGAATTGCAGGCCAAAGAGCAATCCATCGTGCAACTCAAGGCGCGCTATGCAGCCGAGTTGCCGGAGTCGAAGGCCTTCCACGAGCAGGCCCTGAACTCGCTGCTGCTCAGCACGCGCGGCGAGCAGGACGGAATCAACCGGGCCCAGGCCCAGAAAATTTTTTACCAGAGCCAGTTGCTTGCAACTCCGCAAGTCGTAGATCTGGACCGGGAGGGAGCAACGTCGGGACTGGCGCCGCTGCAAGTGCAGGTCATCGACGCCCAGTCGCGGCTCGATAAGCTCGAAAGGCGCTATGGTCCCAATTATCCGGAAGTCATCAAGGCAGCTAAAGAAATGAAGGAGCTTTCCCGCCGCCTTCAAGAAACCAAGGCAGAGGCCGAGAGTGATCCTGCTGCGAGGCTACCGTCGCCATCGTCATCCAGGCCGCACAACCCGGTAATTGAAAGCCAGATTTCGAACACCGAAGAGGAGATCGAGACCCATCTTAAGCGGATCGCAGAATTCAAAAAGGAAGTCGAATACCACCAGGAAAAGCTCCAGCGGATACCCATGCTGGAACAGCAATTGGCAGCCGTGAACCGCGAATATGAAAACTCGGTCATAGAGTACAAGATTCTCAAAGACCGCAAGTTCTCCGCCGACATGGCAAAAAATCTGGAAAAGTACCAGGAAGGGGAGCGGTTCCGGGCGCTTGATACTGCCCACGTCCCGCAAAAACCCAATCGTCCCAACCGCCTTTTGATTGACGCAGTAGGGCTGCTCGCCGGACTGGCAATGGGTTTGCTTTGGACAGTAGGCCGGGAGATGTTGGATCCAAGATTAAGGATCGTGGAAGAGCTCAGGGCCATCGGTGCACCTGTTCTTGCGGAGATTCCGCTTCTTCTAACAGGAGACCAGCAGAAGCGCGCCCGTCTTCATCATGGGATCGGTATCGCCGGGAGCATGGTATCCGCATTTTTGTTTGTAGTTTTCGCCATGCTGTTCCGCCATTGACCTAACCGGACACCGAAAGACGCTGGCGGAAGCGGTGAGATCAGAGCACATTGAAAATGAACATAGTCGAATACAAAGACGAAAACCGGGCAGCCTGGGATTCCTACGTGATGCACCACGAGCGTGGAACACTCTTTCATCTGATCGCATGGAAGCACTCGATTGAACGGGAGTTTCAATACAAGCCCCGTTACCTGATGGCCACGCAGGGGAGCCAGGTTGTTGGTGTGCTGCCTCTCTTTCTGGTTGCCAACATGGTGACAGGACGCAAGCTGATCTCAACTCCCTTTGCCGTCTATGGCGGAATATGCGCGAGCGATGAGCAGGCCGAGCAGGCATTGATCAAAGCCGCCTGTGACCTGGCCCAAAACGAAAGAGTGGAATACCTGGAGCTTCGCCTGCAAGAAGGCTCCTATCCCGGCTTCCATACCAAAGACCTTTACGTGACTCTCGATACGGCAATTGCGCCGGATACAGCCACCCTGAACAAGATGCTGCCTCGCGATACGCGCTACATGATCCGCAAGGCCCAAAAGGCGGGATTGCGGACCACCAACGGACACAACGAGCTTCACGCATTCTACGAGATCTATGCGCGCAGCGTGCGCAATCTGGGCACGCCGGTTTTTTCCAGAAACTTCTTCAGGATTCTGCTGGAAGAGCTGCGAGAGTCCGCTGAAATCATGGTGGTCTGGAAAGAGCAATCCGCAGTCGCAGCGGTAATGAGTTTCCGCTTTCGGGACTGGATTCTTCCCTACTATGGCGGCTCAACTGCCGAAGGCAGGCATCTCGCTGCCAATAACTTCATGTATTGGGAGTTGCTGGAGAGCGCAAGGCAGCGTGGCATCCGCAATTTCGACTTTGGGCGCAGCAAGCGGGGAACAGGCGCCTATGATTTCAAGTCGCAATGGGGCATGCGCGAACGCCCTCTGCCCTATCAGTTTTACTTGGTGAAACGTAAGGACCTGCCGGACTTTTCTCCGGCGAATCCCCGTTTCAATCGCGCCATTGAGTTGTGGAAGCGGATACCTTTCCCGGTCACCAAGGCCCTTGGGCCGGCGCTGGTGAAACTGTTTCCGTGAAGGGTTTTCTCTCTTCCGCGGAGAGCGCTCCCAATACGAAGGATGGATTCCGGCAAAACAGGCTGCGTCCTGTAGTAGCAGCCTCAGTCAGTGAAGGATTTGAGTCAGGAATATGTTAAGGGTTGGGGCATTTTATTCGCTGGTCGCCATCGCCGTGCCGCTGGCGTTTTTTCAGCCTTTTGAAGGGCTGCTCGTCTATTTGTTTTTCGCGCACGGGCACCCCACTGACTTCGTGTGGAGCGGATTCGTCTTCAATTACGGCGTTGTGATCGGCGGAGCGCTGGTGGCGGGCTACTTGATTTTTGAATCGCGCAAATCGCCACTGCGATTTCGAGGATTGATATTGATGCTGGTGTTCTGGTTCTGGATTACGGTCAGCTCCTTCCTGGCCATCGAACCCGACCTGGCGTTCGGCAAGCTTTCTCGCTTCAGCAAGATCATTGTGATTACCCTGCTGGTTGGCGCGCTGGCGAATAGCGAGGAGCGGATCACCAAAATCCTGCGATTGACCGCCGTTTGCCTGGGAGTTTTGGGAACCAAGAGTTTTGTCAGCATCATCCTCAGCGGCGGCCGCTTTCGCGCGCAAGGCCCCGGAGGCATGCTCTCGGAAGAAAATGAGTTTGCGCTGGGCATGAACATGGCGGTGGCGATGCTGTTCTGGATGTC
>DASZEU010000242.1:0-8867 GCA_035940535.1 Candidatus Angelobacter sp.
GGCAGAACGGCGTGAAAGGTCTCCCACACCAGCACAAATATTGCCGGAAGGATTGGGTTCCGAATCACCAGGCTGAATGCAACGAACATCGATCCGTATCCAAGGCAGGCCAACACCGTGACGCCTAAATAAGCCGCCAGATGTCCCAATCCTGGCCCGTTGAAGACAAAGGCTCGGCCCGCAGCTTGAGCGTGAGCATAGATCAGAAAGAACGAGCCAAAGACTCCCAAAACGAAAATCAGCGCGGTCGTAACCATGCCCGCTAAAAACTTTCCTAACACCAGAAGTTCGCGACGCAGGGGTGAGAGAAAATGGTAGTGCAGCGTCTTTTCAACGATTTCTCCGCGAAACAGCCAGGTAAAAACTCCCAGGCAGCCAATAAAGATGGCCACGTGCAGATAGTAAATCTGAAACAGCCACGCCATCAGTTCGGTGCTTTCTTGAATGTTGTCGCGTCCATTGGGTGGCTCTTTGATCACGAACACCATCAAAATAACCACGGGGGCGAAGGCCACCAGGTAGATCCAGGCGCTGCGGCGTTTCAGAAAATTTCGTTTTACCTCCGACTGAATCAACGACGTCAGTTGGGCGGTCCATAACTGCCAGGGTGCTTCCTGAAAAAATTTGCGGAAGGATGCCACCAGGTTCATACCGTGCCTCCGCTGCCGCCGATCAAATATTGATAGATCGAATTCACGTCATCATCGGCAGGCGCCACCGTCTCGACGGCAATGTCGTCTTCCAGAACGATGCGGTTCAACAATAGATAAAACTGGTCGGCGTCTTGGGTGCGGACCAGCAAGCCCATGCCATCGACGTGCAGCTTCGCTTCAACCACATGATCCTGGCAAAACAAGCGCGAGGCCACCAAGTTGGGGCGGGAGCAGCGCACCAGAATCTGCATAGGATGCTCTTTCACCTCGCTGCGCACGCCATGGATCTCGCCTTCCGCCACAACATAGCCGTAACTCATCAGCACCACCTGATCGGAAATCTTATCCACCTCATGCAAAACGTGGCTGGAGATGATTACGTGCAATCCATCTTTCCCCAATGCTTGGAACAGGGTGATCGACTCGGCACGCGCCATGGGATCAAGGCCATTCAGCGGTTCATCGAGCACCAGCACAGTGGGATGATGAGCGATGGATTGGGCCAGGCGTATGCGCTGCCTCATGCCCTTGCTGTAACCTGCAATCCTTCGGGAAGCGGCCTCGCCCATGTTGACTCGCTCAATGGCCTCTTTTGTAAGCCGCTGGGCCTCGTTGTTGCTGATGCCATGAAGCTTGAGCGATTGATAGATGAACTGATAGCCGGTTACGCCCTTAGGGAAAGAGTCGAATTGGGTGCAATAGCCAACATGCCGGAAGAACTCTTCCGGATGATCGGGAGTGAGTCCCAGCACGCTCACGCGGCCCTGCGTGGGCTTAATAAGGCCGGTCATCAGGTTCATCAGCGTGGTCTTGCCCGATCCATTCGGTCCTACCAGACTTGTGACTCCCGGAGGAAGAGCGAGGTTCACGCGGTTCACGCCCAAGACTTCGCCATAAAACTTGGAGACGTTTTCGAAAACGATCTTGTTGTTTTCAGCCTTCATCCGCGCTCCACTTCACGCGCTCGCAAACGCTGATTCAGGAGCATGATGCAGATCAAGCACACGCTCAGGACCGATGCCCAGGCCGACCATAGCGGTACTCCCGCATAGTTAAATCCGTGGATAAAGCGGTCCGGCAGGCGAAAAAGATGCGTCCATATCAATGTCATCACGTAAGGAACGCTCAAGAGCCGGCCCCATTGGGTATGCAGGATTGCGTTGGCAGCTTCACCCAGACCAGGCAAAACAAAAAAGACCGCAAACATAAGACCGCTCGCCGCAATTCGCCATTTGACCCACACTGAAAGCGCCATGGCCATCAGGGCGATCACCGTAACCCAGAGCAGGCAGCCAATGAAAATTGCTCCAATCAACCATAAATGTTCGCTGCCCCAGCCGTGTCCCTCAAGCTGGGCCTGCAAACCGAAGAGCAGTAATCCGGGAATCCAGGTTATAGCTGAGAGCAACAGCACCACTGCGGAGACTTTTCCCAGCAGATATTCAGGTCGCGAAAGCGGCCGGCTCAAATAGAGCTGCAAGGCGTGGTTGGCGAGGTCCCTGGTCATCATGCCGGGCACCGCCCAAACCGTCATGACAAAAGCCAGCCAAACCTGGCTTTGCAGGAAACCCCAGAACCAAACGTTGTTGATAAGGTCGGTGCTGCTAAGACGCATTCCCAACAAAAGTTGCGTCGTTGCGCTGTGAACAAAGTAAATTGTGGCCGCACCAATCAGCGCGGGAACAAGGCACAGCACGGTGAAAACTGTGAAGTAACGCGATTCGAAGAGCGAGGCAGCCGAATAGCGCGAAAGCACCAGGAACCGCGATCCCGTAGGCGTCAACGGTCCATCGTAAACTTTGTAGCTTCTCTTATAGACTGCCACTTGCGATTTCCCTCGCTTCCGGTTTGTCTTCCATGGCTTTCAAGAAAATGTCTTCCAGAGAGTCGCGCCGATAATTCATACGCCGAATCTGCACAGTATGTTCCGCTGCCAGTTGATAAAGCTGGCGCACTGCGATGTTTTCAGGAAGCACAATCTTGAGCCGTCCGCCGGCAAAACTGGCGCATTCACAGCCCAGGCGGCCAATAGCTTCGACAAAGCCGTTTCCGTGATTAATTTCCAGCTCCAGGAACTTGCGGTTGGCCTTGCGCTCCTCTTCCAGGTCGCAGAGCGCCGCCACGCGCCCATTCTTGAGAATCAGGACTTGATCACAGCAATCCTCAATGTCGCGTAGCAGGTGAGTCGAGATCACGATATGGACTTTGCGAGTGTCGCGAATCTCGTGGACCAGTTGCAACATGCGCTGCCGGGCTTCCGGGTCGAGACCATTGGTAGGCTCATCCAGCAGCAACAGCCTGGGGCCATGCACCAGAGCCTGCGCCAGCTTGACCAACTGTTTCATTCCCAGCGAATAGGTGCCCACCTTGCGATAGCGGACTTCGCCCAGCCCGACATAAAAGAAGGCTTCGTGGGCGCGCTCCATGGCCTCGCGCGCCGGCAGCCCGGAGACTTCAGCCATATAGCGGACAAACTTTATTCCAGTCATCTCCGCAATAAAAGCATCACTCTCCGGCATGTAGCCGATCATGGAACGCAACCGGCCGATGTTGGCGCGAATGTCATTGCCAAAGATCCGGGCTGTGCCGCCAAAGGGCGGATAAAAACCCAGCAACGTATTGAGCAGCGTTGATTTGCCGGAGCCATTTGGTCCCAGCAGCCCAATGCACAGCCCGGTCAACGAGCCATTCAAGCTATCGAGTATGGTCCGATTGCCTAATCTGACTACGAGATTTTCCAATGCAACAACAGAAGACATCGAACCTCACTCCATCGAATCACGAATGCCTTACGGATGCTCCAAATGATGCAGTTCCTTCCTCGACCGGCCTTCATGGTGCATTCTCGCACCCGCGGGTGACTGCGTAGCCTCCAAAATCGAGGTCAGCGCAAGTGTATTCAAGTCAAACAAGCGCGTGTTACTGGCTACCAGGATGGAATTCTCCTCGCCATACGCGCACACTGCACTGGGTTTACTTTCCGCCGCTAGTTGCTGGAATACCTGCAACTGCGAGGGCGAAAGCGTTTGCGCCAGGGGTGCCAGCGCCGGCGAGATGTTCTGATAGAGCAACGCCGAGACGTTGGTGTTCCGGTCCTGAGGCAGCAGCTTACGGAAATTGGCTGATTTGGCCAGTGAGTTTCCATTCTTATGGATCTGCACTGCCGCTTTGACCAGCGCGCGGCTGGGGCCGATAACCAGGTACCCATCATTGAATGCGTAGTTGATCTCCACATTGGCCTTGGAATGCGGAGCGGTAAAGGTGTAATAGGTAATGCCGTCTTCCGTCTGCTGATCAATGTTGATTTTTTCGTTGGCTTTCATCTGCGTGCCGGCAAATGCAACCAGCTTGCGCAATGTTTCCTGCAAGCGCGCTGGATCATTCACCTCGGCGACTACCTTCCAGGAAGGCGTCGGCAAGACCGGACCATCCAGCGCAAGGGTAATTTCTCCTCCCAAAGTATCGACCAGGTCTTCACGGACGCGGATGTTCAACGCAGCTCCCAGCATAGCGATCCCTGCATTGGCATCGGTGCCCGAAGCCTCAGCCATCTCGGCAGCGTCATTCAGAATCTGTCCTGGCTTCTTCACTACCAGGGTTACCACAGCGCCGGCATCCTGTGAGACAAAATCCAGGCCGCCCATAGGTGCGGGCGCTCCCAGCCACGATGCAATTCCGTGGCGCGCGCCGTTGAAGGCCAGCTCAGCGCGATTCAGCGCCTGGCCATCAACGTCTTTGCGTTCGGCAATCAGGAAGCGAACGTCGGAGAACCCGCTGCGCTCAAAAGCTGCACGCTCAGCTTCTCTCTTCATCCCGGCCTGCGCCCGGTTCGACATCTGTTCCAAATCTGCGCCGATCAACAACCCAGCGCCTTCGGTGTAGGCGTGTGCCAGCCGCTGCCCAAAAGGTGTGGACGCAAATCCTCCAGAGCCTCGCTTCGCCCGCTCGGTAAAGTCGCGCAATGCCTCAATGGTTGGCGCTGAAACCACCAAATCGGAGCCTACCAGAACGAACATTTCGTCGGGCTTGGCTTGGCCGGGATGCTTCGGCTGGACTGTCCCGCTCATCAGTTCCTGCTCATCCAGAATCCGGAGTGGAGCTTCTTTGCCGTGCAGAGGTGCAATTTGCTGTTCAAGAAATGCCTTGAGTCCAGGTTTGCTTACCTCTGCCGCGATCAGAGGCACTGGATGTTCCTTGTCGCCCAGCGACATCGAAAACACAATCTCGTTGCCCAGGTATTGACCGAGGTCATGGACTTTGTCAATCACCATCTGCAATCCAACTTCCGAGCCGGGTTTGGAATTGTTGACCTGCTGCCACCACTCGCGCAGCACGGAACTGGTTTGTAGTTCTTGTTGGAAAAGCTTGTTGGCCTGCTGAATGGCGTCACTGTAATTGGGAACGCTGGCCACAAACATCGAGGTCTGCGGCAAGGCCGGCAGAATGCGGCTCTGGTAGCGCAGTCCGGGAAGTTGTACCGCTTCCATCTTCTTCGAGAGATGGCTGAACTCTCCCAAGAGCGCCAGCAATTTATCGCGGTCCTTGCTCCAGGCAAGTTCCTCGCGGATAGGCTTGGCGGCCACGCTGGCGTTGGTGGAAAGCTGATCTCCAGGATGCAGAACGCTGGTGACTCCCGATTCGGCTACCCGCACTTCGCCTTGAACCACGGAGACGCGGGAACCCTTCAGGCCGCTGTTCACCGAAAACACCGTTCCTGTAACTGAAACGGTGCAGTCCGGCGCCGCGATATACAGATGTCCGGCGTCGCGCTTGGCAGCCTGAACAATGATGTCGCCACGGTCAAGATGGAGAGTAGTGTCTTTGCGCCGCAGCGAGACAGAAAACTCAGCGTGCTCGTTCATCTCCACCAGGGAGCCATCGCGCAGCCGCACCATGGCCCTGGAAGCACCGCCGGTACGCAGCTTGTCACCTTCGGCGACCTCTTCACCAGCTTGCAATGCTTGTTCGCCGCTGCGGCTTACCTTGTACAAAGCTCCATCGACAGACTCCACTCGCGCACGCGCCCCTGCCGGTATCGCCAGCTTATCGAGTACCAAATAACCGACGAAGGAAAAAAGCACAACCGCGGCAACTGCGGTGAGCCATCGAAACGGAGCCTTGCTGGCTCTTGTCACTTCCTGCTTCCATGGAAGCAGGGTGGAGCGGTCTCCCTTTTCGGCCTCCTTGCGGCAGGCAACGCATTCGCGCAGATGGTCGGCTACCAGCAACGCTTTGGCAGGAGCCAGGCCGCCAGAGCGATATTGCGGTAAGAGAGAGAGAATATCTTCGCAGCCATGAATTGATTCGGACATGGAGACCTGCACTCCGGCCTGCGCTTCTTCACCCAGCCGCTGCCACACGCGTTGACCGGCGGCCTGCATGACTTCCTGATCGGGCTGATCTCCCCGTAGCGTTGTAATTGCCCGTTCCAATTCTTTTTTGGGATTGTTTTCGTGAGCCATTATCGTCTCCCTCCGGCTGTCGCCATGAAATCTCTCTTGAGTTGGGTACGCGTGCGATGCAGCACCACTGCAACTACCGCCGATGAAGTGTTCAACAGGGCCGCGATTTCGCCATTGCTGTAATCCTCAATGAAGCGCAGCACGAACATCTCTGCCCATTTGGGATTCAGCTTGCCGAGCGCGTGGCGCAGCCAGTCCCGGACCTCGTCCGACTTGCTCATGTCTTTCGACATAGGCTGGCTTGCACTGTCCTCTTCTTCCAAGGCAAGGTTTTGTGTATCCTTCCTTAGGCGCAAGAGGTCGAGAGCAGCGTTGATGGCAGCGCGGTGCAGATAGGCCTTCATCGACCGGATTTCCGGCACCTGCCGCTGTCGCAGCAATTTCAGGAAAACCGACTGAAGGATGTCTTCAGCATCGTTGGCATTTCCGGTGATCCGGTATGCGGTTCTGAAGACCAGCTCTTTGTGGTCGATGAAGAGTTGTTCAAGCCCTGATATCGGCAGGATGCTCTCCGCCCGGCCGGCAATCATGGCTCCTATATTTGCTCGCGCTACTTCCATAGTGGCCTGCATTGTGGTGCTGTGCCCCCTGCTTGAGAGACGGAGGGAAGACGCATTTATTAACGGAGCGCTTTAAATAATTTTTTCTCCGCTCCGGGCTTACGCGATAGATTACGCGTGCGCAGCAGCTAAAGTTCCCCGAAGCTGCCTGTTTTGATGGAATGGAACGAATGCACACGGGAAGACCCTGCGCAGCAGGGGGTGGGCTCTTTAAGCTGTTGATTACAAATCCGTTAATATAAGTGAAAAAGAGGGAAATGAAGACTATCGAACTGCCTTCTGAATTCAACGCCGCCACTTATTTTATTGACCGCCACATACGGGAAGGTCGCGGAGACAAGATCGCCATTGAATGTGGCGACCAGAAGGTCACTTATGCGCAGCTTCTGGAGCGGGTCAACCGGTTCGGTAATGCCCTGAAAAAACTTGCGGTTAGGCAGGAAGAACGCGTCGTCCTCTTGCTCCTCGATACCCCTGAGTTTTTTTACGGATTTTTCGGCAGCATCAAGGTCGGGGCAATCCCAATTCCGTTGAATACTTTACTGAAGCCGGCAGAGTACCAGTACATCCTCAACGACTGCCGCGCCCGGATCGCAATCGTGAGCGCAGCTTTATATCCCCAGATACAGGCAATTCCCAGGGAGAACCTTCGGTACCTTCAGCAGATCGTGATCGCTGGAGAAACTCCTGAGGGAGCCGAGGCTTTGCAGCCGCTGATGGATGCGAGTTCAAGCGAACTCCAAGCTGAGGCTACCAATAAAGATGATGCAGCATTCTGGCTGTATTCTTCCGGCAGCACAGGATTTCCCAAAGGCTGCGTCCATCTGCACCACGACATGGTGGTATGCGCCGAACTCTATGCCAAAGCCATCTTGGGCATTACCGAACAGGACCGCTTCTTCAGTGTCGCCAAATTATTTTTCGCTTATGGTCTTGGAAACGGTTGTTATTTTTCGCTCTCGGTAGGGGCAACCAGCATTCTTTTGCCAGGCTCGCCATCGCCGCCCAACATCTACGAAACCATTGAACGCTTCAAGCCCACGCTGTTTTTCTCTGTGCCGTCCAACTATGTGACGCTCTTGTCGTATCAAAAACCATCTGGAGCGGGCTTTGATCTCTCCACCGTGCGGCACGCAGTTTCGGCTGGTGAGCCATTGCCGGCGCCCGTCTTCCACCGCTTCAAAGAACGTTTTGGAGTGGAGATTCTGGATGCCATCGGCTCTACTGAAGCCCTGCACATGTTCATCGCTAACCGTCCCGGAGCAGTGCGCCCCGGCTCCAGCGGACAGCTCATTCCGGGTTATGACGCACGCATCGTGGATGAAAACGATCAACCGGTAGCCGGCGACAAAATCGGAAGCCTCCTGATCAAAGGCGATTCTGTCTGCTCTTGTTATTGGAACCAACATGAAAAAACCAAGGACACCATCCAGGGGCACTGGCTGCGCACGGGCGATAAGTATTATCGTGATCGCGACGGCTATTACTGGTACGTAGGCCGCGCCGACGACATGCTGAAAGTCAAAGGGCTATGGGTCAGTCCGGTAGAGATTGAAAGCTTGCTGCTGGAGCATCCGTTGGTACAAGAGGCCGCAGTCATCGGCCTGGCAGATGGCAACGAACTGATCAAACCTGCAGCCTACGTGGTGCTGAAAAACGGTTCGGCCAAAGACCAAGTCCTAAGCGAAGAATTAAAGCAGCTAGTTTCTTCCAAGCTGGCCGCCCACAAATGCCCAAACTCGATCGAATTCGTCAACGAACTGCCCAAGACTGCTACCGGGAAGATTCAGCGATACAAGCTGAGGAAGACTACGGAGGGTGGTTAAGCTCGTTTTCGATTCTCGATACTTGCTAGCGAATAGAGTTGAAGTCATTAACAGAGCATACTCTCCCTGTTTGGTTCCGGCGTGTCCGGGGGTAGGGGTTCTTCGACCGCAGAACGGCCTCCGAATGACAACGGGGGCGATGTGGTTGGCCCCAGTTTTCACGAGCAGCGACGAGAGCCTGATTCTCTACGTTAGAACTTCATCTTGAGCGCGAACTGAACGACCCGCGGTCCTACGCTCGTATCGGTGATGCGTCCGAACGATGAGGATCCCGGAGCAAAGCTCAGGTTCGGATTTGCAAATTGCGTGTGGTTAAAGGCATTGAAAAAGTCAGTCCGAAACTCGACGCCTGCCCCTTCTCGCGGC
>DASZEU010000243.1:0-3585 GCA_035940535.1 Candidatus Angelobacter sp.
CCACGGAGACGCGGAGGCACGGAGAAAATCAAAAACCTTTACCGCTGATTTTCGCTGATAAACACTGATCCACATCATCTCTGCCAGCGAACGCGACTGCGCAGTTCAGAAACAGGCAAAAGAAAAGCGATGAAAATTTGCCCAGAAAATGGGGAAATTTCGGATTAGTACTACGGAGGAACACCCGCGGTACTCCCTGCTATGCCCGACCCGGCCCTTCATCCTCCGTAGCCATTGGCAAGCAATTTGGGTGTGGTTGGCTTTGATACCATTTTTTCCACCGCCGAACCAGAGCGAATCGCTCATTAGGGTTGATAGTTGCTATTCCATTTGCCGCTATCTCTACAGCCAGGCCGTTCCATGTTGGAAATGTCTCATACTTAATTCCCGAAACCTGAGTGAGCATCACGTGCGCCGCAACAAACAGCTCCTCGTGGGATAGAATGTCTATCAACTGAGATATTGCATCTTCGCTGGCGATTGAGCCGACTTTATATCCTCTCAATTCGGGTGCAAGACCGCTGTCGGTACCCTCCCACCTTACCTCTACACGTGACAGATCTTGAACCAATGGATTCAACCTAACCTCCAGATTCGTAGCTTAGTATGTGCATCGGGCGAAGCGCATAACATAAATGCAATCTCTAGGAGCGGCAACATACAAAAGCACCACAACTGAGACGAAAGGCTAAGGACGCACGGTCCTTCTTACGTTCATTACATTTCCATTTACGACGTCCCAGGTCACGACGACCACTCGTCCGTCCGGATAGGTGTAAGGAACGGAGAATTCAAGAGTGGTTGCATTAACCTGGCGCGAAGTCATTGTTCCCCGCCTTCCGCCAACCGCCGCTGACTCCGCGGCTTCACCTTGTGGATGAGCGACATCAAAGCTTTCTGCAAACACCTGCTTCCGATATTGCTCCGTAATCTCATGGGATAACAAGGCGCCGGCCGTTCGCCCCTGCCCCAGCCCGACGCTGCCTTGCGTGCCAAAGGCAGCCACGTCATCCAAATCGATCTTGCTTTGCGGATATGACCCCACCATGACCCTGGCATCGCTGGGCCTTGTTGAAGTCATTCCATGTATAAATTCGATTGATACGGCGTTCGGGTCATTGATCACTGTTTGAAGAACTCTGAGCAGTTCCTGCGCTTCCGGAGTGGGCGGACCTTGTATCGCCGTGCTGCGCAGGGAAACCAGCCCGGCAGGCGATACCACAACTTCCTGTTGCACCGTGATGACCGAGTTGGCCAACGCCTCAAAACCCGCAGGGTCTCCTGTCGCAATCAACTGTCTTTGGATGGAAGGACGGGACACTCTAGTCAAGGACGCTGCCAGATTATGGGACTTCGGATAACTGGAAGCCGGGGACTGTTGAACCACATGAGCAAGTTCGTGCGCCAGCAGATGCCTGCCTTGTCTGGTTGAAGGCTGATATTCATTTGCACCGAAAGTAATATTGTTGCCAACGGTATAGGCGCGAGCCCCAACACCTCGGGCCGATTCTGCCGCTGTAGGGCCTGAATGGATTCGGACGTTAGCGAAATTGTGCCCGAAACGATGCTCGAAGAATTCTTGAGTCTTTGAATCGAGAACGTGGCCTCCGGAATCGCTGCCCTCCCCAGCGCGTGGAGACCCTATATTATGGGAAATACCCTGTCGACCGGATTGCTTCGGTTGGCTGGCAGACATCACTTTCTCTGCTGCTTGATCAGCCTCTTGCTCGTACAAGGCCCTTGCTTCATTCAGCAAGTTCGCACTCGATTTGGCCAGCAATGGACGCGATTGAGAATCCGTTGAGGCGACATTCCGCTTTAAACCAAGTTTGAACATTGTTGTACCCTAGCCCTTCGACATCCTAATGGATCGGACAATCTCTCCCAAATAACCCAGAGGAGTCCGCCAACCGGAAAACTACCTCCCTTGGTTCCGCATGTTCTGGCCTGCTATTTATGTATCTTACGCTTGCTGGAAATTATAATCCCAGACTGGAGAGGCCTTTGGGAAACGACCTTCTTTTGCGCGAAGCTGCTATCGCAGAGGCAGTTGCTCTTGCCGCGCTGATCAACCGCGC
The DNA here is from genome assembly GCA_035940535.1 of Candidatus Angelobacter sp. Lineage (GTDB taxonomy): Bacteria > Acidobacteriota > Terriglobia > Terriglobales > Acidobacteriaceae > Angelobacter. The sequence goes on from DASZEU010000243.1 coordinate 2,079, forward strand.
CTTTGAGGTGGAGCGATTCTTTCTCGATGGCGACCGCACTGATCGAGAGAAGGTGCGAGAACTCTTCGCCAAGGGGCATTTCCTGGTTGCCGAGAACAGCACTGGCCTGACTGGATGTGTCTACATCGAGAAACGCGGGGTGCGGGCTTATCTCGGATTGTTGTCGATTGAGCCTCGGCTTCAGCGTGCCGGCCTCGGGTTGCGGCTCACAGCGGCCGCTGAAGATTTCGCGCGCTCCCTGGGATGCGAGGCAATGGACCTGCGCATTGTCAACGTGAGGGAAGAGCTGCCTGCCTTCTACCATCGTGCCGGCTACGTTACAACCGGGAGAGAGCCATTCCCGCCCGATGCCAGCCCCGCTGTGCCCTGCCATTTCATTGTGATGTCAAAGTCCTTAAAAAGTCCTTAATTTAAGATAAACAAGAGCCTAACGCGGATCAGCGCGGATATAAGCGGATTTGGCCCATCAGCAGAAAGCGTTCGAGAATCTTGATATAAGTTTTGATTGGCTGCGTACTTTTTGATTGGCTGCGTACTTGTAGTTGGCGGTAAGCCAATCCGCGCGCATCCGCGTTGATCCGCGGTAGAAACTTCTGGCAATTGATGAAATTCGAAAAATTCTTGTGGTGGGCACTTGCGCGATTCGCCGACACTTGGTATAACAAATACAAGATTGATTGGAATGTGGCCTAAGAGAGCTGCCAACCAGCCGTGCAGCGTGGATCAAGTCAGCCGATCAAATTGAATCAAATTGATTGTGGCGGTCATCCAATAGGTAACCACAAATAGCCCCAGGGCAGGACCTGCGGGGCACATTCGGGAAACAGAGAGTTCCTGAAGGGTTTTAACAAACCTCAAAAAATGATCTTTTACTAATTGAACCAGGCTCCTGATTTTTGCGTCGTATTCACGATGCTGAATAGCAGGGGCTGAGCAGCTTGCGTGCCTGAGGGAAGTTGAAGCCCAAATTGGGGGAATCAACATTGGCAATGAAGCAATCGCAGAAATAAGTTGTGATTCACGAGCGATTAACATTGACAAACGGCAACAGCTCGCGGTAAGTTTGAAAGGTTCGTCTCTAAAGTCGGAAACGATCTGTGAGAGACAACAAGTTTCGAGGAACTCCAGGTGAAAGCCGGGAGTACCTGAAACGCCCCGCTCAGGCGGTAAGGCGAATCGGGTCTTTGACAAAAAGGTTGAACGTGCCAGTCGTGAGAGAAACGCGGGTTTAAATCCGAGTGATCTCACAAAATAGGTAAGTGCCATCCGGTGAATTCCCGTTTTGGTGTAGTTCAGGGCTTCAGTCCTGAATTACGCGCGAAGCGCATAACTGGAATGGCGGTCACTTTGACTACCCGTCGGGTGACAAATCAGGTTTCAAACGAGAGTTTGATCCTGGCTCAGAATCAACGCTGGCGGCGTGCCTAACACATGCAAGTCGAACGAGAAAGTGGAGCAATCCATGAGTAAAGTGGCGACCGGGTGAGTAACACGTGACTAACCTACC
>DASZEU010000244.1:0-22650 GCA_035940535.1 Candidatus Angelobacter sp.
ATTTCGCCCAGGTGGCTCGCATTCATGGCAGCGACCTTGGCCATTGCTTCCTGCGACCAGCCTTTTTTGTCCCGAAGATCGCGGATTCGTTCTCCCAAAGGTTTGAGCATTTCTTTATCATTGCGAGTTTTGCCGGTCATAGCGAATTGTCCTTTCGATTGCTGAATCAGGCCGCGATGGTCGCGGCGAATCCAGGCGGCGTGTTTTGCGGTGCGAGCGCAAACGAATGTGTTTCACGGTCCCAGTCTGGTTCGCTCATCCAAAGCAACATTCGATTCACCTCAGGACTGCGACAAGGCAGCGCAGAAAACTACGACCAGCAGCAAGAGAAACAAGGCAGCGACGAAAATGGCTGCCTTCTTGCCAGGGCTCATGCGTGAATCTGGATTTTTCTGATTCATGCATCCTCTGTTTTCCGTTGGCGGAATCTATCAAAGTTGGCCAACGGCAATTTCGTGCTTGCTCGGATAGATCCACTCCAAGCCAGCACAATTTCCCTGTTCCAATTGTTTCGGGGCCGCATCCTTCGCGAGATGCAGGCCCCTTTCAGCGTTTGTTCGCGGCGTGTGTTGTAAACAGCAAGGAAAACCGAAGAAGATCCGTATTCTTCCGAGTCGGAACTCCCTCGAATGCTATGAATATCCCATGTCGCTCGCGTGGAAGGTGCACGAGACATTCATAACATATATTAAATATTATTATTTTTTAAATATATGTCAAGCAGAGATTTTCGCAAAAGAATTATTGAGGGTTTGTCAAACGGCGCCGGAAGTAGCCGATCAGTAGGGAAAGCTCAATGTAAAAGCGGTTTGGGCTTCCCTGCTAAATGGCGTCGCCGCTGTTCCCTGAGCCCTTTCAGGGTGACAGGACATGTTCACCATATATGAACTTAATATAATTTAATAATTAATATATGTAAAGAGGTGCATTGATACAGGTCTTTAGACCTGGTTGGGAGCTGTCATTTCATGGAGGAGGGCTCTCTTGAAAAATGAGGGTTTGGAATGAGGCTCTGCTGGACAGGATCGGCTCCCGGATTGGAGTCTTATTTTCGCTTCTTGTGCTGGGAAATGGCTTTGAGGGCCAGCATCGCCGCATAGTTGCTGGCGGAAAATCCCTTTTGAGAGACATGTTGAGTCACGGTTTCATGTTCCTCTTTCGATAAATAGTAACGCAAGGCCATTGTTTCGAGCGGCGCATGGGGTCTTTCCAAGTCAAGATTAGGCACGATAAGTTCGTAGATTAAGTCGCTTAAGTTGTCTTTCTTGTGAAGCCTGGCCAGGAGTTCGAGTTTCTCGTATTCCGCTTGGGTCAATTCAAACTCGGCTTTTACCGGGATTTTCTGTTTCGGATTGGGGCGGGGCTTGGTAGCGTCTTGGAGAACCAGGTCGGCAAAGAACTGGCTCAAGCTAATCTTGTTTTCAAGGCAGTATTGCAGGACCCTCTGCTGTTCTTCTTTGGTTACATCCACGGTCAAAAAGTGCTTGCGCGGAGTTTTTCCTCGCGGCCTTAGAGTACTACCGAGGTTTGGGCGAATGACGCGCCTACTGGTTCCGCTCATGTCCGCTACAGTCGCTCCTTCAAAAAGACTAAAATGAGACCCGGGCGTGGCGATTGTGATTGCCGAGTACCATAGTGGAGATCATCGGCAAAAATCAAGACGAATTTCTGTTTCAATTCAATATGATCTTAATTATCGAAATAAGTTATATATGTTAAGCGACGGAGGGATTATTACTCCAGATCGGATCGATGGTGATACTGGGCGCTGCGCTAAAACGGAGCGGGTGAGATTCCCAAGGTTTGATTAAGCCGATGTGGAAGAACCGCCATCGTAGAGGTTCCAGTTGATCAGGCCCAGCCTGTCAACGAGCATCTGGCGAGAACATTCGTCTTCGCCCAGGTCGGCTAGTTTCAGCATCTCGTGTTCGAACTGCTTGTACTGAGCCATCAGGTTTGTCAGCGATTCTTGCGTGATCTTCAAGCCCAGAATCTCCCGCCAACGCAACCCGGCTAGGGCTTTGGCAATTTTCCATCTTGCAGCCGTTAGTTCATTCCGCAAAAGTAGAACGAGCATTTCCCGCTGATCATAATCAAAGGACGAGCGACCGGGATGAATCTTAAGCTTCTCGAACCGAACCACTTGTTGTAGTAGCTTTGTGTTCCGGGCGATCTGGTTCATATAAATCCGGTTGATGCGAATCTGGTTGCGGCGCAAAGACTTTGCTGTATGGGGACTAAGCGGGTACCCATGTTCAAGGGCCTGGTTGTAATTCAAGATCGCGTTGGCATCCACCATGTTGAGTTTGGGAAGCACTTCGCCCAGGGCGCGCGGGCAGGGATAGGCGATATTTGCGTAAGCTCTGGCAAGCCAAGCAGCCGCAACCATGACAAACGGCAGGCTAAGTTCCAAGAACTCTATCGTCATTTTTTCCCCCTAATGGCGTCAATTGCCTTGTGATAGCCGCGCACGATCTTTAGCATCTCCTCTGGTCCGATGCCAATGTCATCAAAGCCGATATCTTTTTCTTCCGCGCGCGAGAAGGTCCGAATCCAGAGAATTACAGCGATAAAGTATCCCACAGAGGGAAGATACTTGGCGAAAAATAAATATTGCGTTCCGAAAAGCGAACCGATGATCACGTATCCGATGAAAGCGCTCGAAATCAAGGAGAAGCCTGTCACGACCGAATCCTCTCGGGTATTTGTTGGTTCATCTACCAGCCATGAGAGAACGATAGTCAGTATGCCAATTCCGGCGATGCCCCATCGAAACAAGAACTCAGTCCCAAGGACGAGAGCTGTTAATCTGTTTCCTTGAACCGGTGGATAGTAAATGGCTTTGTATGCGGCGTAGGCCACAACCGCGAGGATTACTCCCGTAACCGTCCAGCGAAACCATCGTATCCTCTTAAACCCCATAAAGATGCGCAGAAAGCTTTCGCGCATGGCTGCCACAATCAAAGTTATCTCGACTGCCTCAAGCCACCAATACACTGCATCATATAAATGGCGACTGATCGACAACACCACGAGATATACACAACCGGATAACACCTCCCAGGCGATATAGTAGACAAACCACGGCAACTGCTTCCTAACGGCTTGACGATGGAGAATAGTCAGGAGCCAAAAATTGAGCACCGGATTGAGTACAGCTACAAGAGTATCCATGAGGAAGGCAGTACCTATACGGTACGCATTCTCTCATAGCCGTGTTTATTGGCAGTTCAGCCCAGGGATACACGGAGGTGGGTTCATGCCACCTGGAGAGGCGCTTTTGGAAGCAGGCCCAAATCCAAGCAAGACTGCACCTAATACTACTACCGCTACTTTTCGAATCATTTTGTAACCCTCCAAGATTGATGTTTTCTCATGTAAAGTTGCGCTCTCTGTCCTCTTTACTGCTTGACACATAAACCGTCCATTGAATATTTTGAGTACAAGTATTTGGGGCATGGTTGATCCATCTTCCCCCAAAAACAACAGGAATCAGGAGAATGCCGAACAGCAGCTTGCGGTCCCAAGCCCTTCCACGGAATATGGGACCGCAAGTCTTGAACAGTTCAAAACCAACGGTTAGACCGAATCTCTTGTATTCAACTACATCTCTTGTATTCAACTACCCGTGAACGGCTTTCTGCGAAATTAGAAATATCTTATCAGCCATCGCGCAAAAGCCTGCCTGGGAAAACAAGCGGAGTATAAACCCAAAAACCAGATTTTTGGGCGATCTGTCGTATGGAGGCGTGCCGCTTAAACAGGATTCTGTGGCTACCTGGTAGTCACGAAGACATCAAAGGCCCAGCGAACTGCCTCTGATTGGCCTTCCCTCGGGCCGGGGTTGACCTTTCCGGAGAGCGCTGCCATCATCGTTGTGTTTGCTTTGACCGCGACACTGGCCCCGGCGGCCCGGCTGTTTCGCCTGGATATCCAGGAAACGCTGCGGGAGTAGGTGCATTTGCACTTGGGTCAATGCTCATTTTTTGAAGTGAAACCGCTGGTTCTGCTGAACATATATCCTCAATTTCCTTTCTTAAAGTCAAAAGAACGAGAACAAAAAACTCTTGATCCGCGTTCAGTTTTCGGCTAGCTTAAGCACCAATCAATCCAGGTACACTGCATATTCATTTTTGGAGATATATGAGCGGCGCGAAGAAGCGTGTCATTCGACCCAATCTCGGCAGCGCGTTACGACCCAAGACTAACGCACCGCGCAAGCACTTTTTGACCGTGGACCTCACCAAAGAAGAACACCAGCAAATTTTGCAGCGTTGCCTGGCCCACGGCATAAGCCTGAGCCAGTTTTTCGCGGACTTGGTGTTGGCGGACGCCACGAATTCCAAACCCGAACGTAAGCAAAAAATGGTTGTTAAATTCGAACTTGAGCTAACAGCTGACGAATATGACAAGCTCGAAATGCTCGCCAGGGTCCATGAGAAAAGTGACCTCAACGAATTAGTTTATGATCTGCTGATGCCGAACCTCGAATTGGAAAGGCTGCATAGCCCCATGGACCCGATAACCGTGCGCTACTACCTCTCCAAAGAGGAACACGATATCGTGACCAGACACGTTGCCAGCAAGGGCTTTTCAGCCTGCAATTACACGGCGATGCTGGCCCGCAAAGCCGTTTTGCAAAACAAGAAGCGCAAATGAGTTGTTCTGTGTGTTGTGGAAACAAGGGCATGTTTGGTGAAACGCGCCCATTCATTGACAAGGATCTTTCAGCTTTTCCATGTTCGAAACTGACAGCCGGCCTACCAGCGTATCAAAACATTAAGAATGTTCTTGGCGAGAGTAGGTGCTTGGAGACAACCGCCCAAAGGGGGGGCGGAATTTACGTCAATGCCTGCCCCCGAAAGTAGTACTGCTTCTAACACCCTGGGCAGATTTTGCCTTCGTCTTGGGTAACGATTACACGCCGCTCCTACCGTCCTGTTGCCAATGCTTTGTAATCATGGGGTTAGGACTGGCCAACGGGATGCACCTCTCAGCTCACGTTCACGACTTCTAATCGAAGGTTTCATCTTTAATGTCATTACAAAGAAGTGTGCACGTTCGGAGTCAAGTGCAGCGAGCTCATGGAATCATGCTTGCGACTCACCTCAACAAACGGTGCAGCCCACGTTCCCTGGTGATCTTCCCGATCTCGATCACTGGAGCGAATGGAAGGGAGACGCACTCGGGGATTGTGCGAGACATCAGCAAGGACGGCATCTTCTTCTATTCCAACTACAAGCCACAACCACAGGAGATCATCACCTTTGTTCTGCACATGAGCACCAACAAGATCTCGTGCACCGGACAAGTTCTTCGGATCGAACAGAAAGCTCCAGGCGCAGCAGTCGGAGTCGCGGTGAAAATTCAATCGTCGAGTGCCGCTATCAGCTAGGGGATTGGAAAATTTGGTAGCTGCGTAACTTGGTAATTTATTGGATTCAGTGGTTTGGATCTACAGTCATTCCGGTAACATTGCCGAAACCGGGAGTAGTAAACAAGCCGGTCTTGTCTCCAGCGAGCACGCGGACAGGAGAGATGTTGCCATTGGCTGTAGCGGCAGGGGCAAAGACCAACACGTTGAAAAACTGGCCCACGAAGATCTCTCCTGAGGGTGGAAGCGCCAAGCCTATCTGGTTGTCGAGCATCGTGTTTGGGCCGGCAATAACGGCTGAGGGTACAACATTGCCATTTGCAGAGCCTGCGTTGGCGTAAATAAGAATGCTTTGTGTGCCGTGCACAGGCGTGCCATTGCCTACGAACAGCCGCCCGCTGCCATCCAGTTGCATGGCCCCAGGGAAATCGAGCTGGGTACTTGCACCGCTGATCATGCGGTTGGCGGTCACCGTGCCATTCAAGGTGCTGGCGCCGTCATAAATCATGATGCTGTTGCTGGTAGTGAGGAAGAGTCGATTGCTGCCCGCATCCAGCGTCATGCTCCCGGGTATAAACCCGGTGTTGATGATGCGCGTTGGAGCAACATTCCCGTTAATAGTGGATGCCGAACCAAAAACCAGAATGTTATTACTGAACGTATTGTTGACGTAGAACTGGTCGTTGGCCCTATCCAGCACAAGGTCGCCCTGACTGTGAAGCGTAGTGGCCGCTCCGGAAATGATGCGGTCAGGAACGACGTTGCCCGCTTTGGTGCTTGCGTGATCAAACACCAAAATGGATGACGTTTGGAAATCGGAAACAAACAGGCGATCATTGACGGCGTCGGTCATGAGGCTCGCGGCTCCCATGATCTGAGTTGCCGCACCTTTTATCATTGCCTGCGGGCTGACATTTCCATTCGCCCCCGCGTCAAATCGCAGAACGGTCGAGGTGATCCCGTTGATGGCGTACAAGCTGCCCGTCGTAGGAGGTGGAGGTGGCGGCGGAGAAGTGGCGGCCGTGGATCCTCCGCATCCTATCAGCGCCGTTGCTGATAAAACCACGGAAAACAGGAGAAAGCTCACCGACCGCATTGTCACTCCATTGGCAGGAATTCTGAGGGAAATAGCCTCACTGACAGCACCTCAGAGTCCCAATCGCTTTGCCATCATCGCCCTTTGAATCTCCTTTTGAAATGCCATTGCATCGGCGGGCGTGGGAAGGGCGAAGGTCATAAAGGCCAGCGCCATTTCATTGGTGGTCTGCTCTCCATAGGTGACCCGCACCGGCGGACTCGCGGGATTCCTGGGGTTCTTATCGGAGTTATCGTAGATGTATTCCATCTCCACTCTGGTTCCTTTCGGGAGCGGTACAGGCGATTCGTAGATGTATCCGCCCTGCCAGTTGAAATCCCAGTCTTTGATCCAGATGAGCGGTTTGGTGGTTCCGTCGGGCAGATAAGCGGTCACCTTCATGTCTTTGCAGAGATAGTGAGCATGGGGCGCGATGCGAAGCAACGCCGCATCTGCGGGCATTTCCATCGAAGATTTAACCACGTAGTGCGAATCACCCGGCGCGATATCGATCTTCTGCGTCCCCAGGATCATCAGCGCGCGGCCCTTCGTGGGAGGATCAGAGAAGAAAAGCCCTAGTGATGATTGGTCCTGCTCGGGCTTGCCGTCGGGATGGTAATGGATTTGGACCACCAAATCCGTTCCTTTCCGCACCGGGACTGCGTAACCGGGCATCGGCTTGACGGGAACGCTTCCCGGCGCCCAGCCCCCCAGCAATCCGGCGGGAATAAAACCCGGCCCACCAAAACAGCTATAGCCTCCGTCTGTAGAATTGGCTGCCAGCTTGCGCGCCTGTCCTGTAACGTCGGCAAACAGCAGCGCATGATGAACAGTGCGGCGGTTATCGGGACGGAATTCCGAGGCGCCCAAATAGATGTCGTGATCAAGATTCATCGGAACCACGAAACAACGGAATTGGTCGGGCCCGTCCGCCGGAACCGAGAATTTAGCGGGTGGGGTCAAAACCTGGTCGGGTTTGCCTAGCTGCCACCCTTCAGGAAAATGTGGCGGCGTAGGCTTATTCGCCGGGTCGCCTTCGGGAGCGCCGTTGCTCGCCCACTGCGTAATCAAGGCAAGCTGCTGATCGGTCAGACGCCGTGCGTCTTTAAAGTCGCCGAAACCCGGTTCTGCCTTCCATGGCGGCATTACTCGCGCCCTGGTAATCGAGGCTATCTGGCTTGCTCGCTTCTTTGCATCCTGATAGGTCAACAGAGAGAAGGGCGCGACCTCACCCGGTCGATGGCACATGGCGCAATTCTGGTAAAGGATGGGCGCGATGTCTTTGTTGTACGTGGGTACGCTGGTATCGGCGGCGCTGGCGCAGATGGCCGACAGCAAGGCGAAGCACACTATGGTGGCAGGTTTCATCCCAATTGTTCCTTTCATGGTGTTCTGATGATCGCACAACCGAAGGGTTTCGTGCGAGCACGCGGAACCGCTTTGCCGTTCACAATGGCATTGAGGGCATCGCGCAGATCAAACTCTGTGACCTGTACGCGCTGCTTGCCATAATCTTCTACCCGATTATCAATCCGTCCTATGTAGAGCAATTCGCCGCTGGGGGAGAGCACCGCAGCTTCAGGAGTGGTGGTTGCGCCCGTATACGTAGCAAGTGACTCCTGCGGATCAAGGAGATACGGGAAGCGATAACCGAACTCCTTGACGTGACGCCGGACTTCCTCGGCAGCAATGGTGGCGTCACCTTGAACTGCGTAGAAGATGACACCCTGTTGACCGAAAGCGCGCTCCAGCCGGTTGAACTCAGGAACATAGCCATTGCTGAGCGGGCAATCCGTGGTCACAAAAAGCAGTACGACGGCCCGCTTCCCTGCCCACTCTGCCGATGTGTGCATCTTGCCTTCACTATCGGCAAGCGACATCTTCTGCCACTCCCCGGACGGCCTGGCAGCCGCCATGCTCTGGGCGCGTGGAGTGCAAGGCATTGCAAAACTCATGGCGCAGCCCAAGACCACCAGGACAATCTTGTCTCTTCCAAATCTCATCCGTGACCTATTTTAACGGTACGATCCGAGTGCCTGCCCAGGTTGATGGAAAATCCTTCAGATTTCCGGTCACCAGGTAATGGGCTTGAGCGGCATTAGCGCATTCCAGGAAGATGTTGTCATCGGGATCGGGAGCAAATATGGACCTTTTTGGATGGTTTAATCCAGAACCCTTGCTCGCGAATTGCTCTTAGAGCCCCAGTGATCTCGCTTTCACTACGCTTAAACCGGGGACGCTGGACTACTTCTTCGTACTCCGCATAGATTTCTCCGCTCACAAAAAGCTGAATGTCAGTTCCAGTAACCATCATTAGGAATACCCGGGCTGGCAGGCCTTGGGGCTGCAACAATGCAGACACAAGAACGTTCGTGTCGAGTACAGTTCGGATCATTGCTCCAAAGGCTGCTGATTCTTACGGCGAGCCTTGCGCGCGGCTGCTATTTCCTCGTCGATTTCTTCCATGGAAAGCCGGTCCAACCCTTGTTGCCTAGCGCTTTCCCAGGACTTCTGAAGCCATTCCGGCGCGACCGACGGTATCGCGTGGATGCTTATCGCTTCATGTTCAGCAATGGAACGCCCCAGAAGGCTTTCAATCGCGATTTTCTGCTCCGGCGACAGATCCTTGGCTTTGTGAATCATAGAAACTACCTGATATTTATTCTAGGTACTGTGCCATGCGTTTGCCAAATTCCGCAAAATACTCTTTGCCCAGCCTTGCCATGAATGCTGACCAAAGCTAAGCCATCAAGATTCAGGGTTTGGTCCCTGGTTTTGTAAGTTATTGAATCGATATATAGATAGCAAGTTTTCTAGACCAGTTGAATCAGATAGCGATCCAACCCAAGTGGTTAATAAAGATTCATTAAAGTGGGGGTTAGTTACTTTAGTCTGATACCAAAGTAAGATTTTTCTTGGCGAATTCTAAGTAATGAGGTATTGTTTTACGACCATCGAAGGACTCGTCCCCCACGAAGCCCAGAATTTTCGAGTTTTAGCTTTTACCCCAAGCAGGTATTGCTTGGCAGAGGGCCAGCCAGATCTACCCTTGATTTCTTGGGTGCCACATCCTGACTTGCCTCTTGATCAAGCCAACCAATCTGATTCGGGGAACGAACTTGGGCCACATTTAGTTACACAGGTTCCCGCGAGCTATGACCTTCAATTGACGGAAAGGAAAATGCAATGAACACAGTATCCTTAAATTCTTCCGGGTTTAAGTGGCGCTTTATAGCTGGTGTTTGTAGCGGTTTAGTGGTTTTCCTGGCTCTTTTGTTGCCAGCCAGGGTGATGGCGGTAGTCAACCCTAACGCTTACGTTAGCAATAACTCCAGTGGCACCGTTACCGTGATCAATTCCACGAACAATACAATAGTTGCTACGATTCCCGGATTTACGGCGCCCACCGGTCTGATCATGAGCATAGACGGCACAAAGGTCTATGTAGCCAATACAGGCGCGAACAACGTGGCTGTCATCAACACGGCCAACAATACGATTGCGAAAACAATCCCTGTGGGCCTGACTCCAGTGGAAGCTGCCGCCAGCCCCGACGGCAAGCACATCTATGTCACTAACCAGGGCAACGGCACGGTCTCGGTGATCGATACCGCGACCGACACGGTGAGCGCCACTGTGGTGCTAGGCGGCCTGCCCGCAGAACCAGCAGTAACGCCTGACAATGCGCATGTATACGTCACCGACTCCGCCGGCGTAGTCCACGTAATCGCCACCGCTACCAATACCGTAAGCGCTACCATCATCGATCCATCGTTTGCGCTTCCCATCCCAGTAACAATCACTCCGGATGGTAAGACTGTCTATGTCGGCAATCTGGTCGGCAACTCGGTCTCGGTGATTAGTACGGCCACGAACACGGTCACCACCACCATCTCAGTGGGGCAGATTCCTTTTGGGTTGGCGATAACGCCCAATGGGGCAACGCTCTATGTCGCTAACTCCGCCGACAGCACGATTTCGGTTGTTGCTACGGCCACCAATACGGTTAGCTCTACCATTACCGAGCCTGTAAGCAGCGGTCCCGAGGGTATGGCGGTGACCGGCGATGGCACAAAACTATTTGTTGCCAACACCACGACTGACTCAGTAGCGGTAATTGCCACCGCCACCAACACAATCAGTGCGTCAGTTCAGGAACCCCTAGCATCAACTCCGATCGTCGTGGCACTCCAAGTACCGCAGCCCGCGGCCCCGCCTGCGCCGAACCCTTGTCCAGTTGATGATGACAAAGACCACAAGGACGGTCATCACAAGAGTCACCATCACGACGATGGAGACCATGAGCGCGACTCTGACCGCGACCACCACAACAGCAATGATGATAAGAACGATTGCGACCAGAGTAATGACCGCGATCACCATGACGGCGACCATCATGACGACGGTGACCACCACAATGACGGTGATCACCATGATGGAGATCACTTCTAGCTCGCAGACGAATTTGCCGGCAAGCAAACTCTGAGAAACACAATAACCGCCTGTGATTCATAGGGCCTGCTTTGAATGCAGGCCCTTTCTGCGCTGCAAGGCTTACCCTTCCATCGTTTTGCTCGGGCCGCAAAGACAAGCAATAGGACAAAGCTTCTTCGGCTTTCACCCGATTGATTTTCACTCCCAGATGCTGGAAACTGGTACCGCAAAACCATCCTTTTTGGATAATTAGAGTGTTCAGATGCCAGTACTGTTTATGGTTATTGTTCCAATTACTTTCGTCACTTGTCTTTCGTACAGCACCCCCATACTCTATTCTCCACAGCACGAAATTCTTACAATCGCAAAGGAAACAACATGAAAATTTCAATCAAAATTCTGGGAACGATAGCACTCCTGGTGGTCGCCCTTGCCGTGGCAGTAACGCCGGCCGTCGCGCAGTTGAATTCCAACACAGGCATTGTCACAATCAACGCCAACTTGCCGGAAGCGCTTACCGTAAACCTTACCAACTCCACAATTACGATTCCCCTGTTACCTAATACGGCGGCCAATCAAAGCACGGCCCCGGCTGCTGGAACGGCCATTCAGACTGCCTGGGTTCTGACGCCTGGACGGACCACGGTCAAGGTGTTTGTATACTCAGCAGTTGCCAATCCGCTCAGCAACGGCACCGACACGATTCCGGCAACAAAAATTAGCATATCGAATACAGGCCAAGCTGGAGCCTACAACCCCTTGGCTACTGGCGCAGGTCCCTTCGGCAATGCCGGATTACAGATTGGCGCAACCACTAACATAACCGGGGCCAACCGAGCCAGCAGCCGTACTGACACGATCTTCTTCCAGATCGATACAACATTTAATGCTCAGTTGTCGGCGGGTCTTTATACCGGCACTCTGAGCGTGCAGGCGCAAGCGCTTTGAAATAGATAGGGAATTGCCTATGCTGTATTCCGAAATTGCCATTCCTTTGCGATTCGGGCATCGGGCCTGGAGAATTCCTCTCCGGGCCTTGTGTCTTTGCCTGCTGAGTTTAGCAGCAGCGCAGATGATCGCCCAGACGGTCCGGCCAGTCATCGATGAGAACGTAGTGAAAGGACCCGGCAAGAAAAGCAGCGGCAGGATCGAGTATATCAACGACACCTTGCAGACGCTAAACGTGACTTTGGACTCCAGGAGCTTTACTGTTTCTGATACTGGCGATGCTGCCTTTCGACCGCTGGATGGCCACATTCACGTAAAGCTTTCGTCCACGAGTTTTCGCATCCCACCCAAGCAAAACTACTTTGTCTTTTATGAATCCTGGGCGGATACACTGCCTTCCTGGTTTACCATCTATGCCACTTTTAGCGGTTTCAATGAGAGGACACCCGAGGGCTTAAAGCTCAACATACTCCTGCCTCATACAATTTATTTGCTCCCTAAGCAAGGCGTCCGAAAGGATGAGTTGCTGGTAAAAATTGCAGAATACCATCCTAAGGACAAGAAAGTGATTGTGCGGGTCGAAAACACCGGCGCGGCCTTCGGACGAGTTCGGGAAGCTGCTGTAACCTCCAATAAAGGGAAGGCTACGTCGAATGGCTTTCCAGTTTTTCCCCACCGCGAACGCGAAGTCGAGATTCCTTGGGAGTCATCCGACGGACCGGCTAAGTTGGTGTTGCGTCTCGATCATTTCCAGCTTGAGCACGATATAGGGACCGCTGGTCCCTGAGATTTTTCGGTCTTTGTTTCTTGTCATGTCCCCCCATGTCAAATCGTCGATGGCTCTAACGGTAGCATCTTTGCTATTGGGCGTAGGGCTGTTCGCCTGCCCAAGCTCGCTTTTCGCCCAAGTAATAAAAATCGAAGCTGGAGCTTCGGATATTCTGCCCTCGCAGGGCGGGTCCATCAACTTTCAGGGAGAAAACTATCAAGGCTACGTGGGGGCAGGTGACATTGACGGAACGTTCCGCTTCGGGTCGTATCTGAAGACCAGCCTTTTTGGTTATAAGTTCACTTTGGGCGATCAAACCACCGTGATTGGCCTGCCCACTGACATCTTCGGGGCACAGCAATACTTTCTTGCGCGCGGCGCTGCCGTTTCGGGCCAGGTTCATGGAGCTAAAGTGTTCTTGTTTGGCGGAGCCACCACGCTGGGTGTTGGCTCCCAGTTCTTTCAGGCAGCCCAAGCCCAGGTACCTGTTGGGATGTTTTTCCTGGACATTCCAATCTCTGACAAACTTGTTTTTTATTCGAGAAATCTTGGTTCCAGCCAACAAACGTCCATTCAGGGCTTGAGTTGGCGCCCTTTCAAATGGCTGACCACGGGAATTTCCGGGGGCATCGGCGGAAACCAGCCTTACCTCGCAACTACCTTGGATGTGCATCGCGACTGGCTCGACATAAAGGCAGGTTATATCAATGCCGGCGACCGCTTTCGCCGCATTACCACTCCGTCCGTTTTTGCCGCAGAGCCCGACCGCGAAAATATCTTAGTAACCGTAAAGCCTGTTTCCAGCCTGGTCCTGATCGGCGGACATCAAAATTTGCTGCAACCCCAGATGGAATTGAATGCTCCTTTCCTGCGGGCCACTGTAAACCAATTTCAAGCCAGCTATACTGTTGCCAAATTTCGCCTGGGCGCAGGGCTCTTCCAGTCTCGCTCCCAAAGCTTTCACAATGAGGGCCAAGATTTCTCAATATACCGCCCGATCACCAAAAACATCGAAGGGGGCGTGAACTACTTCCGCACCCTCTCAGGGCCCCGGCCCCGGTCGAGCAACTTCTCGGGCAGCATACGAGAAAAAATCTCGCAAAAGCTGAGCCTGTTGCAGGTAGTGAGCAGGTCGCAAGGAAATACCAATGTTCTATTCGGCGGAAGCTATACGGCTAACCGCTTTGCCGTGAGCGTGGATTACCAGACTATTTATCTGCCATTCCTCCCGGCTAATCCATTTGCGCAAAGCCTGAGCGTTAGCCTGCGCATCAAGCTTTTTGGCAACTTTCAGGTCAATGGAGACACTTTCCGCTCGGCCGATGGCAGGCTACGCTACAGCGCCGGAGCCAGCACCCTGCTGGTCCACAATTTTCAACATGGCGGGGGCAATAGCGACTCTTTTAACTTTCCCAAGTACATCGTTCGCGGACATGTGCGGGACGAGAGCGGATCCCCCATCGAAGGCGCAGCCCTTCGAATTGGCGATGAGCTTGTTTATACCAACGCTTTTGGCGAGTTCATGGTGCGCCAGAAAAAAGCCGGCCAGTTGCGGTTCGAAGTGGTGTTGCCGGAATTCCTGAATACCTTGACCTTCAGGGTAGTCGCCGCGCCTCCAACCGTGACCGCCGAACCCGAGGACTCGGCCCATGATGTTTTGGTCGTTCTAAGTCCGGTCTTCCGCTCAAGAAGTTCATCCCGGCCAATGCCGGCAGAACAGCCCACTCCCGCATTGCCCCGCTCTCTTGTAACTCCTATTCCCCAGGCGAACGGCGTCACCAGAGAAGTCGCCAATGTCCCAAAGTATATAGTTCGAGGGCACGTGCGGGATGAGAATGGGGCTCCCCTTGCAGGCGTGGCCGTTCCTATTGGAGACGAAGTTGTTTTCACCAATGCCAACGGAGAGTTTGCTTTGCGACAGAAAAGTCCGGGCCTGTTTTCGCTGGCAGCAGCCTTTGAAGAATCTGTAAATCCCCATAAGTTCAGGGTCATCGCAGTACCCTCAACCGTCTTTGCCAGCCCTGAAAGCTTGGCGCATGACATATTGATCGTGCTGGCGCCGGCGCGGCCAAGCTAATCTCGCGAACTGCGCCCGCTAGCCCTGGAGTTTATGAGTGGTGCTGTTTAGCCTAACCGGAGTCTGTGTAGCGGATACCCCAGAGGCCCTCCACGTGATGGAATATTGATCAGAGGTTCCACCCACATGTCTGCCCATGGCAACCACCATACGGCTTGATCCATCCACGATCCAGAAGGCGGTTCCGATGTTCCCTCCGACGCTGCTCCCGGCGGACGAGTGATAAACCGTCTTCCCGCGCACCGTGAAACCAGTAGCTCCTGTCGTAGGATGATTAATGATGTCGCTGGCCACTGCTTGGCCATTCGAAATTCCCTTGGGGAGTTTTCCGGCCCCCGCCAGCGGTGAGTCCGTAGCTCGAATTACATAGTGGCGGACCTTGGGTATATTGGCTTTTTCTTCCGGCAATATCTCAAGAAGAGCCTTATACAGCTCTGTCATTGCATCCACAAGTTCCCGGCGTATTTGCAGCCCCTCCTCGACCTTTGTGCGATAAATGGGCACCAGCCGCTGCAAATCGCCCAGGTCTTCGGTACCCTCAATTTCTTCAAAAAGATCCCGCAAACTATTGCCGAATGTGAGTTCCATCACCGTCTCATGAATCCTTCGCCATTTAAGACGGAGATCCTCGTAACCTTGGATCGCTTTTCTGCTGTTCGCATTCCCGGCTTTTGCAACCAGGTCTTGGAGTTTCTTGTACCCTTTGGCTGTGCGATCACGTTCCGAGTCCAATGCGTTATAAAGCGTGTTCGCCTCATCGTGGAGTTCGCGGCGTCTGGCCTGGGCCAGGAAGTACAGCTCCGTTTCCGCGTCCTCGTCAGCGCGGAGTTGGTCAATTCTGGACTCTTCTTCATCTTCGTCGACCAGTTCAGGAAGATCCGCAACCTCAGGGTGGGAAGGCGAAGAAATCAAGTTATTACTTGGTTGGTACTCCGTGATGATTGGCGACGAAAGGATGGATGGGAGCCGTTGCTGTCCCAGAATGTCGTAAAGCAGCAGCCGTTGCGGCGTACCGGAACTATCAAATGGCTGCTGGATTCCGAAAATACTAACCGTTGAGGACGCCCCAAAGATATTTACGATGGGTGATGATTCTAGTTGCTCAACCAGGCTCAAGGAGCTCGATCTCTGGACCACGCCAGCTCTAACGACCGGGGGTGCGGTGGGAATTGATGGACGCAGCATGCTAGCCGTGTGCAATTGAGCGGTTTTGTGAAAAGAAGCTGCAATCGCTGGTGCGCGCTGCGCGTTGGGCGCTGCCGGACGGTAAACCGGAGACGCAGCGTTGGCCATGGGTTGCGGTTTGTACGGCTTAGGTGCAGTCAGCTTCGGCTGTAAACCGAATTGCACCGGCCGATACATTGGAGGACCCGTGCGAAGGGTTGGAAGCGCAGGCGCAGCAGAACGCTGCAGGCCGCGCGCGGACGGACGGTAAACTGGAGGTGCAGTCATCGGCAACGACGGCGGCTTGTACGGTTTTGGTGCGACTACTGTTTCCTTCCGCTGCAACTGTGACGAAACCTGCCTGTAGATCGCTGGGCCAATATGCTGGCTTGGGAACGCAGACGCGGCCCCTGGTCGATAGGGTGCTGGTGGCCTGGAAGATGTATTAGGCTGGGAGCGCTTGGGAAAACCGGGCTTTGGCTGTAACAGTTTGCTTGGTGGCGGTCTGTGTATCTTGGATGGCCTGCTCCGTTCAATCCCGACCGGGAGCGAGTTCATAGTAGGTGGAGCAAAACCATTGCCGGTTGTCGCGTTCGGTCGCATCGACAATGTGCCCATCGGCTTCCCCGCCCCTCTTTGCGACCAGCGTTGCACTTCGTCTCCTAGCTGTCCGTCCACATCTGCGTTTCCAGACAGTTTCCTGCAAATGATAAATCTATCTAGGGTTGCTGGCACGAGTCTACTCTATGCGGGTTAGACCTTCAACAGCTTCGAACAGCCACGGGAAGGGACACCAAGCCAGGAGCGTTGGCTTAGCAAGTTACCTGTTACTGCTACAGCAGATCAAAGTGAAATCGCGTTAGCCGCACACCTTCCGGTGAGAGTACCTCGAGCACGAACCGGTCGGTAACCGGTATTTGCTCAAGATTGAAGTTGATACGGTAGACTCGCTCGTCAAAGGGGACATCGGACGGTACTCCGATCATTTGCACCGACTCCGGCTCAATCACTCGCATTTTCATGCCGTCGTACGCTTTGAGGCTGAATTTCAGCTTGAGCAAAAAATCCAGCGGATCATAGGAGGTGTTGATTTCGGTTTCGACTGGAGTCAGAAGGGTCTTGCGAAGCGAGGCGGTAATTCGATAGCTGAAACTGCGCGGGAAATGAGTAATGAGGTGTCCATCGGCGGCGATGATTCGGGACTTCACCCCTTCGTCAACCTGCTGTGCGCCTTCCAGTTCGGCACACTCGATCAGGCCCAACAGAGAGACAACAGCGCCTGCCGGTTTTAGCACAACAACATCATAACCAGCGGGTGTGGCCCACCGATAAGCAGGAGAAGCATGGGAGGACGAACTTGCAGCCACTCCGAATACGCTAGCGCCAAGGATTGCGACGAAGCCTAAGCTGTAAGCGCCGAATCTTTTTCGAGCTTTTCTCGCCATAAGCTAAAAACCTCACGTAGTGGTCATTTTGAAACGTCATGACGTCAGAGAATCTCAAGTTCACTGGCGCTGCAAGCCCGCGACATGTTACACATAATTTCTGCAATTCTGCGAATCAGCCGCTCTCTTGTTCAGAAAGGAATATGGGGAAAAAAGATGTATCGACTGTTATGTTTTACTGCTCATCCTGACGATGAGGTGGGAGGCTTTGGGGGCACTCTGTTTCATTATGGCGAGCGCGGCGTCGAGACGCATGTGATCTGCCTCACACCGGGCCAGGCGGCCACGCACCGGGGTGGCGCCAAGTCCGACGATGAACTTTCGCGCATGCGCCGCCAGGAATTTGCCGCCTCTTGCAAATTGCTGCGGGTCACAAGCGGCACGGTCCTCGATTATCCCGATGGCCGCCTTGATCAGCAGGACCTCATGACCGTCGTCCAGAACCTTACACGCCGCGTGCGGCAGGTGCGCCCACAGGTAATCCTGACGATGGGACCGGAAGGAGCGATTACCGCCCATCCGGATCACACCATGGTTTCCATATTTGCCACTACGGCCTTCCATTGGGCCGGACGCACCAACCGCTTCCCCGAACAGTTGCAGTCAGGTCTGCAACCTCATTGTTCCCAAAAGCTCTATTACGGCACCACCCTGTTTACCATGCCCGACCGGCAGCCGGTGGCGCTTGCTCCATCGACAGCCAAGATTGAACTTGGGCAAAGCGTCCTCGAAGCCAAAATTGCCGCATTCAAGTGCCACACCTCGCAGTCTCCTCTTTTCCCTTACTTTGAAGAGACGGTGCGCAAGCGCGGCTCACAAGAGTTGTTTCATCTGGCAGCCAGCTTGACCCCTACCAAAGCTCAGTTCGAAACGGACTTGTTTGCTGGGGTTGTGGATTGATTTATTTGCACTTGGCAACGATAAGGGTGATGTCGTCGTATTGTTCTTCAGGGCTGAACTGCTGGACCTCACTCACGATCGCCGCCAGCAATTCCTGTGGAGGCAAATCACAATGCTGCCGCAAGGCTTCGATCAACCGTTGTTCGCCAAATTCTTCTCCGGCGAGGTTGAAGGATTCGGTGATGCCGTCGGTATAGAGCGCAAGTGTATCGCCTGAGAGAAGATGACATTCACTAATCGAGCACTCCCAGTCCTTGAAGAGTCCCAGCACAGTGCACGTGGAATCGAGGCATACCAGCGTCTGATCACCGCGCAGCAAGAGCGCGGAGAGATGTCCGCAGTTTGCGTAACGCAGGCGTCGCAACTGATCGTCGTATTCGCCGAAGAACAGGCTGGCATAGGCGTTGTTGGGCGTGTTCTCATAAAACAACTGGTTTACGGACTGCAAAAGAGGTAGCGGTTCATCCCATGCCGTGGCGCACTGGCTGCGTAGATTCGCCTGCAAATTGGCCATCAAGAGAGCTCCAGCGATTCCTTTTCCGGAAATATCGCCCAGCACTAGGCCGAGCCGTTCCCGGCCCAGGTTAAGAAAGTCGTAGTAGTCACCGCCGACCTGGCGCGCTTGAATGCAAAGACCGGCGTAATCGAGCGTTCTCATGGGCGGAAGGACTTGAGGAAAAAGCCGGGCTTGCACTTGTTTGGCAATTTCGAGTTCGTAGGCTGCGCGGCGTTCGGATTCCAGCTTTTCGGCCGCAGCGCGGCGTTGTGCTTCCACCGCCCGGCTCATTTCGTCGAAGCTGACCAGCGCAAAAGAATTCTTGTCGATATCCTCAAAACGGGTGAATACTCCACCCCAAATCGGCGGCTGCTTCCCCAGCACCGGCAGTTCTGCATTCGCACTCCCATCCAGCCGCTGCTGGTACTTGATGCGCCTCAGTCGGGGCGTGTAGGAAAAACGGACTCCACGCTGCTTCCACTCCTTATATTTAGCCGCAACATCTTCGGCTACAAATGCAATGCCTGTAGGCCGGCCAATGAGTTTGTACTCCTCCGATTCTGGAGACGGGGCAACCAAGGTAAGCACTGCCGTGCCGTCGGGCGGGGCAACACCCACCCAGCGGTGCCCGGATTGCATGCAGACATCAAAAGCCAGACTGAATCCAAGCTGCTCCAGGTAAAACTGGAGGCTTCGATCCAAATCACGGACAAAAACATTGACTGCATGGACGCGCAGATAGGAGTTCTGCCGGTCCACATCAAGATTGGACTGATCCGCCAAGCTTAAAGAAAGGGAGCTGGCCATGAGGTGATTATAAAACTCTCTAGCTCGTCAGCAGATAGACGGCAAAGGTGCCCAGCCAGTGCGAACCGACGTAGTGCTGCCCGCTCACGGCCGGCAGGCCTGCTTCAGCATGTGCGTGGGCGCAAACAGTCAAGGCAGGTCCGCGCTGGTCGGATGGTGAGAGGGCAGAGGCGATTCTTTCCAGCATCCATGCCCGGCTGAGGTTGAGGCCATCGAGATGGGAAAACTTGGGATCGCTGGGATCGGGCGATTTCACCGGACGCAGCCAGTCGCCTTGTCCATCCAGAGGTAACTGCGGCAAAAAGCGAGTTAGCCAATTTGAAAAGTCCTCAATACTGAGAACACGCGTCATCAGGTCTGCCTCGGCCAGACTTGGGGACAAGAAGTCTTCTCCGGAAGGCTCGTAGGCCAACGGGCAAGCTTCATCTTTGCCGTAAAAATGGATGGCTCGGCATTGGAGAAGTTCGAGAAAATTCTCGTCGCTCTGGCCTCTGGCGTAGTCGATCATCAGGCCCAGCGCAAAGGCAGTCTGGCTATGCTCTCCAGAGCGCACTGGATAAGGAAGCTGCGGCAGCCAGGTGCTCAAGCGATGTTTTGCCTCCGACTCCAGAGGTTGCAGGTTGGCTGCGAGGCCGCGAGCCCAGGAATCATCTTTGCTCCAGTCATGCAATTCAAGGCTGAGTCGCAGCAGCCAGGCGAGCCCATAAGGGCGCTCGAAGCCGGCGCGTCCCTCACCTTTTAAATAAGCGGTTTCGCCCGCAATATTGGCGCGAGTCAGGCTCTGGTGCAGGGCTTTCCTTGCCCGCGATGCAAACGGCGCTTCAGGAAAAAGTCGAGCGAGCCGCGCCAGCAACCAATGCGTATGAACGGCGGAATGCCAGTCATAACATCCGTAGAATGCTGGGGTCAGTTTTCGTGGCGTGGCAGCATCCGCATCGCTGTTGAGTAGATGGTTGATCTTGTTGGGATACTCCCGATGCACGCACTCCAGCGCCAAGGCGGCAAGCCGCTCAGCCAATCCAATATCAAAGGTTTTCATTTTTTCGCAATAGTTAGATGAGAAATAGTGACTTCAACACTTTCAAGTTGCACTAGTCAAACCGTGATAGTCACCCAAACACTCAATTTGTGCTAGCTGTGGAGATTGCGTCGACGTTAAGTTCAAATGCCTTTAAGAAGGCTTTGACATTCATGGATGCGCCCCATTGGGTGCTGCCCATGGACTTTGCGCTCCATTGCGTAGTTCCGTGGAGCGTAAACTCAAGAGCTTTTAACACTTGTGAGCATCGGCTGCACACGGGTTTTGCCAGACACTCTACCGTTCTCACTGTGGCTTTCTCAAAATTCTTGATTGCACGTGCAACTCCACCTTGTTCTTGGATGTATATGTGAAGCGCGTGCATTTCTGCGTGACCACAGCCTTTGCCCGTTAGTCCGTGATACCACCAGTCGCCAATCCGAAGCTTCACGGCTGTAGATTGGCTGGATTTGGGCTTCGTTTTTAACTTGGTGTACTTGGGCTTGTCCATGAGTCCAGAGCGATCACGTTTAGCTTTAGCTTTAGCTTTAGCTTTGGCTTTATGTCTTGGTTTGCCCAATTGGATTGTGCTCCAATCCGCAGCCTGCTTCATCTGCGCTCCCGGAAGCGTTGCAAGCGGACGGTAGACCGCAGGAGCTTCGACTCGGAATCCACCCGGCGCGCCATCTCCATTATTAGGTCGGTTAGCCAGTGGAGTACCGGCGCCGATTTTAGATTGGGCTGTCTTTACATTGACGGGACGATAGACGGGCGGTGCCCCGCCGAGTTGTCTAGTTATAACCGGCTTCGATGCCGCGGACTGCGTAGCAGCAGGACGGTACATCTGAGCAGCAGCGGGCGGCTTTAACAGCCCGTTGCCGGATGACGGTATGGGCGTAGGCGCGGGTCCTCGGACGTGCGGCGCGACGGTTTCTCGCTGTACAGACTCAAACGGATTTCGCCTGGCCTCCGATCGTTGTAACAAAGAAAGGTTAGGTTGCGTTATCCAGGGAGAGTTTTGTGGCCTATGCAACGGGGGTGATAGCGGTTTCGTGACCAGCGGCGGGGGCCAATGAAGAGCAGGCTTGCGTTGATCCGGCAAACATCCCTCACATTACCATGCAAGTCTATCACAGCAGATTGCTTTCTCGGCCCTGTCCCACATTGGAATTGTTGCATGACATAGGCAGCTTTAAACACTCCCAAGCCCGTTCAAAGAGTTTGCGGTAGTTGGGAAGATGCTCGATCACCCCATAGGTCACGATGGCATCATATTTTTCTTTTGGATGAGTTCCTTCTCTTCGTCTGATTATTATTTTTCGCTCATCTGCAAGTGATTGCAACAAAAACCGGTTGGCGGTTCCAGAATTGGCGCATCTCGGCAGGTGTTTTCCCGTAAATTGATCTAGCCTTCGTCGTCGGGCGGGCCTGCTGCTCCGGCCAGGTCTTGCTGTTTTACTTTCTCCACATTGAATTTGGCGGCGCGGTCGCGCATGGTCTTGAATACTTCTTCCAGAGAAGGCGGCTCACCCTTGATCCAGCGCAGTGGGTTGATGCGGGCCACAACAAAGGCACGCAAATAGGGGCTGATCAGTCCACGTTCTTTCAATTTCTTTACTGCCGCTGAAACTTTTTCTTCAAGGTCAAGCGTCAGGGAGGCGCGCTTTTCGTGGTCCTTGATGGCGGTTCGCAGCGGCTCATCGGTAAAGGTCTCAAGGCGTCGCAGAATCGAATGATAGACTCCGCCGCCAAAGCGGGGTATATGTTCATAGCAGACGCCCAGGGTCACCAGCGCCGCTTCGTCGAGGTAGAAGGCAAACGATGATTCTGGACGCGAGGCATCTTCCTCCACCAAACCACGATAGATGCGGATGACCTCCAGCGAGCGTTCTTTCAAGTTGTGCGCTTTTTCCGTATTCAACGCCAGAATCTGCCAGGCGATCTCGCGGTCGGTTACAACCAGAACAGTGATCGCTTTAGCGCCTAGACGGCGCATGGCCTCCAGGCGGTGGCGGCCGTTGGGCGTCCAGAAACCGCCGGCAGGCGCGGTTACAGCGATGATCGGATCGAGAAAGCGGCCCGTTTTGTTGATCACATCAGCCAACCGCTTATGATGAGTGTCTGAGAGGTCGCGCTGGAACGG
>DASZEU010000245.1:0-6053 GCA_035940535.1 Candidatus Angelobacter sp.
GCGCCAAAGGCGAGACGCATGGTTTGCGGGATGGGGCCGATTACGTTGATAGGTTGGTCGCCAACAAAGGTCAATACCGAACTCGTTCCCAGAATGAACATCAGCGCGATAATGGGGGCTGAAATTATTACCGACTGTCCCGCGGTGCGGGCCGCGCTGCGGCATTCTCCGGCCAGAATCGCAACGTATTCGAATCCACTCAGCGCCCCAACCGTCATCTGTCCGAAGATTGCCAGGCCGAACCATGAGGGCCGCGGCGGCTGCCAGGGAATCGGCTCATAGTGCGCGATCGAGTGGCGCAGCAGGGCCCACACTGGCAGCGCCAGCAGAATCACATAAGCCACCATGATTCCGATGCTGCCCACATTGTGCAGCCATTTCCCGATATCCAGGCCGCGGATGGCAACCAATGTGATCCCGATCATCACGCCACCGGTCAGTGCCAGCGTAGCCAGTTTGCTTGCGGGAATCCAGGCTCCTGCCGGACCAAGGATATAGGCCGTATCCGTAGGCACAACGAAGATGATCGCGCCGGTCACAATGACCGCATAGACCCAAAGATTCCACGCCGTCAGGAAGCCAGCCAACTCACCAAAACCGGATTTCGCCCATTGATAGAGGCCGCCTTCCAAGGGCATCATGCGGTTCAGGTAGATGACGACCACTGCGAGCGGCACATAGTAGAGCAGTATCCCGCCCAGCCAGAACGCCACGTGGGCGCGGCCTAGCTTCGCCGCCACGCCGACCCAACTCGAACCCACAACGCACAGCACCTGCGCCATTACCAGGTCGCGAAGTCCGAGTTCTTTGCGCAGGTCAGCCTGTTCGAGCGATGCGGTGTCGGGCATGGGTCCACAATGATGCCATACCTAAGCAGCTTTTTTGGGGCTTTGCTTCAAAAGTCCGAGCCGCACCAAGCTTTGGGCGGTGGCCACAATGGCATCCTCGTTCGACCGCGGGTTCCAGCCCAGCATTCGCTTAGCCTTTTCGTTGGTGGCGTTCTTCTTTTTGCCAAGTTCGGGCAGGATCTGTTTCACCGCTGGATCGCGCAGCGATGCGAGGCGCACCAGCCAGTCTGGCAATTGCCGGGTCGGCACTCTTTTGGCCGGCGCACCCATACGCTCCTTCAGTACCTTGGCGATATCAAGTATTGACATGAAATCCCCGGCGACGGCCAGGAAGCGTTCGCCTTTGGCGGCGGGATGAGTCATGGCGCGGATGTGCAAGTCGGCAACGTCACGCACATCGACAACGCCGAAATAGAGCCGGGGACAGCCGGGCATGGCTCCATCCATCAAGCGCTGCACCAGGAGGATCGAGGTCGCATAATCAGGCCCCAGGACCGGGCCGAACACGCCCACCGGATTTACAACGGAAAGTTCCAGGCTACCACCTTCTTTGGCGATGAAATCCCAAGCTGCACGTTCGGCCAGCGTCTTCGACTTTGTGTAGGGTTGCACGTCGTTGCCATTGGGGTCGGTCCAACTGGTCTCATTGAAGGGCGTGGTCTGCGGCTTCTGGCCATAGCCGATGGCCGCGAACGAGGATGTCAACACCACACGCTTCACGCCGGCGTCGCGGGAGGCGCGCAGCACCCGCAGTGCGCCTTCGCGCGCCGGCACGATCAGCTCGTCCTCGTGCTTGGGAATGGTCGAGGGAAAGGGCGATGCAACGTGCAGCACATACTCGCAGCCGATGACTGCTTCCGGCCAGCCCGCGTCATTTTCGAGATCGGCGGCGAAGAAAGACAAGCGATCACCCGGCTCGGCGCCGCCTTCCCTCAGCATGGCACGCACCTCAGACTCGCGCTTAAGGTTCCGTATAGTCGTGCGCACCTGATGGCCAGCGGCCAGAAGTTGCAGGATGCAATGACTGCCAATGAAGCCCGATCCACCGGTGACCAGAATTGTGCTCATTGCTCGTCTCCTTATTGTTCAATGCTGAGTTTATGGGATCGAAACGAATGTGTCACGCTTCGGTCAAGGTTCAGACGCGCTGATTGCGGGTTGTTAAATCCGCCTTTGTTCGACAATAATGTTCCACGAGGATCGGCAGATCTAAGCCATCACCAGCGAAATCTCACTGCCCTTCTGCGCGGCTGCGACTTGCGATGCGGAGCCGCGATTCACAGAAATTTCCAGGAATCCTGAACTGCCGACGATGGCGAACACCTCAGCTTGCGCTCCTTCTACGTAACTGCCTCCCATCCTTGTGATTTCTGCTTTGCCTACGGTGATCTTGAATGCGGGCGCGGCGGGCTGAAACAGTTCGGGCGTGTCTCGGGGAGCGAAATTAGTTATCAGGTTGCCGAACTTATCGACCTTTAGGACAATTCCTTTCCACGCCTTCGGCCCCGTCGCTTTCGGTTTGGGCGCAGCAAAACGTACGTAGTCGGTGATTTCCTCGCCAAATTTAGCAACCTCGACTCCTTTGCTCAGATAGGCCGCGATGACTGCGAATATGTCGCGCCCATGGAAGGTTGCGCTCACCGGTTGCAGGAAGTAATGGCTGGCGGTGATATGGCGGACCGAAACCCGCTCCTCCCGTTCATACACCAGAGAAAGTACTCCATTATCCGGCGCCAAAAATATGTGCTGACCGGCGGTTGCCACGATGGGTCTCCTCGGCCCTCCTACGCCTGGGTCGACAATGACCAGATGGATCGTATCCTTGGGAAAGTAGCTGTAGGCCTGGGAGATGGCAATCGCGCCGTCCAGCAGGTCAAATGACTGGACCGCGTTGGTGATATCGACGGTGGTCACTGCGGGATTGATATTGTAGATAACTCCCTTCATTGCCCCAACATAGTGCTCGGTAAGGCCAAAGTCGGTGGTGAAAGTCACAATCCGCGATGTGGACACAACCTACCTCCCAGAATCAAATTTGCAAGGAAAACCAGACCAGATTTCGTTTTATCACAACAGGACATCGGCCCATTGAATGAAGATTCTCTCATCTTAGAGCGCCTGTCTGATTTCTGGAATCATCAATTTGAAAACTTTGTTCTGTTTCGGGAAATAAATTTAGCTTAAAGTCTTTGAAACGTTTAGGCAGTTAAAATCATTACTCATTGTAGATTAAAAAACGATTTTGTCCTGAGGGGATGGCTCAGACTGACTAGCGCAGACTGACTAAAGGGTGGGAGCAGTTGGTGTGGAGACGATCGCTGAGCTTCTGGCGTCCGCGATGCATTTCTTGCCTGAAGCAGTCCTCTTGACAGAGGCTGGGCCGGGCATCGCCAAGATCATTTTCGCCAATGAATATTTTCAGCAATTGACTGGATATTCAATGCAGGAAATAGCAGGTCGTGATCTAACGCTTTTACAGGGACCGGGAACCGACGTGTCCGCGTTGCAGAGCCTGATCCGCGGCAGCGGCGACGACTCCGTGCGAACTTGCGAACTGCTTCTTTACAAAAAAGGGGGAGCGCTTTTCTGGGACCGTGTAATTGCCCGCCAAATTGGGTCGAACGATCAAGAAGTTTATTGTCTGCAAATCCACTCCGATATCGGCGCGCTCAAAGAGGTTGAAAGACAATCTGCAATTTCACAAACTCCAGCAGCAACAAAACCTGAAACCAGCAAAATCGTTCACGACTTTAACAATCTATTCACAGCTATCATGGTTTATTCCGGCCTCCTGAATTCCAAACTGCGCAACGACGATCAATTACTCCGGTACACGGAAGAAATCATGGGAGCAGCCCAGCGCGGATCGCAGCGGGTGGCCGAAATGCTTACCCGGGCCCATCCCGAGACGGCCAAGCAGAGCGCCGATGCCGCGCAAGATGCGGCGAAGATCGAACACAAAGGCCCCACGCTGTTGCTGGTGGAAGATGAAGAACTTGTGCGTCGCTCGGTGGATGCAGCTCTTTCCATGCGGGGATACAAGATTCTCCCGGCTGCTAATGCGGACGAAGCCATGACTGCCTTGCTGAACTATTCCGGTGAAATTCAACTTTTAGTGACCGACTTATCGCTGCCAGTTACCAACGGCGTGGAGCTGGCGCAGAGAATCCGCACGGTGCGTCCTCAAATAAAAGTGTTGTTTGTGTCCGGCTCCGGCGATGATCCGCGCATGAATGAACTGGCGGCGGGGCGAGAGAGTTTTTTCAAGAAGCCCTTCACGCCCACGGCCCTGGCCTACAAAATTGAAGAACTCCTGAATAAACCCTCAGACGAATGATTTTGTTCGAAGCGGAGACTTGAAAGCTATGTCGACATCGACCCAGGCGATACGCGAAAACGAAAGCTGCGCTCCTTCCCATTATTTGTCGTTGCTGATCGTGGATGATGAGCACGTAATCCGCGATTCATGCAAGGAGGTAGCCCAAGAGATGCGCTTCAAGGTGTTCACTGCGGAGAATGCGGTCGCCGCAGTCCGCCATCTGGAGAGCCACCCTATCGATGTTGTGCTGCTCGACATCAAGCTGCCCGGCCCCGATGGCCTGGAATTATTGATGAAGATCAAGCAGCAGCAGCCGGAAACCGAGGTGATCATGATCACCGGTCACGCCACAGTGGATTCCGTCTTGGCGGCGATGAAGAGCGGTGCTTACGACTATTTGCGCAAGCCCTTCAACATTGACGAACTCAAGATGCTGCTGGAGCGAGTGACCGAGCACCTGAGGTTCGCTCTCGAAAACCGCATGACCCGCGAACACCTCAAAAACAATCCGGGCTATGGCGGCATGGTGGGCCGCTCTTCAGAAATGGAGAAGCTGTACCGCATTGTCGCCAACGTCGCATCCAGCAGACATCCGGTATTGATCCAAGGTGAGAGTGGCACGGGAAAAGAGATGGCGGCACGGGCCATTCACTTTACCGGGCCCTTCCGCGACAAACCCTTCATTCCGGTCGATTGCTCATCTCTTTCGCCTACGCATATCGAGAGTGAGCTGTTCGGCTATGTGAAGGGCGCATTTGCTGGCGCGGTCCGTCCCAAGCAAGGATTGCTCTCTATTGCCGATGGCGGTACGGTTTTCCTGGATGAGATCGGTGAGTTGCCCATTGATCTCCAGGCCAAACTGCTGCGCGCTCTTCAGGAAAAAGAGATTCGCCCAGTGGGCAGTACCAAAGCGTGCTCTATCGATGTTCGCATCATCGCCTCCACCAGTCGCGATCTGGAGCTAGCCATTCATCAAGGTAGTTTTCGCCGCGATCTATTCTTCCGCCTCAACGTGGTGGGCTTGCGCCTTCCGCCTTTGCGGGAGCGCAAAGACGAGCGAGAGAAGAAAGACGATATCCGCCTGCTGATGGACCATTTCCTCGACCGTTTGGCGCGCTCCACCGGCATACGTCGCACGATCAGCCCGGAAGCAATGAAGCTCCTGTTCGCTTATGATTGGCCGGGTAATGTGCGCGAGTTGGAAAACTGCCTGGAACGGGCAGCAGCTTTGAGTTCCGGACCAGTCCTGCAAGTGTGCGACTTGCCCAGCCAAATCCAGAGTGCGAACCTGTCGTGTCACTCCAACATAAATGGAAAAAAGATCATGCCGCTGGCTCAACTGGAAAGGCAAGCGATTCTAAATGCTCTCAATCAATTGAATGGCGACAAGCTGACGACGGCAAAGATGCTGGGCATCGGCAAAACCACGCTGTACAGAAAGCTCAAGGAATACGGGATTACCGACCGCTGGGCAATGAGCATAGCTGAAGAACTAGGCGAACCAGCCGAAGCCTGAGGAAATTTGGTAATTGAGTAACTTGGTAATTGGGAAATTTGGCGCGGGCGGCATCTTAGATGACAGGGCGTTTTAGAGGGAGAACTTGCTACTCAGCCGAAAAGTAAGTGACATTAGACTATGGGGACTAAAGCTATTATCGGTTTAGTCGCACCCAATAACCTCTTACCGTAAGGTATTCTCTGGGACTGCCTTCTGGCTTGCTGAGGTCTCTGCTTCGTCAGGACTCAAAGGGCTGGCAACGCTCGAATGAACTCGCGTCGGGTCTTCACCTGTGGCCAATTGATAGAACAGCTCTTCATATTGATCCGTAATCCTCTCCCAATTGTAGGCAGTGCGGATCCGTTCCGGGGCGCGATGGCGGTAGCTT